>JAHEBL010000152.1:0-1472 GCA_024642265.1 Haliea sp. | reverse complement strand
TTCGAGAAGACCGGCTGGAGTGCCAAGGATGTCGACCTGTTCGAAATCAATGAGGCCTTTGCAATGGTGACCATGCTGGCTATTGACGAGTTGGGCCTGGATCACGCCAGGGTAAACGTTCATGGCGGGGCCTGCGCCCAGGGACACCCGATCGGTTCCACCGGATCGCGGATTATTGTCACATTGATGCATGCGCTGAAAAAACACGGCAAGAAGCGTGGTGTGGCCGCACTGTGCATCGGCGGCGGCGAAGCCACGGCGGTGGGCATCGAATTAATCTAGTGCTGCGGCGGTACCTGATGGTGCCGCCATTTCCCTCTCTTCCTTCCCGAGGCAGTCTGCATGGCTCTCAGTAGCGTCCCCGATATTCTTGATGACATTCGCGACGGCAAAATGGTTATCCTCATGGATGACGAAGACCGTGAAAACGAGGGCGACCTGATCATCGCAGCAGAAGCGGTCACCCCGGAAATCATCACATTTTTCTCCAGCGAGGCCTGCGGCCTGATTTGCATGCCCATTACTGACGAGCGGGCACGCCAGTTACAGCTGCCGCTGATGGTGCGCAACAACCGCTCCCAGCACGAGACCAACTTCACCGTGTCCATCGATGCAGCCGAACGCAAGGGGCCCGGCATCAGTTCGGTGCAGCGTGCGCATACCGTGTTGCAGGCGGTAGCGCCGGATGCCGGACCCGCCGATATCGTGCAGCCTGGCCATATCTTTCCGCTGGTAGCCAAACCCGGCGGTGTGCTGCGCCGGGCCGGCCACACCGAGGCGGGCGTGGACCTGGCACGCATGGCCGGCTTTGAACCGGCGGCGCTTATCGTGGAAATCATGAACGAGGACGGCACCATGGCGCGCCGGCCCCAGCTGGAAGAATTTGCCGCCAAACACCAGTTGCGCATGGGTACCATCGCCGACCTGATCCAGTACCGGGCCCTGCACGAACAGTCCGTGGACCTGCGCAGCAGCAAGAAGGTGCCCACCGAGTTCGGCGAGTTTGAGCTGCACACTTTCCTGGACCTGGTCGATGACACCGTGCATTACGCCCTGACCCTGGGCGAAATCAGCGAGGAGCGCGAAACGCTGGTGCGGGTACAGACGATCAATACACTGCGGGACGTACTGGGCACCCGGATCTCCGGGGTCGAACCCGGCTGGTCCTATCGCAGGTCCATGCGCTATATCGCCGACCACGGCAGCGGCGCCATGGTACTGATCGGCCAGCACACCAGCGCCGAGCAGAGCCTGGCCGAGGTGTTGAGCTTCCCCGAGGCTACGGGCGTTGCCGGCCCCACCAGCTCCGAGGGCATCCAGAACTACCGCGTCATCGGCACCGGGTCACAGATCCTCAAACGACTGGGCATAGGCAAAATGCGCCTGATGTCGGCGCCGGTGCATTTCAACGCCCTGTCGGGCTTCAACCTCGAAGTGACGGATTTCGTCCAGCCCTGATACCAGGGCTGAAC
>JAHEBL010000151.1 GCA_024642265.1 Haliea sp. | reverse complement strand
ATAATGGTGCCGAAGGCGGGACTTGAACCCGCACGAGCATAGCTCACCACCCCCTCAAGATGGCGTGTCTACCAATTCCACCACTTCGGCTTGTTTTTACTGATCCAGCGCCGGCACATCCTCTTCAGGCGCTACCACCGCCGGCGCATCGTTCTCTATTACCGGCAGTTCCTGCACCGCCGCCGGTGCCGCCGCCTCTACCTGGGAGGACTCTACACCGGTAGGAATCTCCAGATCCAGGTCATTCACCACCGCCGACTTCTGGTTAGCCAACAGGGCCAGACTGAAGCTGCTGGCGAAAAACAGGGCCACCAGCCAGGCCGTGGCGCTGGTGAGCACATTGCCGCTGCCGCTGGAGCCGAACAGGGTCTGGGAAGCCCCCGCGCCAAAGGAGGCGCCCATATCCGCACCCTTGCCCTGCTGCAGCATGATCAGGCCGATGATGGCCAGGGCAACCAGCAAGTGCACTACCAAAATAATCTGTTCCATATACCTATTGCCCCCGCGGGAGCACCTCGATGCTTGCGTTTATGCGCCTGGTTATCCGTGTCCGGCGCCGACAATCGCCAGGAAATCCCCGGCCTTCAGTGCTGCGCCCCCCACGAGAGCGCCGTCTATATCCTGTTGTGCAAACAATTCAGCCGCGTTATCGGCCTTTACACTGCCACCGTACAAGACCCGGGTTGCATCGGCATCAATGCCGTTCACGTCAACCAGACACTTGCGGATAAACGCGTGCATGGCCTGGGCCTGCTCCGGACTGGCAGTCAATCCGGTCCCGATCGCCCAGACCGGCTCATAAGCCACCACCAGTCCGGCAAGGCTGATCTGGCCGTCCAGCGCACCGCGCAACTGCCGGGCCACGACGATTTCTTCCTCGCCGCTTTCCCGTTGTTCGCGGGTTTCGCCCACGCACACTATCGGCCGTAACCCGGCCTCTATCGCCGCACCCAGCTTGGCTGCCACCAGGTTATCGGACTCGGAATGATACTGGCGGCGCTCGGAGTGACCGAGAATTACCCAGCGACAACCCATGTCGACCAACATCTGTGCCGACACTTCGCCGGTGTAGGCGCCTGACTGCATATGACTGCAGTCCTGTGCTCCCACTGCCACCGCAGACCCCTCACAAAGCTCCAGGGCCTGTGCCAGGTGCACGTAACTGGGGCAAACAGCCGTTTCGGCTGCCCCGGCAGGCAGGGAGCCAACCACTTCTCCCAGCAATGCAGCCACGCTGGCCCGGGAACCATGCATTTTCCAGTTACCTACGACAAGTGTCTGGCGCATACGGCCTCCCGGCTCAAAAAGCGGCGCAATCTTACCCAAGATACCGCTGCGTTACAAGGTGAATGGGGCGGAGGCGCACCGCCTCCACAAAGGCCGCGGCCCGTCCTCAACCCAACTCGCGTTCGACATCGGCGGCCAGCTCGGCGCACAGGGCGTCCACCTCGGCGGCGTCCTCGCCCTCAACCATCACCCTGATCAGGGGCTCGGTGCCGGAAGGCCTCAGCAACACCCGGCCGCGCTCCCCCAACTGTGCTTCCACCCGCGCCACCGCGGCGGCCACTGCCGGGTAATCCGCGAGATTTACCTTACCGGCAACGGTGACATTGATCATCCGCTGGGGAAATTTCTTCATTCCGGAGCGGAAACCGGCGAGGTTTTGCCCGGAATCCTTCAGCGCCACCAGAACCTGCAGGGCGGCGACAATGCCGTCGCCCGTGGTCGTCACGTCCGAGCAGATAATATGCCCCGAGGACTCTCCACCCAGGAACCAGCCCTCCGCCTCCATGCGCTCCTTCACATAGCGGTCACCTACCTGGGCCCTGACGAACTCCAGGCCCTCGCCTTTCAGCGCCAGTTCCAGACCGAGATTGGACATCAGGGTACCGACCACACCCGCGTCACCGTAGCCGTTGACCAGGCGGTACATCGCAATCATATAGATGAGCTCGTCACCGTCCACCAGCTCGCCGGCACCATCGACAAACAGCACCCTGTCGCCATCCCCGTCAAAGGCGATGCCAAGGTCAACACCCCGTTCGCGCACCAGTGCCGAGAGCGCCGCAGTGTCGGTGGAGCCCACGCCTTCATTGATATTGAAGCCATCGGGCTGTATGCCGATGCTGGTTACCTCTGCGCCCAGCTCGCTGAATACACTGGGTGCGATGTGGTATGTCGCGCCGTTGGCGCAGTCAACTGCAATCCGCATCCCGCGCAGATTGAAGCCCTCGGGCACAGTGGATTTACAGAACTCGATATAGCGCCCGGCCGCGTCCACCACCCGCAGCACCTTGCCGATATCGCGCGAGCGTACCGTTGTCAGGGCCTGCTCCAGCTCGGCCTCGATGGCCAGCTCGATCTCGTCGGACAGCTTGGAGCCCTCGGCGGAGAAGAACTTGATGCCGTTGTCATAAAAAGGGTTGTGAGAGGCACTGATGACTATGCCCGCCACCGCCGCCTGGCTGCGCGTCATCAGCGCTACCGCCGGGGTCGGCATCGGCCCGAGTAACTTGACGTTAACCCCCGCCGCCACCAGGCCCGCTTCAAGGGCGGACTCGAACATGTAGCCCGACACCCGGGTGTCCTTGCCGATGATGACGGTGCAGCGGCCCTCGCCACCGGCTTCCCGGGCAAAGACACGACCGCTGGCCCAGCCCAGCTTGAGCATGAAATCCGGCGTGATAGGGCCGTCCCCCACCGAACCGCGAATACCGTCGGTACCAAAATAGCGCTTCTTCATAGCTCTCCCTCTTCCTTCAAGGCCGTCCACATGGCCACCGCATCCGCCGTAGCGGCCACGTCGTGTGTTCTTACAATCGCCGCGCCGCGTTCCACAGCCAGCACCGCCAGGGCCAGGCTGGCTGGCAGCCGCTCCTCAACCGGACGACCAATCAACTTCTGAATCAATGACTTGCGAGAAAGGCCCACCAGCAGCGGCAGACCCAGGCCCGCGAGGCGGGGCAGGCCCTGCAACAGCTGCAGATTGTGCTGCACCGTCTTGCCAAAGCCAAAGCCCGGATCGAGTACCAGTCGCTGCTGGTCGATGCCAGCGCCGGCACAGGCCGCGATTCGATCGCGCAGGAAATCCGCGACCTCGGCCACCACATCCGTGTAGCTTGGCGCCTGCTGCATAGTAGCCGGCTCGCCACGCATATGCATCAGGCAGATCGGCAATCCGGTGGCTGCCGCTGCCGCCAGCGCCCCCTCACGCCCCAGTGCCCGCACATCGTTCAACAGGCCAGCACCAGCCCCGGCGGCCGCCGCCATCAGGCCCGGCGAGCTGGTATCCACGGAAACGATCACATCCAATTCGGCGGCAATCCTCTCCACCAGGGGCAGCACGCGGTCCATTTCCTCCCCGGGCGAGACGGCCGCGGCCCCCGGCCGGGTCGACTCGCCGCCGATGTCGAGGATAGCGGCACCCGCATCGACCATGTCCCGGGCCCGGGCCATGGCCAGATCCAGGTCCAGTCGCGCAGAGTGGTAGAGGGTGCCGCCATCGGCAAAGGAGTCAGGGGTGGTGTTGATAACGCCCATGATAGCCGGGCGGGAGAGATCAAGGAGACGCCCGGCACATTGCAGTGCCCGGGCGCGTTGTTCAGGTGGACAGGACACTATCCGGGCCGGCGCTAATGCTCGCTGGCTGGTCCGCCGATCGGGCTACCGGTGTCCTTGCGGGGCTTGGTGGCGCCGGCACCCGGCGCGTCATTACCGGAGTCACCACCCCAGTCAGCCGGTTCCCGGGGCTCTCGCCCTGCCATGATATCGTCGATCTGGTTCGAATCGATGGTCTCGTAAAGCATCAGGGCCTTTGACATTGCGTGCAGCTTGTCCACGTTGTCTTCCAGCAGTTTCTGGGCCTTGGCATAGCACTCATCAATAATACTGCGCACTTCCTCATCGATCATCTTGGCGGTTTCGCCGGACAGGGCCTTGTGAGTCTGGCCCGCGCTGCGCCCCAGGAACACCTGCTCATCCACCTCGTCGTACATCAGCGGGCCCATCTTCTCGGACAGCCCCCACTGGGTAACCATCTTGCGGGCGATTTCGGTCGCCCGCTGTATATCGTTGGACGCGCCGGTGGTCACGCCATCCTTGCCGAGCGTCATCTCTTCGGCGATGCGTCCGCCAAACAGGCTGCAGATCTGGCTGATGATGAAACGCCGGCTGTGACTGTAGCGGTCCTCTTCCGGCAGGAACATGGTGACCCCAAGGGCGCGCCCCCGGGGAATGATGCTCACCTTGTAGACCGGGTCGTGCTCTGGCAGGAGACGGCCGACGATAGCGTGGCCCGCCTCGTGGTAAGCGGTGTTGCGCTTCTCGTCCTCGGACATGACCATCGATTTGCGCTCGGCGCCCATCATGATCTTGTCCTTGGCCATCTCGAACTGGGCCATACCCACGGTGCGCACGTTGGAGCGCGCCGCGAACAGGGCTGCCTCATTGACAAGGTTTGCCAGGTCGGCACCGGAGAAACCGGGGGTACCGCGGGCGATCTTGCTGGCCTCGACATCCTCGGCCAGCGGCACCTTGCGCATATGTACCTTCAGAATCTGCTCCCGGCCGCGGATATCCGGCAGGCCTACCACCACCTGGCGATCGAACCGGCCAGGGCGCAACAGGGCCGGGTCCAGCACATCGGGGCGGTTGGTTGCGGCGATGACAATGACGCCGTCATTGACTTCGAAACCGTCCATTTCCACCAGCAGCTGGTTGAGTGTCTGTTCCCGCTCGTCGTGCCCGCCACCCAGGCCTGCGCCACGATGACGACCCACGGCATCGATCTCATCAATGAAAATGATGCAGGGCGACTGCTTCTTGGCCTGATCGAACATGTCACGCACCCTGGATGCGCCCACGCCCACGAACATTTCAACAAAGTCGGAACCGGATATGGTGAAAAACGGCACCTTGGCCTCTCCCGCTATGGCCTTGGCCAGCAGGGTCTTACCGGTACCGGGCTGACCGACCATCAGCACACCCCGGGGAATACGGCCACCCAGCTTCTGGAAGCGACTCGGGTCGCGCAGGAATTCCACCAGCTCCTTGACGTCCTCCTTGGCCTCGTCCACCCCCGCCACATCGGCGAAGGTCGTGGTGATCTGGTCCTCACCCAGCAGGCGTGCCTTGCTCTTGCCAAAACTCATCGGGCCACCGCGGCCGCCCGCCCCGCCCTGCATCTGGCGCATGAAAAACATGAACACGGCGATAATGATCAGAATGGGGAAGCTGGCTACCAGCAACTGGCTCCAGACACTCTGCTGCTCGGGCTTGCGGCCCTCGACCACCACCTTGTGCTCCAGCAGGTCGTCGATCAGCTTGGGGTCCTCGACCATCGGCCGGATGGTCTCGAAACTGGTGCCATCGTAGCGTTCACCGGAGATGGTGAGGCCATCCACCACCACGCGCTTCACCTGGTCGCTCTGGATCTCCTGGATAAACTCGGAGTAGCCCACCTGCTCGGACTGGCTTTTCATATTGAAATTGTTGAATACCGACAGCAGGACCGCGGCAATAACCAGCCAAAGTAATAAGTTTTTAACCATGTCGTTCAATACTGTTACCTCACCAAGGATCCCGGGGCAGGTTTCCCCATCGACCCGGCCCTGTTACCCAGGCGGATCGGGAAAGATGTGACAGCCTCTCGCTCCGTTAATTATAGCCAACACCCGCAACATCGGCGGGAGACCAGGGGAATCCACACTCCCCCTTGCTTGATACGCACAAAAATCGATTTCGGTGCCAATTTACTATACTTGGGGTCATCTCTCCATGTTTCAAGGACAGGAAAGCCCGGTCTCAGGCACCCCGGAAATCCTTGGCCACCAGGTACACTTCGCGGGATCTGGGCCTGGAGGCTTTCGGCTTGCGGGTAAGGACCTTGCCAAAGGAATCCCTGGTCTCGCGAAACAGCTCGTCAAAGCCCTCGCCCTGGAATACCTTGCTGATGAACGCACCACCCGGTGCCAGCACCTGCCGGGCCATATCCAGTGCCAGCTCAACCAGGTAGATAGAGCGCGGCTGGTCTACCGCGCTCATCCCGCTCATATTGGGGGCCATGTCAGAAATCACCAGATCTACCGGGGAGTCACCAAGAGCGTCCAGGATCTGTCGGAACACCTCGTCGCTGGTGAAGTCCCCCTCGATAAATTCCACCCCGGCCAGGGTGTCCATGGGCAGGATATCCGATGCGATAACCCGGCCCGAATGCCCCACCAGGGCCACCGCCACCTGGGACCAGCCCCCGGGGGCACTGCCGAGGTCGAGCACTGTCATACCGGGCCTGATCAGCCGATCCCGCTCCTGGATCTCCAGCAACTTGTAACAGGCGCGCGAACGGTAGCCCTCCCGCTGGGCCTGCTGGACATAGGGATCGTCCCGGTGTTCCTTCAACCAGGCCTTGCTGGAAGATTTCTTCTTCGCCATGGGTCAGTTTCGTATCGGAGGCCAAATGTGTAGAATGCACGCCCCTTCGGGCGCCTGCCGGCGTTATTGTACCTTGGATTGAAGATGAGCAAGAAAACGAATCAGGACATCAAACAGCTGCGGGCCATCGGCCACAAGCTCCACCCGGTGGTCACCGTCGCCGGCAACGGCCTGACCGAGAGTGTACTTGCCGAGCTGGAGCGCGCCCTGGGCGACCACGAGCTGATCAAGGTCAAGCTGGCCGTGGGATCACGGGAAGCCCGCAGCGCGGTGGCGCAGGAGATCTGCGACCGTTCCGGCGCCGAACTGGTGCAGAGCATCGGCAACGTGGTGGTCATCCTGCGCCGCGCCGCCAACCCTGATCCGCGCCTGTCCAACCTGATACGCCCCCTCTAGGCGTTTTTTCCCGGTCCTCGCTGCCCGGCCCGCTTTTCACAGCTGCCGGCGGTCCGCTACACTGGCCGCACTACTACTGTAGCGGGATGCCACCGGATGGGAGAAATCCTCGAGTTCCCTTCACGACAGGCCCAGGGCCTGGCCTTCCTTGATCGGGAGCTGCGCTCACTCCTTGCAGCCCGCGGGGCGGATGATCGCCTGATCGACTTCGCGGTGAGCCAGCTTACCCGGACATACGCCCAGCTCAGCGAATGCGAGCAATATAGTTTCAGTGTGGAACTGCCCGATGCAATCAGTACTGCTGAGCGGGACGCCCTGTATGGGCAAATCACCGCGGGGCTGGAAGGTATTCGCCGGGAGAATCACGCCCTGATGGTCCAGTTGGTCGCCAGGCTGGTGCTGGCCGAGCTGCGCCTGTTCCAGCATGAGCGGGCCGATTA
>JAHEBL010000242.1:13876-28623 GCA_024642265.1 Haliea sp. | reverse complement strand
AGCGAATAACGATCACCGGCGGAGTACCAGGTCAGGGACGCGTCGTACCAGGTGTAGCTGTCCTGCAGCTGTTCTTCCAGATACTCGATGGCGTTATAAGTGCTGTCGGTATACTGTGCGCGCAGATCGAGTACCAGCTCGCCCTCACCAACAGCAAATATGTGCTGGTAGCCCAGGGTACCGGCCCATTCCGGTGACCGGATGCCATCGAAGCCGTCACAGTTAACCAGGTAGGTGTTGCCCTCTTTTAGCGTGGTAGGACACCCCACGTTGGGCGGGCCTACCGCGAAGGTCTCGTACTGAAACTCAGTGAATTCGTTGTGCAGGTATTGTAGCTGCAAACTGATGCGATCCCTGGCGGTGGGCAGGAATTCAGATTCGAGATCCAGCCCCCAGATTTCGGCTGTACCGATATTCTCGGTGACAAACAGGTTGTAGCCGCCGGCGCCGTCGACAAGGTGTGACTCCTGGTGATCGGTGTAATCCCAGTAAAAGGCTTCCGCATTAAGCTGCAGGCTATCGTCCATGAATCGATTCTTGCTGCCAATCGAGTAGGCGATCAACTCCTCCGGATCATAGCTGTTGCCGTATTGCGCTTGCTCGGCGTAAAACCCACCCGCCTTGAAGCCGGTGGCTACATTGGCGTAGAGCATACTGTCGTCGCTGAGGTCGTACTCCACGCCTGCCTTCCAGGTGGTATCGGTCCAGCTCTCATCCCCGACCAGCGGGTACTCGACGACGACAGGCCCGGAGAAGATCGGGTCACTGCTGACATCACCGTCCATGGTTTTCTGCTCGTCCGTATAGCGCAGGCCAGCCACCAGCCGCAGCTGATCACCTACCGGTACAGTCAGCTGGCCGAACACTGCCCAGGTCTCTGTATTAAGCTTGGGGCCCAGACGGGTGGAATTCTCGAATGGGTTGGCACCGGGGTAGTTCGCCTGCTGTAAATAGAACGAGTCGGTCTTGATGTCTTCATTGAAGTAGTAAGCTCCAACCACCCATTGCATTCCCGTATCCGCGTTGCTGGCCAGGCGCACCTCGAGGCTGCTCTGGTCCGCGTCCTCATCCACGTCCAACAAAAATCCCGGTGTGTAGTTGATATAGTTGTAACTGGAGTCGCGGTAAGCGCCCAGTGCTGTAAGCGTGCCGATATCGAGCTCCCAGTCCAGTTGCGCAATAACGCCTGTGGTCTCCACCTCATTCGATGGTTTAGGGTCTCCCAGTGGGCTGCGAGATATGAAGCCGCTATTGGCGACCAGCAGCGCGTTGGCCTCGGGGGACGTCGCACCCACGGACCAGGCGTCGCTGCCGATATAGTCTCCCTTGAAAGCGGGATTGGGCCCGATAATGGTACCGCCGGAGCCATTATCGTCCACGTTCTGGTAATCAACGATCAGTTGCAGGCTTAGTCTGTCATTGGGTTCATAAAGTGACGACAGCCTTCCGCTCCAGGATCCCGCATCCCCGGTGCCGTCCGCCATGTAGCCGTCGTGATCTAGCACCTGGGCCGCCGCCCGCAGGGCGAAGGTATCGGACACCGGGATATTGGCAGCGGCATTGACCAGCACGTGATTCTCGTTGCCCAACTCGCCGCGCACATAGCCGCCGAATTCGCCGCCGATCTCGGGCCGGGTGGTAAGGAGGTTGATAGCGCCCCCGGTGGCATTGCGACCGTACAGGGTGCCCTGTGGCCCTTTGAGTACCTCCACCCGGTCGAGATCGAAGAACAGCCCAGCATAGGTGGACGACCTGGACAGGTACACCCCGTCCAGACTGAAGGCCACGGCGCCCTCGGCAAAGGTGTTGGCGGCAAAATTACCCACCCCGCGGATGTAAAACTGCATCTGGTTGGCACCGGCGGTGTTGGCATACAGGCCGGGGGTAGTTTTCATCAGGTCTTCCGGTGCCGCCACGCCCAATCGTTCCAGCGACTCTCCGGAAATAGCGGTAATCGCCGAAGCAGTGTCCTGTACGGTCGATACCCGCCGTTCTGCCGTCACGACGGTCTCTTCAAGCTTGCCACTACCGGACTGTGCAAGCGCCAATGAGGCGGGGACGAGAATCGCAGCGCTGATGGCTGTGCGGGCGAACATCTTATTGTATTGCATGGTCATTACCTTTTTATCGTTAAAGTTATAATTCACCACAGTCAGTAAAGACTACACCAGCTTTGGCCATACCAGCAGGAAAATGTGCTGAGGCGCAAGCTGCTGAGGATGAGCTTCGTGCCCGGTATCAGCCTCCCGTAATTCCGTTTCCATGAGATTCAGACATAGTACATGTCCGGCATATCGCTCGCCAAATGGTAAATTTCGATGCAGTAAATCGACCTAATCAATGCCATAGAGGGGGGAGGCGCCGGCGCAATCAGCACTCCCAGGATGCAGCTGTATCGACATCTATGCCGTAGCGCTCCATAGCCTGTACGCACAACTCGTGGCCGATGACACCCTGCTCCGCCAAGGTCGTCAGTGCGGCCAAGGTAATGTGATGCCTGTCGACGCCGAAGAAATCCCGCAGTGCCGAGCGCGTGTCGCTGCGCCCAAACCCATCGGTTCCAAGTACTGTGAAATCCGCCTTCACGTAAGAGGCAATCAATTGTGGCACGGCGCGAACATAGTCGCTGGCAGCGACCACCGGTAACTCTCCGTCCAGACATTGCGCGATGTGGCTGGCGCGCCGCTGCTCCCCTGGATGCAAACGGTTCCAGTGCTCGACATTGCGCGCATCCCGGGCAAGCTCGGTAAAGCTGGTAACGTTCCAGATTTCACTGTCGATATTCCAGTCCTGCGCGAGTAGCGCGGCGGCTGCAATCACCTCCAGCACAATGGTTCCCGAACCCAGCAGGCGTATCCTGCCGTCAGCTTTTTCCGCGCTCTGCTGCGCATAGCAATACATACCCTTGACGATGTCCTGCTCGACGCCCGCTGGAAGGCTGGGCTGAGGGTAGTTTTCATTCATCACCGTGATGTAATAGAAAACATCCTGGTCCCGCTCCAGCATCTGGCGCATACCGTGGTCCAGGATCACCGCCAGTTCGCCGGCGAAGGCCGGGTCGTAGGCCCGACAGTTGGGTACCGTGGACGCGATCAGGTGGCTGTGGCCATCCTGGTGTTGAAGCCCTTCGCCACCGAGCGTGGTTTTACCCGCCGTAGCACCCATCAGGAACCCGCGGGCGCGCTGATCTGCGGCGGCCCAGATCAAATCACCGATGCGCTGGAAGCCAAACATCGAATAGTAGATATAGAAAGGCAGCATGGTGACGCCGTGCACCGAGTAACTGGTGGCCGCCGCCGCCCAGGAACTGATCGCACCCGCCTCACTGATGCCCTCCTCGAGGATCTGCCCGTCGATTGCCTCCCGGTAACTGAGAATGGAACCGATATCCTCCGGCTGGTAGCGCTGCCCGACGCTGGAGTAGATGCCCACCTGTTTGAACAGGTTGGCCATACCAAACGTGCGGGCCTCATCCGCTACAATCGGTACGACCCTGGGCCCGAGTTGTTTATCTTTGAGCAATGTTCCCATCATGCGCACAAAAGCCATGGTGGTCGACATTTCCTTACCATCGGCGGCGATGGCGAACTTGCCGTATTGCGCCAACTCCGGCACCGGTACCGAATCGCCAGCACCGGACCGGCGCGGCATACAACCACCCAGCGCCTGCCGGCGCTCATGCAGGTAGCGCATTTCCGGGCTGTCGTCGGCCGGCTTGTAGAAGCTCAGCGTCTCGGCCTCTTCATCGCTCAGGGGCAACTGGAAACGATCGCGAAACGCGATCAGATCCTCGCGATCCAGTTTTTTCTGCTGGTGCGTCGTCATCTTGCCCTGACCCGCTTCACCCATGCCATAACCCTTCTTGGTCTGGGCCAGGATCACGGTGGGGCGTCCGCTATGCTGCAACGCGGCATCGTAGGCGGCGTAAATTTTTACGAGGTCGTGCCCACCACGCTTGAGATGATCAATTTGCTCATCGGTAAGCCCCTCGGCAAGTCGCCTGAGCGCCTCATTCTGGCCAAAAAACTGATCCCGGTTATAACGGCCATCCTTGGCGGCAAACGTCTGGAACTGGCCATCAACAGTATCCGCGAAGGCGCGTACCAATGCGCCCCCGGTATCACGGGCGAACAGGCCGTCCCAGTCAGAGCCCCAAACGAGCTTGATGACATTCCAGCCGGCACCGCTGAACAGCGCTTCCAGTTCATCAATAATGCGGCCGTTGCCCCGAACCGGTCCATCCAGCCGCTGCAGGTTACAATTTACCACCCAGACCAGGTTATCCAGCCCTTCACGGGCAGCCAGGGTCAGGGCCGACATGCTCTCGGGCTCGTCCATTTCTCCATCGCCGAATACACCCCAGACCTTGCGATCCGAAGTATCCAGTAATTTACGGTGCTGGAGGTAACGCATAAAGCGCGCCTGGAAAATGGAGCTGACCGGGCCGATGCCCATGGAACCGGTGGGAAACTGCCAGAAATCCGGCATCAACCAGGGGTGCGGATAGCTGGAGAGGCCCCGCATTCCGGCCCGACTGGCCGTTACCTCCTGGCGGTAATGCTGCAGATCGCTCTCACTCAGGCGCCCTTCCAGGAACGCCCGCGCGTAGACACCGGGAGCCGAGTGAGGCTGGTAAAACACCAGGTCCCCACCGAATTGATGATTGCGCGCTCGAAAGAAATGGTTGTATCCCACCTCAAACAGGTCAGCGGCACTGGCATAACTGGCGATGTGCCCGCCCAGGTCTCCGTAGGCGATATTGGCCCGCACCACCATCGCCAGCGCATTCCAGCGCATCAGTGACACCAGGCGCTCCTCGATGGCCAGATCTCCGGGAAAGACCGGTTGCCGGTCTACCGGTACGGTATTGACGTAGGGTGTGCCCTGCACCGGCTGCCAGCCAATGGAGGGATCGCGGGCGATAATGGAGATCGCATCGAGGATCTGGCGGGCGCGCCCGGGCCCGGCGTGAACCACCAGTGCCTGCAGCGCCTCACACCACTCGGCCAGTTCCTGGTCATCATCACCTGGTTGAAAATTTTGTTCGTCGTTCTGATTCATACCAGCTCTTCCATAGAAGACAGTCTAGCGCTTCACACGCGAATTTAATCGCCGCGTTTAGTTGCAGCATGCTATTTTCGCAGCATAATATGCCGAAAAATAGATAATTTACGGTATAAAAGGATTTTCCATGGAATTGGACGGCATCGATATAAAGATCCTTCGGGAGTTACAGCGGAACAGCAAGATTACCAACACCGAGCTGGCCCAGCGGATCAACCTCTCCCCATCGCCCTGCCTGGCGCGAACAAAGCGGCTGGAGTCGACCGGCCTGATTCGACAATACGTGGCGCTACTGGACCCGATACCCCTGGGGCTCAACCTGAATGTTTTTATTTTCATCAGCCTGAAAGCGCAAAACCGCGAGTTGCTCAGGGATTTCGAGCAACGCGTATGCACACACGACGAGGTCATGGAGTGTTACCTGATGACCGGCGACGCGGACTACCTGATTCGCGTGGTGATGCCTGATGTTTCCGCATTAGAGCGGTTTATCGTCGACCAATTGTCACCTATGCCGGAAGTAGAAAAGATCCGCTCAAGTTTTGCTCTCAAGCAGGTGCGGTATAAAACGGCGCTACCGCTGCGCTAGGCACCGGGAAGCACTTTATCCGGTCGCAGCCTCACGACATGCCGGCTGTGCTCCAGCCGTCGCCGGAAATGCCAGAAAATTCAACACGACTGTGTTTTCACAAGGGGCACTGTTTCAGTGAGCTCCCGCTGCAGTCGGGTATACAAGCTGATTTTGCTGCTCGTACTGCTCCCAGAGCCGCAACAGCTGTTTCATTTTTTCGGGTTGTTTCGTCGCCAGGTCGTGTTGTTCGCCCGGATCTTCAGCCAGATTGAACAGTTGCCAGCCGGAGCCACCAAAGCGCGGCTGCAGGTGCACGATTTTCCAGTCCCCTTCGCGCAGTGCCCGGTTGCCGAATAATTCCCAGCCGGTGACGGGGGCGGCCTCGTCGCCGGGGTCCAGGATCGACCTGCCCGTCACCGGCAACCGATCCTCAGCCTGCGGCAGTGGCAGGCCGGCCAGTCGTAGCAGGGTCGGCATCACATCTTTTACGGTGGCAAATGTTGCCAGCCGACCATTGGGGTCATCCAGGCCCGGGTACCGCACGATGGCCGGTGCCCTGATCCCCCCTTCCGTGGTATGGGCCTTGTAATCGCGATAAGGTCCCACCGATGCACGCGCCCAGTTAGGCCCCGCAAACAGATAGGAATTGGCGCGCCCCATGTTCTCGTAACTGTTATCACAACAGTTTTTGGCGTGCTCCCTGAACACGGGCGGATGGGAATCAAAGTCCCCGCCCTCAGCGCCGTTGTCGGACATAAAGAAAATGATCGTGTTGTCCAACTGGCCCGTCGATGCGAGGTAGTCCATCAGGCGTCCGAACTGGTCGTCGAGATCATCTATCATCGCCGCATAGATCTCCATTTTGCGCTGCTCCACCCTGCGCTGCTCGTCGCTCAGCTGGTCCCAGGCCGGTTGACCCTGCTTGCGCGGTTGGATCACGCTGTTGGCGGGGCTTACACCCGCTTTAATTGCAGCGGCAACGCGTTGCTGGTGCAGCGCGTCATAGCCCATGGCGTAGCGACCGCTGTATTCGGCTATGGATTCCTGCGGTGCCTGCAAGGGCCAGTGCGGTGCCGTGTAGGCGAGGTAGGCAAAAAATGGCCGCCCGGACTCTCGCCCGGCCTCGAGATACCCTATGAGTTTGTCCGTATAAAAACGACTGGAATAAAAATGCTCCGGGATTTCCGCCAGCTCGCCGTTTTCCCGAAAAGTAGCCCTGGGTGACTCTATTCCCAGGTCATCCAGGTGACCGGCACCCCCTTCCAACAGGGCGAAGGACTGTTGAAAGCCCCGGGCTGCCGGGCTGTGTTCCTGCTCCAGCCCCAGGTGCCATTTTCCGCTCATCAGGGTGCGGTAACCGGCACTGGAAAAGACCTCCGGCAGGGTAACAGCACGATCGTTAAGGTAGCCCTCATAGCCTGGCTTACCGCGCTGATCCGGCGTCAATGCCTCGGCCATGGAGCCCAGGCCGACCAGGTGGCTGTCGGCGCCGGTAAGCAGCATGGAACGGGTGGGCGAACAGGTAGGGGCGGTGTAGAAGTTGGTCAGTCGCAGCCCGCTCGCGGCCAATGCATCGAGGTTGGGCGTGGCTATTTCGCCGCCAAAGCTGCCCAAATCGGTGTAGCCCAGGTCATCGGCCACCACCAACAGGACATTAGGGCGATCCGACCTGTTTACTGCCAGTGCCGCCAGCGGGTCGAGCACCAGGGCGGTCACCAGGACCGTCAATACTAATTTAACCGGGAGCATTATCATTACCCTCTACTGTTCAGCTTACCAGGTAGCCACAACCCGGGCTGCGATGAAATTCGCCGCCCTTCATGACGGCCAGAATTTTCTCCTTTTCCTGCAGGATGGTGATATCGGCAAGGGGATCACCGTCGACCAGCAGGATATCGGCCAGCATGCCCTCCCTGATCTCACCTACAGGCAGCCCCATCAACTCGCCGCCCTGCCTGGTGGCCGCGACCAGTGCCTCAGCCGGGGTAAAACCAAACAGGTCTACAAACAGCTGTAGGTCGCGGGCATTCCTGCCAACCGGGTTGTAGGGAAAACCGTAGTCGCCCCCGGGCAGCACCCGTATCCCCCGCCGGCGCATCTCGGGAACGATGCGCTGCTGTGCTTCCAGCCCCGAGATGGCACCGAGCTTTTCCGCTTCCTTCCTGCCGATGCCAAAGTCCTGTGCCTCGTGTATCCGCGCGTAGAGCAACCCGGGAGCTGGCACCATGAACAGGTGGTCCCGGTTGGCCTCCATCAGATCCAGCGCCTCTTCATCTGCATGAACGCAGTGAAAGATGGCGCGAAAGCCCGCCCGAACCGCGCGCTTGACGGCCTCGGCCGCCTGCGCGTGACAGGCCAGCCAGATGTCGGCCTCCCGCGCTGCCTCGCCGATGGCCTGCACCTCCTCCTCGGAGTACATCAGCACCTGCGAGCCGCCGGGAGCGAAGCCCTCGTCACTGGAAAGCAGGAATTTGATGGTGTCGCAGCCCTCTTTCTTCTTGTCGAAGACATAGGCGCGCAGGCCGTCGATGTCCCGGTCGTGCGTGGGATCGTGACCCTCCGGCACGCCCATCACACCCTCGGCACCCTTCTCCAGCGCCGATGCCCGCAACCTTGGCCCGGGCATAAATCCAGCGTCGATCATGTCACGCAGCGCCGGCTCGATGCGCTCTCCCAGCGCCCCGGCTGAGTAGGCGCTGGTAAAACCGTAATCCAGGGTAATCCGGGCGTTCTGCGCAGTAACCAGCACATGCTCCTCGATAGGCAGCTTCATGGCGTTGATCACCCGCTCGACAGAGCTCGGCCAGGTCAGGTGCGCGTGCGCCTCTACCATGCCCGGCATCAGGGTGGCTCCGTGGCCGTCGACAAGGCTGGCGTCGCCGCGTTCGATCGCCTCCGGCGCACAGGCAACGCGTTTAATGCGGTCACCCTGGACAAGAACTTCTCCGGGAAACGGATCTTCCCCGGAGCCGTCAAAAACCCTGACATTGGTAAATAGGAAATTCGACACCGACAATAACTCCTGTCAGATCAGATGGGTGCAGAGTGCCCGTGGATGAACTGGACTCTACACGATAATGAAGTAAGAGATTGCCTTACTCACCGGTTTCTGCGACCAGGTTTGTCGACGCGACACCGGCAAGCAACGCAGTTTCATCATTATCCGACGTGTCACCACTAACCCCGACTGCACCCAGTAAGCGGCCTTCGGCATCGCGCAACAAAACGCCACCGGGCAACGCGACCATCCCCTTCGGGAAGATTGCCGCCAGTGCGTTGAAAAACTGCGGCAGGGCCTCCGCCCGCCGCTGCAATTCCCTACCGCCAAAGCCCATACCCAGGCAACCCGCCGCCTTGGCAATCGCGATTTCCGGCCTGGAGATCGCCGCGCGTTCGTCCCTGAGTATGGCGATCGGATGGGCGCCGGGATCGAGGACCGCCACACACATGGGGGCAAAATCCCTTTTTTTTGCCTCGGCAATGGTTTGCTGTGCGATCTGTACTGCAGTTTCAATTGTCAACATGAGAGAGGGCTCCGGGGGTAACTAGAGACAATGACATAAAAATTGCCGCATGTGATCGAATTTATTCACCCAATCGTGCCAGGGCACCGCTGGTGGCCGGCTGGTTCAGGTGAATAGCTCCGCAGCGCGGATGAGTTCTCCAAAATATAAGTCAATTTAACGCGGGCTACAGCGAACGCTCAACTGCCATCGGTTATCAGGGTCCCGCCATCGACTACCAGCGTCTGGCCGGTGATAAAGCCACCGGCGCGCGCCGCCAGCATGGCAACCACGCCCGAAATCTCCTCGGGTTGTCCGGTTCGCCTCAGCGGTGTCATCGCCAGGCGACGCTGCATAAAAGCCTGGTCTTCCAACAGCTTGTCAGACAGGGGAGTTACAATCAGGCCCGGCGCCACCGCGTTGACCCGTATGCCCCGGGGACCCAGCTCCACGGCCAGGTTTCTGGCCATCTGCGACAGGCCCGCCTTGGCGATTCCGTACAGGCCAATTGCCTTGTTACCTCGCAGACCCGCAATACTGCCTATCAACACGATACTGCCGGCTCCCCTTTCCTTCATGGAACTGGCCAGCGCCTGGCACAGCCACAGCGATGACTGCAAGTTGACATTCATCAACTGTTGCCAGGCTTCTGTGGAGACATCGAGCAGACTTCCCACATGGCCTTCCATGCCACCACAGCAGACCAGGGTATCAATATGGCCCTGCCAGGCCAGCGCCTCGCGCGCCATGCCCAAAATTGCCGGCTCGTCGGACAAATCAGCGCCGAGCACCAGGCTGCGCTGGCCGGCGCCCTGCACCCCTCGGGCAACCTCTTTACAATTTTGAGAGTCCAGGTCGGAAAGGATAATATCTGCGCCCTGCTCCGCCAGGGTCAGCGCGATCTGCCGCCCAAGGCCCCCGGCGGCACCGGTCACCAACGCCACCTGGCCGGAAAGATCAAATAACTCGCTGGCCATGACTGCTCCTGGATGGGTGCCAACAGGGCCGAAAAAGCCACTGCCTGATCAACACTTTTGCGCTGCTAATGCCACGTTAACCCCCCTGCTTATTGAAAAGAGTAATGGTGTAGCAGCGCCTTAACAAATCGCGATTACCAATACCTGCTATGGCGATTTTCGATGCTTCGATACAGCCACTGATCAAATATCCAATGACGCCAGGACGGTCCTGGTCAGCTGATCCAGGTCTTCATCATGAGCAAACCCGGCCCGTTCAGCGGCGGGACTGAGCAGGGGTGGATACGCGCCAAAATTTTGCTCCAGGTCACTATCCACTGCATAACTCACCAGAGCTGGCGACGCGCCTGTGTGCGTCGCAATGGAATTTACCAACTCTCCCATACTGCAGCGCAGAGCCGGCAGAGTGACAACACGCGATATGGGCATCAAATCGCTGTCAAGGCGCGACGCGTGAACGAGATTGGCAACGCATTGGTTCACAGACATCAGCCACATTGTGGCTGCCGGGGATACCGGGCTGACAAATTGCTCTCCCCCTTTCAGCGCGTGAAAAACATTACTCATAAAGGCCGACTTCAGGCCGCTTGGCCCCGGAGGCCTGGCCACGATCCCGGGAAGGCGCACCCCTACTGAATCGAGTGACCCGCGCCGGGTCATATCGGCAAGAGCGAGCTCTACCATCGCCTTGTGGGTACCGTATACCATCGCCGGCGATATCCGGCACTGGTCATCCACGGGAGATGGCAGTGGTGCGCCCAGTACCGCGATGGTGCTGGTAAAAACAACCCTGGGACAATCCGCTGCCCGGGATACCTCCTCAAACAGCGCCAGTGTCGCATCCAGGTTGACCAACTTCGAAAGTGCCGGGTCGGCTTCCGCCGCACCCCCAGGCAAGGCCGCGAGATGAAACAGGACATCCACGCCCTGCTCAAGCGCGCGCGACCGCACTTCGGCATCCTGCAACTGCCCACGTATATATGTAACACGATCGTTCGAGCCGGTTTTATGCTGTGGGAACGCTGTATCCACCAGCACCAGGCTGATACTGTCGTCAGCCTCCAGACTCCCGGCCAGAACTCGCCCGACAAAACCACCGGCTCCGGTAACCACAACTTTCATAAACGTCCAACCTTTTTCGTCAACAGACAAAAACTCTGCCTGGATAAACCTGCTCCACCAGCGGCAGTGTTCAATACTAGTGGACCAGCACTGAATCAGCCATAGCACGTCCCTGTATTTGATATTGCAATTACCGATGACGCCCTTCCAAATAACAAATAGCGATTACCTTGACCGCGGCACCGCGGATTGGCACAGTCTGCTGCTACATTTTTTGTCGAACTGACAGGCAGGTGCCCGGATGATTTTTGAAATCGCAGAAATAGAGGTGCATGCAGGACAGGAAGAGCAGTTCGAAAGTGCCGTAGCACAGGCAAGCCCGCTGTTCCGCCAGGCGCATGGATGCCTAAGTATGAAGCTTGAGCGTGGCATCGAGCACCCGTCGAGATACCGGCTGGTGGTCGGCTGGAACTCGGTCGATGATCATATGTTGACCTTTCGCAATTCTGAGAGTTTTCAGCGTTGGCGAGAACTGGCGGGGCCGTTCTTTGCATCGCCGCCCAAAGTAGAACACGTCAGTTGCGTACTCGACGCATTTTCATGAACGACGCTAAATCTGGAGCACACAATGTACGAACCCTTTCCCGGCAACTATGTATGGAACCTGCAGGTCAACCTGGCGTTGGTCTGCGGCGGTAATCACGGCGAAATTGACGAGGCCTGTCGACCGATCAGGGAGGCGGCCGCCGACGGTGAAGATGCCGGCACCGCATTGCTGTTCGATAGCTGGATTGCCGTGGCGCAACAGGTAGAGGCCAATGCCAGGGCCGATGAGGAAGCGGGCTACCTGCTCTCCGCGGGTACCAAGTACGGCCGCGCCTCCGGCTATTACCTGTCGGCGGAGCGCATGCAGTCCCGGGACTATGCACCGCGCTGGGAGGCCTATGACAAGGGCCTTGAACTGTACCGCAAGCACGTCGAACTGCGCGGGCTGCACGTGGACTTCGTGGATATACCTTATGAAGGCAGCAGTTTCCCCGCGATCTTCGTTCACGATGGCAGCGGGACCAGGCGTCCTGCCCTGGTATCCTGCAACGGGCTGGATTCCATGAAGGAACAGATCGATATGGCCGGCCATGGCGCGTCCAACCTCGAAAGGGGCATGTATACGCTGTTCGTCGACCAGCCCGGCACCGGCGAGGCCCTGCGCAAACGGGGCCTGACCGCTGTTCACGACACCGAGCGCTGGGCCACGCCCGCCTATGAATACCTGGCCTCGCGGCCCGACGTGGATGAGAACAAAATCGGCATGTTCGGCCTTTCCCTCGGGGGATACTTCGCGCCACGCGCCGCTGCCAACGAACCGCGATTCGCCCTGTGCGCGGTGATGGGCGCCAACCATCTGTGGGGGCAGCGCCAGAATGAGCGTCTTGCCAACGAGGGCGAGAACCCCGTTCCCCACTACTGGGATCACGTGATGTGGGTGTGGGGAAAGGACAACATGGAAGACTTCATGGCTTACATGCCCCAGGTCACCCTCGACGGCCAGATCGAGAAAATAACGATGCCTTTTCTGGTGACTCACGGGGCCGGCGACAGGCAAATCCCGGTCAGCAACGCCCACAGGTCTTACGAGCAGGCGGTAAACTCAAGCAAACGACACCTGCGTATCTTCACCACCGCCGATTTCGAAATCGAACACTGTGGCGCGGACAATGGCACCGGGATGCGCGACTACATCGCCGACTGGTGCGCGGCAACCTTCGCAGAATTAGCCTGATGGTTTTCATTTTTCACCACGGCGCCGGAAACCTGATCGAGTTTGTGGAAGAGAACCGCGATGAAAGCGCTGCTGATTAGACCGGCAAGGACCTGAGTCGTGAACTATCCGGTTTTTATACCCTATTTGTTTGCCAGGGCCTGCATCAGCCTGTCCAGTACGATGCTCTCCGTCGCTATCGGCTGGCACCTGTACCGCCTTACCGGCGATCCCTTTGACCTGGCCCTGGTGGGACTGGTTCAGATTGCGCCAATACTGGCGCTGTTTTTCCTTACCGGTTGGGTGGTGGATAACTTTCCTCGCAAACTGGTTCTGGCAATATGCGCAGTCAGTGAAACCGCTGTGCTGCTCGGCCTTGCGCTGGCCATGGGGCAGGAACAGTTGGCGCCAGACGACAGGGTCGTCGTGTTCTCCCTGCTCTTCTTTCATGGCTGCTCCCGGGCGTTTTACGGCCCTGCGCTACAGGCCACCCTGCCCAATATTGTCAGCCGCGAGGCGCTGTCACAAGCCGTCGCAGTGACAACCACGGTCTGGAATACCGCCTCCACGGCGGGGCCTTTCATCGCGGGTCTCCTGCTTGCCTGGCTGGACCTGAATACGTACTGGATACTCGCCCTGCTCAGTTTGATAGGTGCCGTTTTATTTTTCAGGTTACCCCGGCTGGGACACATCAAACCCGTGGAGAAAGGCTGGCGACAGGTGCTCAGCGGCATTCACTTTATCCGCAACAGCCCGTATGTTCTCGGCAGTATTACCCTGGACATGCTGGTAGTCCTGCTGGGTAGCGTTATGGCATTACTGCCCGTTTACGCCCTGGATATCCTCAAGGTGGGGCCGGAAGCGCTGGGGCTGTTAAGAGCCATGCCGGCGCTGGGCGCGGTCATGGTCGGCCTGGTCATGGCGAAACTGCCGGCACTGCGTCATGCCGGTATTATCCTGTTCTCATCCCTGGCTGTATTCTCAGCCTCAATATTACTGTTCGCTTACTCCACCGAGCTCTGGCTCAGCCTGTTGGCGCTCTGGCTGTACGGCGGTTCCGACATGGTCAGTGTGAACATACGCAGCACCCTGATCCAGCTGGCCACGCCGGACAGCCTGCGGGGAAGAGTGGGCGCTGTAAATTCAATTTTTATTGCCACCTCAAACCAGATGGGCGATTTTCGCGCAGGCAGTGTCGCCGCGGCATTGCCGCCGGCAGCCGCGGTGGCCCTCGGAGGTGTAATGGCGCTGCTGGTCACTGCGGCGGGCGCCTTTGTGTTTCCCAAAGTGAGGCAGCTTGACAGAGTAACCGATGCAGACATTGAGCAAGCTGCGGCACACCCCGATGGCGAAAGTACCGGCAAACCCCTGTCCTAGACGACCTCTCCCCTGCGCAGCATCAATAACATACCCGCCGCCACCAGCGAACCCAGGGCCATCACGAAGGCCACGACCGCCAGCCCCTGGCCGCCCTGGAACAGGAAACCGGCGAGAACCGGTCCCAGTACCGCGCCGCCGCGGCCCAGGCCGATAACAAAACCGGTACCGCCTGCCCGCACCCTGGTGGGAAAGGACTGGGCGAAAATCGCGTAGAGCCCCACCACCGCCGCGTTGGTAAAAAACCCGGCGCAGGCCGCCACCAGGGCGAGTTGAGTGAGATCCGCCTGCTCCTGCCCGAACACGTTCACCATGACCACCGAGCACAACATGGCCACGATCACCAGCGCCCGCACCGGAATTCTCGAGGAGAGTGCGCTCAGCAGGGCGGAGCCTGCCAGCCCCCCCACATTGGCCCAGACCAGCACGCTGCC
>JAHEBL010000242.1:0-13776 GCA_024642265.1 Haliea sp. | reverse complement strand
CCCAGCCCGGTGGCAAAGCGGATGAGTGAAAGAGTCACAACGCTGTCGGCCAGGGCGGCGAACAGCATGCCCGCGGACATGATCAGGAGGCAGGCCAGTATGGTGGGACGCCGCCCAATGCGATCGGCCAGGCCACCCAACAGCATCGAGCCCAGGGCCATGCCGGCCAACTCCATCGACAGCACGATGCCCAGGGTGGCGCGATTGATGCCCCACTCCGCGGCGATACCCGGGGCGGCAAAACTGATGGCGAGCACGTCGAAGCCGTCCAGGGCGAGCAGCGCGATACACAGCGCAATAACCACGTACTGCAGTCTGCTCATGGGCGAGCGATCGATGATTACCTGCGGCTCCTGGCTCATTCTTATTCTCCGGGGCAGGACGCCAGTTTATCCGGCGAGGCGGCGGAATACTATCACGGGGCGATCGCCCGGACAGACGCGATGTCCGTCAAACTAATAGCCAAAGGGCTTGTACTGAAGCCGCCAACCATGCCAGATTAAGACCTCACTTCGAATAAGATTTTCAGAGGGTGCCCGTGCAGGCCATCAACAACAGCGAGCGCTGGGGAGCCATCAGCCAGATACTGCACTGGCTTGTCGTTCTATTGCTGGTAACCCAGTTTGTGATCGCGGCCATTGCCGAGGATCTGCCACTGGGTATGGAAAAGCTGGCCTGGCTGGCGCGGCACAAGTCCGTGGGCATTACCATCCTTGGTCTCGCCATCATCCGTCTCACCTGGCGCCTGCTCAGCCCGGGCCCCGCGCTGCCTGACAAGCTTAAATGGTTCGAGCGCTTCCTCGCGAGTGTGACGCACATCGGCCTGTACCTGGTGATTTTTCTGATGCCCCTTTCCGGCTGGCTGATGTCCTCGGCAAAGAACTACCCTGTGAGCTGGTTCAAGCTGGTACAGCTGCCCGATATGATCGGGAAAAGCGAAGAGGCGTTCGAGTTCTTCAAGGCCGTGCATGAAATTCTTGCTTTCTCCCTGGTGTTGCTGGTGGTGCTACATATTGCCGGCGCGCTGAAACACCAGTTCATCTTGAAGGACCGGCTGATGCGGCGCATGCTACCCGGCGTCGCCGTCCTGTCTCTTCTCGGTGCACTCACCGTAACCCAGAGTTATCCGGTTCGCGCCGCCGACATGAGGTCTGAACCCACAGAAAGCGAGCTGAGCTTTGACTTTACCCAGGCCGGCGCGGTCACCCGCGGGGAGTTCAAGGACTTCACGCTGCTCATAACCGACGCTGACAGAGGTCTCGCAGGCAGCTCACTCACGGTCGTCATCAAGGTGGGCTCACTGGATACGAATGACAGGGAGCGCGACGATATCCTGAATGGCCCGGACCTGTTCGATACCCGGCAATTCCAGGAAGCACGGTTCATTACCAACACGATCACCGCGAAGGGTGAGGGACGCTACGAAGCAGCCGGCACCCTCACCATACGCGACCAATCCAGGCCCCTTGTGTTGCCCCTGATACTGAAGGAAAGCAGCGAAGGCGGTACACCCATCATGTACCTTGAAGGAAGCGTCAGCATCCGCCGCCTGGATTACGGGGTCGGCAAGGGCGAGTGGGAGTCTACGGAGTGGGTTGGCAATGAGGTGGAGCTGGCCTGGTCGGTCAGACTGGTTCCGGGCCAGTAGTTGCGCTATCAGGACATGGTTGCTGCCCTGATCAGTCCTTCTTCTGCAACTCCACACTGATATAGATCGTCACCTCGTCACCGACGTTGGGTACATATTGCGAGATACCCCATTCCGAGCGGGAGATAGATGTCTCCGCCACCGCACCGATGGTGGGTTTGCCCGTCATCGGGTTGTTGGCCGCCTTATTGATGGTCGTCTTCAGCACAACCGGCCGGGTCACGTCCTTGATCGTGAGATTACCGGTGACGCTGAACTCGTCGTCACCCAGTGCCTCGATAGAGGTCGACCGGAAGGTGATATCGGGGTAGCTGGTCGCATCAAAAAACTTGTCTCCTACCAGGTGCTCATCCAGCTTAGCTACCCGGCTATCAACAGAAGCCGCATCGATAGTCGCATTGAGCACGCTGTTGGCCGGATTGGCGCTATCCAGCACCAGCTCAACATCAAAGGTATTAAAACCTACATGAGGCGTGGAAAAACCCATGTGGCTATAAGTGAAGGTAATATAGCCGTGGGTCTCTTCCAGCGCGTAATCGCCGGATGGTGCCTCTGATAGCCCGGCATAGCTGTTAAGTGCAAGCGCCATTGAAAAAGTGGCGAGTGTGCTGCGGATAAGGCTCATAAAAGTCTCCAAAACTGACATTGAAAAACCAGGAAACACTGATTAAACACTATAAGCACCCAAGCTGGATCATCAGCTGGAATGATACTGACTTCTAAATGCTTAGCTGACAATCTAGACCAATTAGCGGTGTCACGTAAAGTACAGGGGCCACCAGCTACTACTCTCTGGCGAGCAGCTCTTCCAGTATCTTTCGCCCATGGACTCCGCCCTGATCGATATTCAGTTGCATCAGGGAGCGACCGGGGTTGGCGCTGAGATTGCGTTGCTGCGACTCGAGCATCTCCAGGTCCTCCGTGAAGATCCGGTGTTGTGACGCACGGATCTGCTCGGTAAGGGCCTTGTCGCCGACGTTGAAGTTGCGCGCCATCCCCCAGAAATACCAGCAGCTGTCATCGGTCTCCGGCGTTATCAGGTCAACCACGATGCCCGAGGCCCGGCAACTTTCCGGGGCGTCGAACCCGCCCTGCCCCGCATGAGCGACACCCACATCGATCATGACACTGCCCGGTGGCGTGAACCGGCAGATCTGCCAGCGATCTACCGGTACGTCTGCGGCAAGATTGTTGCCCCGCAGGGCATCCTGCCAGAACGGTGGCGCAGGGATGTTCTCCATCGTGCGACTTACCGTAACAGACATTCCTTCGCGGACCGTGTCCGGCGCAGCTTCCTCTATCTCCGGCTGGCCGATGCTGGAGGCGTGCACGTAGGTCTCGTGGGTGAGGTCCATCAGGTTATCGATCAGCAGGCGGTAATCACAGCGGATATTGAACATGCCACCGCCGAAGGCCCAGTCCGGGCTTCGCGCCCAGTGCAGGTCTGGAATCAGGCCGGGATCCGCAAGCGAGGCCTCGCCCGGCCAGACCCAGACATAACCGTGGCGCTCTATCGCCGGATAAGGCCGGATGCCCCTGCGAAATTTTTCCACACGCTGGCCCACCATGGCCGCACATTTGCCATCTGCATTCAGCTTCATGCCGTGATACCCGCAGACGACCAGGCCATCCTCTACGGTGCCCAGCGACAGCGGCGCACCGCGATGCGGGCAGAAGTCTTCCAATGCGGCGACCTCGCCATTGCCGACCCGAAAAAGGACCAGCGACTCGCCGCAGATAACCCGGCCCAATGGCTTGCCTTCAATCTCGTGGGGGGTACAGGCCACATACCAGGCGTGTTTCGGATAGTGCTTTACATTGCTCATGCCACACCCCGTCAAATAGCACTTATATTCCCGTTCCGGCAGCCGGCCTCCCGGAGTTGGGGAACAGTTCAATCACAGCCTCAAAGAGGCAGGCCCACATAATTTTCCGCGATTTCCATCTGCGCCGCTTCCGAGGAGGCAATGTAGTCCAGCTCCGCAACCTGCATGCGCCGTTCGAACGGTCCGTCGTCGGGGAAGCGGTGCATCAGCATGGTCAGGGACCAGGAAAACCGCTCCGCTTTCCAGACCCGCGCCAGCGCCTTGTCCGAGTAACCGGCTACCGCGTCGTGGTCGTTCTCAGCAAAAAATGCAATCAGCGCCTGTGACAGGTAGGCCACGTCGGATGCCGCCAGGTTGAGGCCCTTGGCGCCGGTGGGCGGCACGATATGGGCAGCGTCTCCCACCAGGAAGAGGCTGCCGTGACGCATGGGCTCAAACACGAAGGAGCGCAGCGGGGCGATGGATTTCTCGAGCGCAGGTCCGCGGGTGATATGCGCGGCTGCATCCGGACCGAGGCGCAGGGCCAGCTCATCCCACAAGCGGTCATCCGGCCAGTCCTCGAGCTTTTCCGTGAGCGGCACCTGGATGTAGTAGCGGCTGCGGGTGAGCGAGCGCTGGGAAGCCAGGGCGAAACCGTTGGCATGGTTGGCGTAGATCAGTTCCTCATTGCACGGCGGCACGTCCGCCAGAATGCCCAGCCAGCCGAAGGGATAGACTTTTTCATGGGGGCGCGCCACCGCCGCAGGAATCGTCGGTCGCGACACCCCGTGGAAGCCATCGCAGCCGGCGACGAAGCGCGCCTCGATGCGGTGTTCAACGCCGTCCCTGGTGTAGGTGACAGAAGGTGCATCGCCTTCGATATCGTGCAAGCCGACGTCCTCCACCTCCCAGATGATCTCCAGTCCCCTGCCCGGCGCCGCGTCGATCAGGTCCCGGGTCACCTCGGTCTGGCCGTACACCATAACGGTCCTGCCGGTGAGGCCCTCGATATCGATACGAATCAGGCGCTCGCCGTCGGCCAGCTTGACGCCGCCGTGGGGCAGCCCCTCGGCGTGCATGCGCCCGGCCAGGTCGAGTCGTTCCAGGATATCGGTGGTAACGGTTTCCAGCACACCGGCGCGAATCCGTGACAACACGTGGGCCTCGTTCTGGCGCTCGATGATAATTGCGTCGATACCGGCCTGCCGCAGCAGGTGGCCCAACATAAGGCCGGCGGGACCGGAACCGATAATCGCAACCTGGGTTTTGTGTACGGTCATATTTCTACTCCGAAGGCCCGTTGAATTCTGTTGCACCGGTACGGCGCACCCTCATAGCCACGGCTAAGGTGCGAGCTGTTGTTCTAGCTGGTGCAAAACCCGATAGCAGGGCAACACCTGGGCCACGCTGGAGTTGGGCTCGCGACCCTCGCGGATCGCGGCAAAGAACTCGCGATCCTGCAACTCGATGCCGTTCATGGAGACATCCACTTTCGATACATCGATCTTCTCATCCCTGCCGTCGAACAGGTCATCGTAGCGGGCGATATAAGTGCCGTTGTCGCAGATGTAACGGAAAAAGGTGCCCAGCGGACCGTCGTTATTGAAGGACAAAGACAGGGTGCAGATGGCACCGGATCCGGACTTCAGCTGGATCGACATGTCCATGGCAATGCCGAGCTCCGGGTGCAGCGGTCCCTGGATCGCATTGGCCGCCACGATCTCCTCACCCGCCTGGTAGGCAAACAGGTCCACCGTGTGGGCGGCGTGGTGCCACAGCAGGTGATCAGTCCAGGAGCGGGGCTCGCCCCTGGCGTTCATGTTCTTGCGGCGAAAGAAGTAGGTCTGCACGTCCATCTGCTGCAGGTTCAGTTCGCCCTTTGCCACCCGCTGGTGAACCCACTGGTGCGAGGGGTTGAAGCGTCGTGTATGGCCTACCATACACACCAGGCCGGTCTCCTGCTGGACCTTATCGACCGCCTGGGCATCCGCCCAGTTATCCGCCAGGGGAATCTCCGCCTGCACGTGCACACCGGCTTTCATACACTGGATAGCCTCGGCCGCATGCTGCTGGGTAGGCGTGCATAAAATCGCGGCATCGACGCCGGGCTGGGCCAGGGCTTCCGCCAGGTCAGTGGTGACGTGCGCAATGCCATAGTCATCAGCAACGGCACGGGTCTTATCCAGGGTGCGGCCTACCAGGGACACCACTTCCACATCGTCGATAGTGCGAATACCGTCCAGATGCTTGATGCCAAAGGCGCCGGGGCCTGCCAGTACAACTTTCATAATGCTCTCCTTGTCAAAACAGTTAACCGTTTTCCAGCACCAGGTGCCCCACTGCCGTATTAGAGGCCGGCACATGATAGAAGCGGTGACGCTCGATCACCCTGTCGTTGAGTGCACCGCGCATGATCAACCACATCACCAGCTCGATGCCCTCGGAGCCGGCCTCGCGCACGTAATCGATATGCGGCATGTGCGACAGCTCCTCCGGGCTGTTGACGATCCGGTCGAGGAAGTCGTTGTCGAACGCCTTGTTGATGAGGCCGGCCCGGGGGCCCTGCAGCTGGTGGCTCATGCCGCCGGTGCCCCAGACCTGCACGTTCAGATCTGCATCGAATGACTCGACCGCCCGGCGCAGCGCCTTGCCCAGCTCGTAGCAGCGGCGCCCGGAGGGTGGCGGGTACAGCACAACGTTTACGGCGAAAGGAATCACCAGGCAGGGCCACGCCTCGGGCTGGCCGAACATCAGTGACAGGGGCACGGTGAGGCCGTGGTCCACGTCCATCTTGTTGACGATGGTGAGGTCGAAGTCGTCCTGAATCACCGATTGCGCGATATGTGATGCCAGCTCGGGATGCCCTTTCACCACGGGCACCGGGCGCGGCCCCCAGCCCTCATCGGCAGGCGCGAATTCCCCGGCGCAGCCAATCGCGAAGGTCGGCACCATGTCGAGACTGAAAGCGGTGGCATGATCGTTGTAAACGAGAAAAATCACATCCGGCTGCTGTTCGGCGATCCACTGTTTGGAAAAGTTGTAACCCGCAAAAACGGGTGCCCAGTAGGGTTCAGCGGATTTGCCGTTGTCCAGGGCCGCGCCGATGGCCGGAACGTGTGAGGTGGTGACACCTGCGGTAATTCTAGCCATTGTTGCTGGTCTCCCCGACAAATCGATTGCCCTCGGGTGAGCGCCCGCCGTCAATCATCATCTGTGCGTACTCCTCTACGGTCATGCCTGTCATGGTCGAAGCGGCCGCCTGGAAGCTGATGCCATCGCTGGAAAATATCTTGGCCAGAAAATAGACATTGCCGCCCAGGGCCATCATCCGGTTGTAGTCGCGATCCAGTACGGCCTGCTTCTGCTCTTCGGTCATCGACCATTCATCGAGATAGGCGCGCTCGTCGGCCTTGAAGCGCGCGCGGTTCCCGGGCTTCATCAGCGACATACAGAACTGGTTCAGGTGGTAACCGATCCGCGCCATGTCAGCGTCGAATATCGTGGTACCGGGAACATCCTCGTAGGGTTTATGCAGGCCCATCATTCGTCTCCTCAATCTGACCAGTACAGGCGCATCGGGTTGTCCACCAGCAACTTCTGCTGCAGTTCGGGCGTGGTCGCGATGCGCGGGATAAAATCGACCAGCACACCGTCATCCGGCATGTGGCTCTTCATGTTGGGGTGTGGCCAGTCGGTGCCCCACAGCACACGGTCGGGGAATGTCTCCACGATCCGGCGGGCAAAAGGCACCACGTCGTCATAGCCCGGCGGGCCACTGAGGGACAGTCGTTCGGGGCAACTCACCTTGGACCAGATGCCGGGGTTTTCGGCCAACAGCTTCACGAACAACTCAAACTCCGGACCGTCCAAAGGTTTGCTGACATCCGGCCTGCCCATGTGGTCTACCACCAGGGTCGTCGGCAGTGAGGTAAAAAAGTCATACAACTCCGGCAGATCAACCGCTTCAAAGTAGATCACCACATGCCAGCCCAGTTTCTCTACCCGCGCCGCTATCTCACGCAACGCGTTGAAGGGCAGTGCATCCACCAGGCGCTTGACGAAATTGAAGCGCACGCCGCGCACGCCAGCGGCGTGCAGTTCTGCCAGCTCCGAATCCCTGACACCGAGCCGGACAGTGGCAACGCCACGCGCCGTACCACTGGAGTGCAGCAGCGCATCCACAAGGGCCCGGTTGTCGGCGCCGTGGCAGGTGGCCTGGACAATCACGTTGCGGGAGAAACCCAGGTGATCGGCCAGCGCCCAGAGCTTTTCCTTTGGTGCGTCGCAGGGCGTGTACTTGCGCTCCGGGGCGAAGGGAAACTGATCGCCCGGGCCAAGCACATGGCAGTGCGCATCCACCGCGCCCGGGGGCGGGACAAATTCCGGCTTGGACGGCGCCGGGTGGAAGGGCAGCCAGTCGGCATCCATGGTAAAGGTGCTCACAGGCCGCGCACCTTCAGCTGCGCATCGAGGCGCGGATAGACCCGGCGGGCGTTGCCCTGGTAGACCTTGTGCAGATCCTCGTCAGACAGCCCAAGCGCATCGACATAGCGTTTTGTATCGTCAAAATACTGCCCGGTTTCCGGGTCGATACCGCGCACCGCGCCCACCATCTCCGAGCCGAACAGGATATTGTCGATATCGATAACCCTGAACAGCAGGTCGATGCCCGGCTGGTGGTAGACACAGGTGTCGAAGTACACATTCTTCATCACGTGCTCGGCCAGCGGTGGCCGCTTGAGCATATCCGCCAGACCGCGGTAGCGGCCCCAGTGATAGGGCACGGCGCCACCGCCGTGGGGAATGATAAAGCGCAGATCTGGAAAGTCGCGGAACAGGTCGCCCTCGATAAACTGCATAAACGCGGTGGTATCAGCGTTGATGTAGTGGGCCCCGGTCGCATGAAAATTGGCATTGCAGGAGCCCGACACATGGATCATGGCAGGCACGTCCAGCTCGACCATTTTCTCAAAGAAGGGATACCAGCTGCGGTCCGTCAACGGGGCCGATGTCCAGTGGCCGCCGGAGGGGTCGGGATTCAGGTTGCAGCCGACGAAGCCCAGCTCGTTCACACAGCGCTCCAGCTCCGCCACCGAATTGGCGATGGATACACCGGGGGACTGGGGCAGCTGGCAGACACCGATAAACGTTTCCGGGTAGAGGTCGACGACGCGCTTGATCAGGTCATTACAGGCTGCCGTCCACTGCTTCGACACGGCCTCATCGCCGATGTGGTGGGCCATGGCCGAGGCGCGCGGCGAGAAGATCGTCATGTCGGCGCCGCGCTCGCGCAGCAGCTTGAGCTGGTTCTGCTCGATGCTCTCACGTATCTCGTCGTCACTGATTGCAGCGGGGCGCGGCAGCGATTGACCGGCCTCAAACGCGGCCAGCTGGGCCTCGCGGAAGGCCTGGTGGGGTGCGGGAGCGGTGGTGTAGTGCCCGTGGCAATCGATAATCATCAACAGATCCTCTAGTCCGGTAAATCTGCGGCGAGCTTGCGGATAGCGTCCAGCATCGGCCCCAGTTTCTCGTTCTCCAGCGCAGCGGCGAACTGTGGCGCCCAGGCCTGGCGGGCGACGGTGGCCTCGCTCATATGCGGCGCCAGGCCCGCGTCGACCACGGTGCGAGCCGCTTCTTCCATCTCCTCGGCCCGGCGGGTGCCGTGCTCCAGAGTGCGTGAAATCATGTAGCGCGCATGCTGCTGCCAGTCGGGCCGGGGAAACAGGTCGCTCAGGGAATCGACAACCGCTTCCTCCACGCCGTAGTGACGCGCTGCCAGCAGGGCCTCGCTCAGCAGGGCCTCCATGCCCTTTACGATAACGCTGCGGCACATCTTGGTAGCCGCGGCCGCGCCCAGCTCGGCGGAGCACAGGCGCATGCCGGTGAAACCCAGGGCAAGCCCCTCGGGGAGAAAGATACCGGCATCGGGCCCGCCGATCAGGATGGGAGACGCGATACGCCTGGGCGCTATGGGCGACATCACCGCCGCCTCGACATAGCGGCCACCGGCGCGACCCACCACCCCGGCCACCCGGGTCTTGGTGGAAGGTGACACCGAGTTGAGATCGAGAAACCAGGCCCCGGGGCGAAGCCCAGCCAGTACTGATTCTGCGGCGGGTAAATCCTGGGCGGCGGTCACTGCCGAGATGATCAGGTCGCAATTCTGTACCGCGACCGCTGCTGAACCTGCCGCCATCACATGGGGCAGATCCCGCAAGGCCCGTGATGGCTTGCTGTCCGCCTCGTCAAACAACAGATCGTAGGCCGTGATAAGCAATTCAGTTCGCGCCTGCAGATCCACTGCGAGGGTCTGACCGACCTCGCCCATACCCAACAGGCAGACCTGGCGCAGGGCCGTCATTGCCCGCTCCATACCGCGGCGGGGATCATCACCTCGCCGCGCATCAGCAGGCGGGCCGTGCGCAACAGGGCGGAACGTTTTACCTGCAGGCTGTCGCCGCTGGTATCAACATCGACATCCACGGTAAAAAAACCGGTCGGGTGCTCCACCTGCAGGCGGCTGGCTCCGCCGGCAGCGCCGAGGCCGCACACACGCTGGGGGACGGAACCCGGCAACAAGCACGCGGTGGCGACACTCACCGCGCCGAGCACACCGATAGCCTCGTGTACCCGGTGGGGAATGAATGTGCGGGTACAGATCACCCCACCATCCCGGGCCGGGGCGACCAGGCTCATCTTGGGGACCGTCTTGCCACTGACGTCACCCAGGTTCATGCGCTCGCCCACCGCCAGGCGGATGGCTTCCACCCGGGCTTTCAGGTCCTCGTCGGCTTCCAGTTCCGCAGGACTCTCATAGCCGGTCGCACCCAGGTCCGCAGCATTGAGCAGCACCACGGGCATGCCATTGTCGATACAGGTCACCTGGACGCCGTCTACCTCGTCCACCACCCTGCCAGTGGGCAGCATGGCGCCGCAGCTGGATCCGGCAATATCCAGGAACTCCAGGGTTACCGGCGCCGCAGTGCCCGGCACGCCATCGATACGCGCCTCGCCGGCGTACTCCACGACTCCCCCGGGGGTCTGGATGCGGGCGATGGCAATAGCGCCGGTATTGACCATGTGGATGCGCACATCGGTATAGTCTTCTCCGGCCAACAGCAGACCGCTCTCGATGGCGAAAGGACCGACACCCGCCAGGATATTGCCGCAGTTCTGGCTGTCGGAGACCTCGGCCCTGTCAACAACAACCTGCAGGAACAGGTAGTCCACGTCCGCGTCATCCCGTGAAGAGGGACCGACTACCGCGACCTTGCTGGTCAGCGGGTGCGCGCCACCCATGCCGTCGATCTGGCGTTCGTCGGGCGAGCCCATGGCTGCCAGCAAGACCTGGTCGCGCAAGCCCGTGGCCGTCGGTAAATCCTCCGCCAAAAAATACAGGCCCCTGGAGGTGCCACCGCGCATGACCGTGCAGGGAATCCGGGTTTGCATGCCCTAGGCGTCCGCCAGGGTTTCGACATATTTCAAACCCTTTTCAGCCAGCCGTTCACGCATCTTGTAAAGATCCAGGCCGAGTACGCCCGATGCCAAAGTCGCCCGTTTCTCGCTCTCGAGCGCCTCGCGCTGGTTGGCTTTTTCCAGGACTGCAGCAGCTTTCACCCGCGGCACCACTACCACGCCGTCGTCATCGGCAACAATGAGATCACCGGGATTAACCAGGGCTCCGGCACATACCAGCGGCACATTGACGTTGCCCAGGGTCTCCTTGACCGTGCCCTGGCAAAAGACCGCTTTGGACCACACAGGGAAGTTCATCTCGGTCAGGGTCGCGATATCGCGCACACCCGCATCGATGATCAGGCCGCGCACGCCGCGGGCTTTCAGGGACTCCGCCAGCAGGTCACCAAAATAGCCATCCTCACAGGGGCTGGTAGGCGCGACCACCAGCACGTCGCCGGGTTGGCACTGCTCGACGGCGACGTGCAGCATCCAGTTGTCGCCAGGAGCTACCTCACAGGTCACCGCGGTACCGGCAATATGGGCCGGGCGGTAGATGGGACGCATGTAAGAAGCGAGCAGGCCACACCTGCCCTGAGCCTCGTGGAGGGTTGCCACGCCCAGCCCGCTGTACTGTTCGACGACGACGGTGTCGACCCGCTCGACCCTGGTGACAACTACTGACATGACAACCCCACACGCAAGCAACTGATTGAGTGAGAAGAATAGGTAGCACGGGATATCAGGGCCAATGGAATCGGCTTTCCAAGCCATGAAAAATAATTAACACAAGGGATAGCGAGACCCGCAAAAACACACTGAGAGACACTAAAACCGGACATCTGAATATATTCATTAATGTTATTTTTCAATATGTTATGTATTTTTATCCTTACATATTCTTGACGATAACATAGTGCCGGGCTTGTATGACCCATGAATATTGAAATACAGTACCCCTATTATGATCGACAGGCGCCCACCCTTGGACCCGTTACACGCCCCCAGTTTCAGGCAATTGAAGGCGGCCCGTGCAATTGCCGACCACGGCAGCGTGACGGCCGCCGCCAATGCCCTCAACCGCTCCCAGTCTGCGCTGACCAAGGCCCTCAAAGAGCTGGAGGCCCAGCTGGGTACCCGCCTGTTCGATCGCGCGACGCGGGGGATGATCCCCACGGCCCAGGGCCAGAGATTCATTCGGCGAATCCTTGAAGCCGAGGCGCAGTTTGCGCTCGCCGAAGCCAGCTATGCTGCACTGGGCGGACAGCCGCCGGCTGCGCATCGCAACCCGGTGTTCACCCTGGATGTCAGCCAGCAGCGGCTCGCGGCCTTTATCGCCCTGCATGAAACCAGGGATGTGGCGGCAGCAGCTGACCAGCTGGGCCAGACCCGGGCAGCAGTCTATGCCTCGATCCGCCAACTGGAGAGCCTGCTCAACCTGTCCCTGTTTGAACACGCGGGCCCCCGGCCGGTTGGCACCGCCTTCGCCGACACACTGGCCAATCACTGCAAACTCGCCTTTTCCCTGATCCGCCACGGCCTGGACGAATTGGCCAGCGGCGCGGGCCCGGTCCGGGGGTCGGTTATTATCGGCACCCTGCCCTACTCCCGCACCGTGCTCACGCCACGCACCATACTTCGGGTGCTCGACGAACACCCCCAACTCCAGGTTGCGACCCGCGAGGGTCCCTACGCGATGCTCGAGGCGGCCCTGCGCAATGGTGATCTGGACCTGATCATCGGCGCCACCCGCGACATAGAACCGGGCTCCAACCTGAAAACCGAGGTATTGTTCGAGGATGAGCTGGCGGTAATCGCCGGGCGCGATCATCCGCTGGCCGAAGCTGCGCAGGTAACCCTGACCCAGTTGCTGGAGTACGGCTGGATTCTGCCGGTGAGCCAGACCCCGGCCAGGAAATTATTCGATCGCTACCTGGCGGACCAGGGCTCTGCCCTGCCCGCCCGGATTATCGAAACCAGCTCACTGTCCACGATCCGCGGCCTGCTGCTCGACAGCGACCGGCTCGCCCTGCTGTCACGCCACCAGGTACACTACGACGAGGCCGCCGGTTTGCTCGCCACCCTGCCCCTGAGGCTGGCAGGCACGATGCGACCGATTGGCATTACCGTCAGGGCCAATACCACACCTTCTCCCGCGGCCAGCTTGTTCATGGAGGCACTGCGGGCTATGGCTGCTGCGCCGGACAAGGCTTGAATCCCGAGCGAACGTATTCAGCCTGGCGGCATCAACCCGTTATACCCTAGCCGTGAGCAATGGGTTTGTCTGTGAAGAGATAATCCTTCAGTTCCTTGTCAAACCTCGGGTCCTTGCGACGAATCCACTCCAGCACCATCGCGGCGTGTTCTTTTTCTTCATCCCGGTTGTGGGCGAGAATGGCCTTGAGTTCGCCGTCCTTGCAGGCGTCGACCCGCTGGTTATACCAGTCGACGGCCTCCAACTCCTCCATCAGCGAAACAATGGCCCGGTGCATATCCCGGGTGTCATCGCTCAGTTCGTCGATGGGCTCGTGGTATCCTTCATTTCACATTTCGTGCTCCCTGCTTCAGTTCGTTGCCAATTCAGCCAGGGTTATTCAACCCCAATAGTGATTTACGCAGGCATCACAGGAGGATTACAGGGGCTATGTGCAGACCCCGGCACCCTCAGGTGAGGGTGTGCCTGCGAAAGTAATGCCTGCAGTGAATAAGCATGGATAGTACCAGAACACCGATTGAACTCACCTTCATGTTTTCCGGAATGTGCCCGGTGAACGACTAATACTGAATCGAATTATCAACCAGGATATCCATCAACCTGCCGATAGTGCGCGCCATATCCCGGGCGAGGTTGAGACTCAGCAGACCGAA
>JAHEBL010000042.1 GCA_024642265.1 Haliea sp. | reverse complement strand
ACAGGTACCGGTCACCACCACGCCTGAGCCTTTCTTGGTAAATACTCGATCGATGCACATTCGAAACTGTGCTTCGGTTGAACGATGGGGCAATGACTGGAGTTGATCCTGCAAAAGCAACTGCAGCTGATCCAGGCCTTCTCCTGTGCGGTTGGAAATTTCGCACAGGGGCGAGCCGGGAATAAGTGCGCTGGTTTGCTGCGCGATCTGCGCCAGTCGCTCCCTGTCGACAAGGTCGCTCTTTGTTATGACGCCAGCAAATCGCTCTACACCCAGGAGGCGCAGCAGTTGCAGGTGTTCGAGTGTCTGGGGCATCGGTCCATCATCTGCCGCCACTACCAACATGCCCAGGTCGATACCGCTGATCCCGGAAATCATGGTGTTGATGAACCGGTGATGTCCGGGCACGTCTATAAAACCAATGGGCTCCTTTGCACCGGCATCAAAAAAAGCGTATCCGAGTTCTATGGTCAGTCCCCGCTGCCTCTCTTCTTCCAGCCGATCTGTGTTTGTCCCGGTCAAACGCTGTACCAGGCTGGTTTTGCCGTGGTCTACATGGCCTGCTGTAGCGACTAGCATGAGAGCGCATCCCGGAGTAGGGGAAGCTGTTCCACGAACAGTGATTCACAGTCCAGGCAACGCAGGTCCAGCAACAATCTGCCGTCGTGGATTCGGCCGATGACCGGGCGTGGCAGCTTGCGCAATTCAGTCGCCAGGCGCCTCAGTTCGCTGTCTCGCCCCTCTACCGATTCAATGGCGATGGCGAAGCTGGGAAGTGTTTCGACCGGTAAGGCACCGCTGCCAATCTGGCTTAGGCACGGGGCAGTCGCTGCACGGTAGGCTTGGGGTAGTTGGCTGGCAAGCTCACTGCACAGCCGCACCGCCTGCCCTTCGATGTCGCTTGCCGGTCGCGTCAATTGCCGCAGCGTCGGGAGAGTCTCCGTCAGCTTCTCCGGGTGCCGGTACAGCTTGAGTACTTCGGACAGTGCAGCCAGTGTCATACTGTCCACGCGGAGCGCGCGCTTCAGCGGATTCTTACTGATACGGTCAAGCAGCGATTTTTTGCCGGCTATAATGCCGCACTGTGGTCCGCCCAGTAGCTTGTCGCCACTGAAGGTAATCAGGTCTATGCCATTGGCGATGTAATCTGAGGCTTTCGGCTCTCCAGGCAGGCCCAGGGCGGTGAAGTCGATCAGGCAGCCGCTGCCGAGATCCACCATGCAGGGCAGTTTGTATTCATGCGCCAGTTCGGCGAGGGTTTTCTCGTCCACCGATTGGGTGAATCCCTCGACCCGATAGTTGCTCGTGTGTACCTTCATCAACAAGGCAGTTTGCGCAGAAATTGCCGAGCGATAGTCCTTCAGGTGTGTGCGATTGGTTGCTCCAACTTCTACGAGGGTGCAGCCTGAGGACTCCATCACCTCGGGCACGCGAAACGAGCCGCCGATTTCGACCAGTTCGCCCCTCGACACAGGCACTTCCATACCCCTGGCCAATGTGCTCAAGGCCAGTACTACGGCCGCTGCATTGTTATTCACAACCGTTGCGGCTTCACTGCCGGTGAGCTCACAGATCAGCGACTCGATGTGGTTGTCGCGGTTTCCCCTTTGGCCGGTTTCCAGATCGTACTCCAGATTGTTGGGTAGCATTCCAGCCTGTTTGGCTGCCTCGGCTGCTACAGCAGGGAGGCATGCACGGCCGAGGTTGGTGTGTAAGACAACACCCGAGAGATTGATGACGGGCCGGAGACCGTTCGTGTCAGTGGCAGATAGTTTTGTGTTTACCGCAGTGTGAATGGCGCAGATGCTCCAGTCAGGGTGTTGTCCTTTATTGAGATCGTCGCGGATTCGGCACAAATGCTCCCGGATAGCATCGCTCACCACCAGGTGTCCCCAGCGCGAGACGAGGTCCTGCGACTCCTGCAGTACCCGGTCAACCGATGGCAATTGGCTTCTGGCGTCTCTGCGGTCAGTCATCGCATATGCCCTGTACTAGTAAACCGCAGCTGTATCCACGATGCCCTCAAGTGCCGGCAGATGGTTGCCTCCGGCAGCGGTGCCCGGGAGGGCGTTGGCTGCTATGCGCTCTCCCGGGTCATGAGTGCTGGGAAAAACAAACGCCTCTACATCCGGCGCGAGGCTTTGTCGCTGTTCGACCAGGCCTGAAATTTCTGACTGTAGGACAAGTCGCATGTCAGTATCCATTGAATGGCGCGGAGTTGTGACCGACTCCGGTGTCCGTGGAGTATAGGTCGAAGAAAGTGCAAGTGTATCGTACAGATGTACTAAGCGTGGCGTGGGCTTCACTACTATGATCTGCGCCAGTCGTATATTTGTCGTGCCCGAAAGCACATTAGAACACTGTTCCAGTCTCGACGGAGTAAAGTGATGTTTTATGGTTGGCGGATAGTCGGCGGCAGCTTCCTCTCGCAGGCCTTTGTGATCGGTTTCTTCACTTATGCGGTAAGCCTCCTCACGCAGCCGGTGCAGGAGACTTTCAACGTAGGCGTCGAAATGGTGATGTATAGCTTGACTTGCGGTACCTTCGTCGGCCTTTTCACTATGCCTGTTGTTGGGGTTCTGCTTGATAAGCTGTCCGTGCGAGTGCTTTTTGCCGCAGGTATCGTGCTCTTTGCACTTGGCCTGTGGTTATTGGGCCAAAGCACTACAATTATTCAATATATAGTGATTTTCGGCATCACCATGGCGCTGGTCAACGCACTGGCAGGCGCCATGATCTCCTCGGCTGTAGTATCCAGGTGGTTTACTGATAGCAGGGGTAAGGCGCTGGGAGTCGCGGCAACGGGTACGTCGGTCGGAGGTGTACTGGTCCCCTGGTTGATCACCGTCTGGCTGCCCGACTATGGTTGGCGCGGTGCCCTGGAAAATCTTGCATTAGTGCTTATGATTCTCGTACTGCCGATCGTTCTATGGACTATCCGCAGCTGGCCCTCCGACGCAGGAATAGAGGTGTCGGTAGAGGAGACCGGGAGTAGTTCTGACAGTTCTCCAGGCCAACTTGGCCTTGGAGACATTCTTCGCAATGCCAAGTTCTGGTGGCTCGCCGCGTCTCTCGGGCTTCTCTTTAGCACCTACACAGCGATTCTGTCCAATATGACCCCCTATGCCGCGCTACTTGGCCTCGGGGAAGCCTCGGGATCCGGGCTGATTATGATAATTGCGATCAGTGGTCTTCTGGGTAAGCTGATATTTGGCGTGGCTGCAGACATTATCAGCCACAAATTGGCACTTTGGGCTGCGCAGTTACTCCAGGCGGCAGGTTTCACCCTGCTGGCGTTGGAGCCTTCCTACTACCTGGTCGTGCTGGCCTGTATCTCGATAGGCTTGGCAGCGGGCGGAATGTTGCCCGTTTGGGGCGCCCTGATCGCGAATATTTTTGGCCTGCAAAGCTACGGTCGTGCTTTCGGGCTGATGGGGCCCATCATCACCCTGTTTGTTATGTTGGGGTTTCCCCTGGCCGGTAGATTGTACGACGTCACCGGCAGCTTCAGTCCTGGTCTGTGGATATCGGTCGCCCTGATGGCAGTTGCTGCCACCCTGCTTGTACCTCTTCGTCTGTCACAGGAGTTCTGAGTACGCGTTTTTTTGCCAGTTATCCTTATGTTGCTGCTTGCCCCTGGCGTCAGTCGGGGACGAGCCGCGGGTGTTCGAGTTCACCTATGAAATTTTGCCCGGTGAACTAGCCGCGGGAAAGGCGGTGGACGTCTACATCCCCCATCCTGCAGAGCATGCTGACCAGCGTATCCTGGAGCAGGCTTTGCAGTCACCAGCCGATACTGGACGCGATCCGGTTGCAGCGCGCCGATGATTCGCCTGCCACCACCGCGCGAGCTATCTACGATTGGGTCGTGGACAATGTGGAGTGCACGAAGGTCGTCACGGGTTGGGGTAATGGATATACCTTCTGGGCCTGCAGCGAGCGCTAAGGGAACTCCACCGATTCCCAAGCATTGTTTGTGGCTCTTGCCCGCAGCGAGGGGGTCGTCATAAGAGGCGGATTCATGGGAGTGGTGGGCCATGAAGGCGGCCTTTCCAGCAATGCTGGACAACCAGTGGGGTCGGATTATCAATGTGTGCTCGCTCAATGGCTTCAATGCCCACCCATTTACCGCAGAATCTGTTAAATGTTGATGCCCAGTCGCAGCCACCAGATCGATAACATGCTCAGACCGAAGTAGGCATTGGGCGAGGCGAGGGGAATGCCGTTGTTGGTGCCTCGGCCTTCGCCAGCTTGCTGCTCTCTTTTGCTTCAGCGTGATGACCGAAAGCATTGGAGGCGGGGCGGGGCCCTAGAGTTGCGATTCCACCGGAAACAGGCCGATGAACCCCACCCCCAGGCGCTGCCAGAAGGTGGTCAGTGGCTCGCTGGTGTAACGCAGCGGCTCGCCCCCTTCCGTCGTCAGCCAGACCAGCCGTGTCCTGCCTTCGGGATTGCTGGCATCGCGCGGCTCCAGCACCAGGCTGTACCAGCCCTCCGACGGACCCTCTGGCAGGTCTGCCAGCAGCGCCTGGGTCAGCGGCGGGCTCTTGATCAGCAGGCCGATCTCGGTGTTGATCTCCACCGAACGCGGGTCCAGGTTCATGGAGCCCACGAACACCTGCTGCCGGTCGAAGAAGTAGAGTTTCGCGTGCAAGCTGGCGCCGGTCGAACTGCCGGCGAAGGAGCTTCCAAGGTTTTCATCCGCCAGCTCGCCCGGCAGCGGTTTCAGTTCGTATACTTCAACGCCACCGTCCAACAGGTCCTCGCGGTACTTGCGGTAGCCGGCATGCACCGCCGGCACATCCGTGGCTGCCAGCGAATTGGTGTATACGCGGACCCTCACCCCCTGCCGGGCCGCCGCCACCAACACCCGGGTACCCGTCTTGCCGGGCACGAAATAGGGTGAAACGATGACCAGTTCCCGCTCCGTCTCGCCGACCAGGTTTTTCACCTGCTGCAGCAGCAGGGCTGACCCATCATCGCGGTTGTGTTTGTCCGGCGCATCGTACAGGGGCACGATTTCGCCCCAGTAATACTCGAGACTTCCCTCCTTTACCGATTCCGTCAGCTGCGAGGCCCGCATGGCCTGGTAGTAGGGTGCACCCCTCGCGGCAACCAGAGCATCCAGTCGCCGACGTGCTGCTGCCTGCTGCTCAAAACCGGGCAACTGGCCGTGAAACGCCTGCACCGGGATCGTGGCATCGCTGTTCCAGTAGGCGTCGAAACTGTCCACCACCTCCACCGCTACCTGGCCGACCGCGAGGATATCGAGGTCGGCAAAGTTGATGGTCTGATTCAGAGAGAAGTACTCGTCGCCGATGTTCCTGCCGCCGACGATGGTAATCATGTTGTCGGCAGTCAGGGACTTGTTGTGCATGCGGTGGTTGAGACGTACCGGGTCACTCACCAGCCCCAGGGTGCGCGCACCGCGTGAGGCAATGGGGTTGTACAGGTGTACCTGCACGTTCGGATGCGCGGCGAGCAGCAGCAGGTAGTCATCATTGCGCGCAGCCAGCCCCAGATCGTCCAGCAGCAGGCGCACCCGCACCCCGCGGTCGGCGGCATCCAGCAGTTCCTTCACCAGCAGCGTGCCCGCAGCATCCGAATGCCAGATGTAATACTGCACATCCAGCGTCTTTTCGGCGGAGCGCACCAGGGTCATCCTGGCCGCCAGCGCCTCGACCCCATCCTGCAATGGATAGGCACCGCTCTTTCCGGGGTGCGCGGCGATCAGGGGCGCCAGTGCCCGCGCCAGCAGCGTATCGCTGGTATCCAGGCGCCAGGAGCGTTCCCGCTCATAGTCCGCGGGCAGACTGGCGCAGCCGACCAGCAGCGCCAGCAGCGCGATTCCAAGGTAACATTTCATGTCCATGGCGACAGCCTCAAAAAAACGGGGACAGACCACTATTTTTTCGCTCTTTGGTGGTTCTACCGGAATGTCCAGATGACGCCACTTTTTACCAGTAAATACAATAGCCCCTGACCTTTCCAGCGGCATTCGCGTTGACCAGGTTCAAGCAGCTGTGGCGGCAGCACTACAGGGCGGCATTTCGGGAAAAAGTCAGGAATCGTCGGCCAACCGTTAGTCAACATACAGCTCGACACGCCTCATTTATACTTTTTATACTGCGGCCCTCGAAGGAGTAATCATGAAAACCAATAATAGAATCGCCGCCGGAAATTTAATTCTCGCAGGCTTTAGCGTGACTTTTTTTGCGCTGCTGCACTGCCCGGCAACCACGGCGCAAGCACCCACTCAATTGCTATGGGGCGACACGCACTTGCACTCCTCGTATTCTGTGGACGCCTATATAGCGGGAAACAGAACGGCAGACCCGGAAGTGGCCTATCGCTATGCGAAGGGGGAGCCGGTCGTACATCCCTATAACCGCACGCGTGTGCAAATACTCGAACCGCTGGACTTCCTGTCCGTGTCTGATCACGCAGAGTATCTGGGTGTTGTGCCGGTCGTGATGAGCGGTGATTTTGAGCAGCCGGAGGCCGGCCCCTTTGAAAGAATCAAGTCCTGGCTGATGATCAGGATTCTGGCGCACTGGATCGAAGACCCGCTGGACGGTACCAAGCGCTTTACCGGTTATTTGCCCGTGCCGGAAATCCAGTCCGGGGATACCCGGGACCCGATTGCAGCTGCCAAGGCAGCCGGAACGGACACCGGGCTCGAAACCATCGGGCTAATCAACAGTGAGGCTGCGGAGCGTATCAGCGCCTCACAATGGGCCAAATCCATGGCGGCTGCGGATCGGCACAACGAGCCAGGCACCTTTACCAGTCTTGTCGGCTGGGAGTGGACCCAAACGGCGAGTGGGGCCAACCTGCACCGCATCGTGCTATCCGATATGGATGGCAGTACGGCAGCCGATATTGACCCCATCGGCTCCGACGATGCGCCCTATCCCGAAGATCTGTGGGACAGCCTTGCCGCCGTGTCAAAGGAGACCGGTGCCGATTTCCTCTCCATTCCGCACAATTCCAACCTGTCGAAAGGATATATGTTTTCCAAAACAACGCTTACAGGTAAGGCGATTGATGCAGAGTACGCCAGTAAGAGGATCGCATGGGAACCCCTTGTTGAAGCGACGCAAATAAAAGGCGACAGTGAAACGCACCCGGAACTGGCTCCTGACGATGAGTTCGCCGATTTCGAGCGATTTGATTTTTACTTACAGGCTTTTCCCCAGGCGCAGGGTTATAAGGCGCAACAGGGTGACACCATTCGTTCAGCGCTGAAAAGCGGTCTGGAGTTCCAGCACGCCATCGGTGTGAATCCTTTCAAGTTCGGCATGATAGGCTCAACTGACGCGCATACCGGTATCGCCTCAGCGGAAGAGCCCAACTTCTGGGGCAAAGTGGCTACCGATTCCACTCCGGCAACAAAGCGGCGGGATGATCCCGACGGCTATGCAGATGGAAAACAGGGTTTCAACGGCTGGAATATGTCCGCTTCCGGTCTTGCCGCCGTCTGGAGTGAGGACAATACCCGCCAGGCAATACTTGCGGCCATGAAGCGTCGCGAAACCTACGCTACCACGGGGCCCCGAATTCAAGTCCGCCTGTTCGCCGGCTGGAACTTCACCGAGGAAGATGTGGAGTCGGCTGATCTGGCGGGTATAGGTTATGCCGGCGGCGTACCCATGGGCGGAGAACTGAACGGGGCTCCAGAGGCCGCAGCTCCTCATTTCCTGATTCGAGCAAGCAAAGGCGCAATCGATCATAATCTCGACAGAATCCAGATCATCAAGGGCTGGACCGATACCTCGGGACAGGCGCAGGAAAAAATATTCAATGTTGCATGGTCAGGCGAACGCCAACTCGATGTCAGCGGCAAGCTGCCTCCAGTTGGCAATACGGCAGATATCGCAACTGGCAGAACCGCCAATACGATCGGTGCCCCGGAATTGGCGACATTGTGGGTAGATCCCGAATTCGATCCGACGCAGGAGGCTTTCTATTACGCGAGGGTGCTGCAAATTCCGACAGTACGTCATTCCCAGCTGGATGCGATAGCGCTGGGTATAGGCACACCTTATGAAGGACCCGCCACGCTTCAGGAACGCGCCTACACCTCGCCGATCTGGTACTCTCCAACTGCCAATCCTGTAATGGCCAACTAATCTGTCGCGAACGCAGATGACCTGGGTCAAATCCCGGGTCGACCACAAAATTTCTCACGAGAGATGGCAGTGAAAGAGCAGAATATTATCGATCTTGCCCGCAGCTTCCGTACCGATTACATCGAAGCCCGCGCCCAGGACTGGGAAAACTCGCGCATGCAATCGTCAGAAGCCCTGCGCGAGGCCGCGAAGCTCGGGCTGTTGTCGTTCGAAACCCCGCTTGAATATGGTGGTCTGGGCGCGAACTTCCAGACCAAGCAGGCAATATGTGAAGAACTGGCCAGGGGCGACATGGCCTTCGCCTTCTCCCTGGTCAATACCCAGAACATAGCCGCCAAACTGGCCATCGGCGCCGCGGCGAACCGCCACCAGGCTCTCATCACCGCCATTATGCGGGGTGAGATTTTCGGTGCAACCGCATTGTCTGAACCCGGGGCCGGCAGCGATTTTGCCGCCATCTCCACGTCCGCGCAAAGAACCCGGGATGGCTGGGTACTGAATGGGACCAAAGGCTGGATCACCAATGCTGCTATAGCAGACGTTTTTATTGTCTATGCCCAGACCAGTCCGGGCAGTGGCGCGAAAGGCATCGCCGCTTTTCTGGTGGATGCCCGCAATCCCGGTTTTCGCAGAGGTGAGATATACCAGCTGCTGGGCGGTCACGCCATCGGCGCCGGGGAGTTTCAGCTGGAGGATTATCATGTCTGCGAAGAGGACTTACTGTCACCGGCCGGTGAAGCATTCAGGCATGCCATGAGTACCGTTAACGGTGCGCGAATATATGTCGCCAGTATGTGTTGTGGAATGATGGCGGATGCACTGAATCGCGCACTGAATTACGGCGAGGAACGGCTTGCGTTTGGCCGGCCGATCCTGGACAACCAGGGATTGCTTTGGTCACTCGCCGATGTGGCGACCGATCTGGAAGCATTGCGGGCCCTCGCGGAAAAGGCGGGACGCCGCATAGACCAGGGCGAAGACGCTATTCTCGCTGCCGCCGTGGCCAAGAAATTCGCAGCTCGTGTGACAGTGCCGGCGATAAGCGCTTGCATTCAGGCCATGGGTGCCAACGGGCTGCGTGAGGACAACAGCCTCGGGCGTCACCTTGCCGGCGCCAGGATTGCCGCCTTTACCGACGGCTCAACAGAGATGATGAACGAGCGGATTGGCGTGAGTATTCGACGAAACCGGCCCTGAGTGGGCTATTGTCATTGGGCACAGCTGCTGTTGTCGCTGCTCGGCCTGGAACCGCAGCGGCTGGCGGTCGATGGCCGCCTACCGCAGGCCGGAAGGGCCCTCGTTATTCAAACGATTCTGCCCGGGTGTCAGCATCTGCTTACAGGCGGCGGATGAAGCGTCTACCAGGTAAAACGACGGATTGCGAATCAGGAGTACGCCATCGGCCTCGTGGACAAAACCCAGATCGATAAAGTTGGTTTTGGGGGGGAGCTTGACGACCATTTGCAAGGGCTGCCAGCCAGATTTGTCCGGATTCGGGTGATATGCGAGATTGAAGCGTTTCAAAATCTTGTTGTCCTTGGCAAAGGCGATAAGGTTCAGGCGCGCCTGTGACTGCACACCGCGCGTGTCTGTCTCAGGTTTGTCCCACTTCATTTCAGCCGAAAAAGCCATGCGTTTACCGGCGAATTCATTGCCTTTCAGTCTTTGCCAGTAAACTAACCACGGCTGGGTACCAATTTTGCGTATCGTTAAAACCCCGTCATTGATATCGGTCTCAAAAGATGGTTCTCCGGCATGCTGTTTTGATCTCCAGTGCACGGACTTTCCGTCGAGCCGCTCCAGTTCAAAATCGGCATCCTGCAGATAACTCTCACCGAGCGGTGCGCAGACATCGGTATCTTGGGCTGCACCATAGGAACTCAGCAGCGTCGAGACTGCAGCTGCACCAACTATTGCCTTGAGACGCACCACGGTCATTGTTCCCCTGGATAATAAATGTGAAAATCGATCCCGATTATTTTAACCAAACCAGCCTTGCGAATGCTTACCTGTAACGACCCGGACGTTATCCGAGCAGGGCAGGTCGGCCCCGATTGTATATCGCCCTGTTACTGATCGACAAACAGGCGCTCCCTGTCTGAGCTGCGCGCTGCCCCACAGAGTGCGGCCGAGAGGGATCCGTGGTCAAACATTTGATGGGGCAAAGCAAAACATGGGTCTCGGGGATTTGTGACGCCCCATGCCACTGTATATACTTGCGCCGAACTCGTAACTCAACCACATCCGAAGTTCGGAAGGAGATAACATTGTTTCTGGCGAAGAATAAATTCAATTGCTTGTCCCTGGTGTTATGCCTCAGCCTGGGTTCCTCACTAGCCATCGCGGGCGGCAAAAAGGGGCTCAGCGATGCAGCGTTTGAGGAGCTGGAGGCCGTCGGGGTCAACAAGTACCTGGGCGAATACAGTCCCGTCAGTTCTGAGGAGTTGGGCGATGGCTGGACAAAACACACTTTTGATGCAGCGGCCGGCAACGGGCCAATCTGCATAACCGGCACCGATTATTCAGTCTATACCCGCAAAGGCACGAATCCCCGGGATCTGCTGATCATGCTGCAGGGTGGTGGAGCGTGCTGGCAGGATGCCTATGCATGCAGCCTGCGAGCAGAAGACCAGGCGCCGCCCTTTCCCAGGGAAGGCATATGGGACTTCGATAACAAGGCGAACCCGTTTCGCAAGTACTCGGTTGTCTACATGCCCTATTGCGATGGTTCAGTGTTCATCAGCGATAACGAGGTGCTGGACGAGAACTTCCCGGAAGGCCCCATTCGTTACCACCGGGGGCTTCGCAACCTGAGCGCCGGCATGGATGTGGCCAAGGCCACGTTCCCCAAACCCCGTAAAATTACTGTGGCCGGTACCAGCGCGGGCGGCGTCGGCGCGACAACTTTCGCACCGTTACTGGTGCGTTTTCAGTACGGCAACAAGGTAAAGAAGTTGACCGTGTTGAACGACGCGGGGCCCATGGTGACCAACCCGCTGGCTATCGATGCTGCCGCGGCCCGAGCGGCCGACTGGGCCTTTGACCAGTTTTTCCCGGCAAGCTGCACCGACTGCAGCCCACTGGGGCAGCTCGCGGTACCGTTTATCAAGTGGCGTATGGCCAATGACTCCACCATTCGAGAGGCGTTCTACTCTACCGATGGCGATGAAACCGCCATCCTGTTCCAGAGCGTCAACCTGCCGGGCAGTCCGCCACTGGTTCCCTTTGAGCCCGCCAACGGCGTGATTGGTTTGAACCAGGTCACCTATCGCTCGCTGTTTGTTCCCGAGCATAGAAAAATCAATGAGGAGTACCCGGACCGCTACAAGCGCTTTATCGTCAGCGGAGACGAATCCCATACCGCCATCCAGCTACCCCTGTTTTATGAACAGGATGCCAATGGTGTGCTTCTCAATGAGTGGGTCCGGGATTTCCTGAAGAACAAGAAGAAGGGCTGGAAGGATATCGTGGAGAAATTCGAACCCCTGCCCTAGAGGCTCGATTATTCTCTGTTCCTGACCGGGTGCTGTCGCGTGTTACTGAACGCAGACAGCACCTGCGGTGCCTTTGATCCCCATGTCGATGTGGGCCGCCTGCAGCGGCTGTTTAGTGACCTGCCGGCTGCCCTGTCAGCCGAAAAGCTGGATGGCAATCATGATGATGCCGGCCCAGGCAATTGCGAAGGGAATGGGCCGAATCAACGGCAAAGCCGCGAGGTAGATAACGGCGTGAGCGAGCCTGGCGTAAAAGAACAGCTGGGCACCGAGAATGGTCATGTCATTCGAAATTCCTACCGCCTGCGCCACAAGAACCACCGGTGCGAACAGCAGCAGGTTCTCCATCATATTGTCCCGCAAGCGGGTGACGCGGGCATGGAAGACCTTCTTTTCCGGCAGTTCATCCCGCGAACCCGCCTGTGCCACAAGGCCATTGGAGATTATGCCCGCGGATGCCTGAATCAGAAGAATCAGCATCAACAACGCGGTGCTCAGTATCAGCATGTTCAGTTCTATAGTCATTATCCTTACTCCTGTCGTTATTGTTTTTCGCGGTACCATTACCCGCAGGCTCAGGCCTGAGCCAGGCTTCCTTCCAGTGTGGATATAAGGTCGAGCCTGCCTCGATTGCTACTATACTCCGAACGGCCGTGTGAATCTCGCCTGCTTCAGGACTGGCACCGCGGTGCTGGCCCAGTGTATCTGGACTACCATATCGTCAATTCGCTGCACTATCGGTAAACGTCGCTTATGAATGTTCCTGTAAGACGAATGGCTATGATGGCTCTCAGAGTCTCAGTCAGAGTCAGAAGATTCACCAGTTGGCGCTGGCTAGTGCTGCTATTTTCGTCACACTCGCGCCGGGTGCTGTTGGTGACGCGGGAATATACACAGGATGGCGCCGGCCGTTATCTGGACTCTATCTGCCAAATGCTGCAGCGGCATGGCTACGAGATTCATGTGGTGCAATACATGTCACAAAGGGGGCAAATTTCCAGATTCTGGGATAAAGAGTTTTATGTGAAACGGCCTTCCAGTGGCAGCGATGCGATTGCAAGCGAGCCACCGGACAGTTATGTCGGCGCGGGACTTCAGGAATTTGTCGGAAGTCTGACGCGCCGCATGCAGTTCGATATGGTGCTTGCCAACTATGTCTTTTTGAGTGGTGCGTTGGCTGGTGTTCCCCCCGCTATTCCCAGGCTTATCATCACTTACGATGTGTTTACCGATCATAAGCAGCGACTCGCCAGGAGTCGCGGTGAATCTGCCGCTCCTGGCGTGCCACTTAACGCGCGGCAAGAGGCCATGGGTTTGTCGCGTGCTGATCTGGTAATCGCGATTACCGATGACGACCGGCGATATTTTGTAGAGCAGTTGAAGCAGTCCCGGGTGATGACCCTGCCGTTCATTCCGGCGTTTCGACCGCTGCCTCTGCGCAGCACCGCCAGGAAAAACGCCGTAATCAACGTCGGTTTTATTGGGAGTTCAAATCGACCCAATGTCGATGCTGTCATGGCATTTATCAATGCCTGCGATGAACACGTCGGATTTTCTCTGCTCGTCGGCGGCAAGGTCTGTGACAGCCTTCGCAGCATGGTGCTGCCCGGCTGCGTGCAGCTGCTTGGGCGCCAGCTATCAGTGAAGGAATTCTATAAGCAGTGCCATCTGATCATTAATCCCGACATGTTTCACTCCGGCCAGAAAGTTAAAACGGTGGAAGCCCTGGCCTACGGCATGCCCCTGATCTGTACGGCAACAGCCGCGTCTGGCTTGCCGGCTATTTCCAGATACCATCAGGCTGAATCAGCCGAGGCTTGCGTACAGCTGGTCAAAGGGGTGGCCGGTGAGCCGAATTGCCTGCACGCCTTGCGGCAGGAGAGCATCTGTCTGTACCGGCGTTTGCATGAGCAATACCATGAGCGTATTGCCGGGGATCTGATTGGAACTGTTGATGCTATACGTGCGCTGAAATCGAATCAGAATCGATTCAATTGATCCGGTTCAGGTGACTGGGTAATACTCCCGGGCGGAGCTGCAAGACATCTGCGGCCCCCTATCTTCGCCGCACGATAATCTCTACCTTCCCCTTCGGCCCGATAAACCAGTTCGCCACCATGCCGGTGAGGCTGATGATGATGGCGCCGAGCAGGGCGGTTCCGAAGCCGTCGATCACGAAGCCCGGGACGAGCAGGGCGGCCAGGCCAAGCATGGCGCCATTGAGGACCAGCAAGAACAGGCCCAGGGTGAGGATTGTGATGGGCAGTGTTAGCAGCAATGCCAGCGGCCTGACGATGGCGTTGACCACGCCCAGTGCCAGCGCCGCCAACAGTAGTGATGCCGCGCCACCAAAATGCAGCCCCTCCAACAGCCGGGCCGCGAGCAACAGTCCGCAGGCGGTGATCAGTATGCGTAACCAGAATCCTGGCATGGCTAAACTCCTTGTAATGCTGTCATTTGTGCGTCAGGGCAGTTCGCAGGGAAACGGCAGTGAGCCCGGTATGTCGCTGACAAAATTGCCTTCCTCTGCGAAGTCGGAAATGGAGTCCGGATCGTTCACGGCCCGGGAGAACCAGTCCACCATGCGCTCGCCGGCGACCTCACCATAGTAAAACGCATCCTGGATAGATACCACGTGCACACTGTTCACCGAGTCGCTGGTGAGGTACCACTGTATGCCATTGAGATCCTTGGTATCGCAGTAAGCCTTGCGCATGGCGTTTATCCACTGGGCTTCATCGCTGAAAAACGCATCGCCCTGCTGGGTCTGGTCCTTCTGGTTGGAGAGCACCAGCATCTGCTGCTCGGGAACCTGCTTCAGGCGGGGGGACATTGCCTTGTAAAGCTCGGGTCCAACCGCGCATTCGCCGGTGAAACAGTAGGGCGGCAGGTACTCGGTGACAGCCCATTGGGGTATCTTGACATCGCCCAGCGTGCGCACGCCGATGCCGCCGTTATCCAGTGCCCCGCCCGCATCGGGAAAGGCTGCCGTGCGCGGCCACAGAATCTCATCAAGCATGAAGTGATAGTTGTAGATGGCGCCATAGGCCCCGGCGGAGAAGCCGCCGAACAGGGCGACGATCTGGTCGGGCCGGTAACCACTGCCGCCCTCGGCATCCAGCATGCTCCAGACAATGTCGCGGGCGGCCCTGACACCGGCCCTCAGGTTGAGGGAGCCGAAACGATTGACCTCGAAGTCACTGAACTTTTCCACTATGCCGCCACCGGTAAACACGGCCTGGTCGCAGTAGGGCAGGTATACCTTGGTCCAGTTGGCAAAGGGATTGTCAGGGTCGTTCGAGGCGATACCCAACTCGAGTGGTTGGTCGTCCTGGGCATTGAACAGACCTGAATCGAGCCTGTTACGGCAGTCTTCCTCGAAGATACAGACCCCGCCACCCTGCAGGGCAATAAGGACCCGGTCCAGCGGTTCCCCCGCCGGCGCGGGCTTGATCTGGATGGCATAGTCGGTGCCGTCACCACAGCGGGAGCCCCACTTTTCCTCCGGCAGGATAATCTGGGTCCACTCGCCGCGCGGGGGTAGTGATTCCACGAAGGAAGGGCCGCAGGACAACTCAAGTCCGGTGGTGTCCACGTTGGCGCTGGCGGTCAGGCAATCGATCTGGTCCGCTGTGCGCTGTATATAGGTCTCGGGCTTGACGGCGATCAGGCTGGCAAGGTCCGGGCAGGCCTCCGCGACAGCGGCCGTCGCTTCCCGCAGCGCCGCTTCGCGCGCTCCGGCGGCATTGCTGCAATCACCACTGGCAAGGCACTCATTGATAATCGTGAGCGAGTCGTCAGTGAACTGTGCAGCTGTTTGCTGGGCGATCTGCAGGCAGTCACGTGCCCCTGCGTCCGCGTCGGGCCAGACCGCGCCCTGGGGGCCGCCAAAGGTTCGCCAGCTCAGCGCATCCGACTGGGACTGGCAGGCATTGCTCAGGCGACCCACAGCGGCCTCGGTAGTCATACCCATGAAGTCGCCATCCTGGCAGGCACCCTCTACCGCCTCGCTCAAGGCATTCAGAGCGGTGGTGAAGCCGGGGTCGTCAGCACTGCAGGCCCTGCCTCCATCGAAGTAGCAGTCGCCGGCGGCCGCGTTTACGTCCGCGACGCAGGTCTGTACCGCCTGGGGCATGACCTCCGCACAGGTCGGGGCGGGTTCGACCGGTTCCGGCCCGGCGGTCTTGTCATTATTGTTGTTGCCGTCAGAGCACGCGGTTGCGAGCAGGGCGATGAGTAGGGCCGAGCCCAGCTGCCGGATGGTGATAGCTATCATGGTCGGGTCGCTCTTGCTGGTTATTGATTACCCGAACAGTAGCATGGGCAGGTGAGGTAGTTGAACGGGTCACCCGTCACCGGCGCCATGCCGGTGCAGTATGGCTGAAACGTTGTACCCATAATTAATCATTTGACTAAATTAAACGATTGATTAAAACTGCTACCCATGGCAATTACCAGACCCCTTTCTCGTGGCGACCAGACTCGCGAGGCCCTGATCTCGGCTGCGCTCGGCGTGTTCGGGCGCTCCGGCTTCGATGCTGCCAGCACCCGCGCCATTGCCGACGCCGCGGGGGTGAACCAGGCGCTCATCGGCTATCATTTCGGTGGCAAGCACGGGCTGTATCTGGGTGTTTTCGAGCACATTGTCGGGCAGATGCAACAGCATATGGCACCGGTGGCAGAGGAGGTGGTCAGTCGCCTTGCAGACGCTCCTGCCGGGCAGCCTGCGCGACGCGAACTGGCAGTGCAATTGTTGCAGTCCATTTTTGACGCCTTCAACGATATGTCTTTTGAGCACGCCCCCGAGGGCTGGGTGCGGCTGATCCTGCGTGAGCAACAGGACCCGACAGAAGCCTTCCAGCTGCTGTACGACGGCATCATTTCGCGCATGATCGGATTGGTTACGCAGCTTGTTGCCATGGGGTCCGGACTCGAGCAGTCCTCCGAGGCCTGTCGCATACGCGCGATGATGATCTTCGGGCAGGTGTTGGTCTTTCATACGGCGAGAGGGACGGTGTCCAGGCACCTGGGCTGGGATCCCCCGGGGCCCGATAGCCTGCGCGCACTCAAGCAACAGTTCCGTCTCGTCATCGAATCACAGTTTCCACCGGGAGTCGTCGTACCATGAAAAAGCGTCTGGTCATTCTTCTTGTACTGTTGCTGGCAGGAGGATTCGCCGCCTGGACGCGATGGCCGGGCAATGGTTCGGACGGCGCGCTGGTGCTCTATGGCAATGTGGATATCCGTGAGGTTCAGCTGGGGTTCCGCGTAGGTGGGCGGCTGGAGCGGATGAACTTTGAAGAGGGCGACGCGGTGACGGCAGGTACCCTGCTGGCCACCCTCGACAGCAAGCCATTGCGCGACGGCCTGGGGTTGGCTGAGGCCAGAGTGGCAGAAGCCCGGGCCCGGCTGGCAGCGCTGCGCACCGGCTCCCGGCCCCAGGAAATCGAGCAGGCCCGGGCGCGGGTAAGCGAGGCCGGGGCCGCCCTGAAAAATGCCGAGCAGGAGTACAAGCGGCAGCGTGAACTGACAGGCAAGGGCCTCAGCAGCCAGGGCCTGTTGGACAATGCGCTGGCCCAGCGCGACGAGGCGTCCGCCCGACTGGCGGCCAGCCGGGAAGCGCTGGCGTTGGCTGTGGAGGGCGCTCGGGATGAGGATATCGCCGCCGCCGAGGCCGCCCTGGCGGGCGCGCAGGCGCAGCGCGAGCAGGCTGCCACGCAGTTGCAGGACACGGAGCTGCTGGCGCCCAGCAATGGCGTGGTGCTCACGCGTGTGCGGGAGCCGGGCGCTATCGTGAGCGCCGGCATGCCGGTGTATACCTTGTCGCTTGTAGACACGGTATACGTGCGCGCCTATGTGGATGAACCGCGTCTGGGTAAGGTGGTGCCCGGTGCGAGGTTACTCGTCACTACCGACACATCCGGTAAGCAATACACCGGCCAGGTAGGTTTTGTGTCACCCCGCGCCGAGTTCACGCCCAAGTCGGTGGAGACGCCGGAGCTGCGCACTGATCTGGTTTATCGCCTCAGAATCGTGATCACCGATGCCGATGACGGCCTGCGCCAGGGCATGCCGGTGACCATTACGCCAGCCCCGGACTGAGCCGGTCATGTCGGTCGAAATCATCATTACCGACCTCGTCAAGCGCTTCGGTGAAGCACCCGCACTGGACGGAGTTACAGCCCGCATCATCGGCGGCCAGCTCACCGGTGTCGTAGGTCCCGACGGCGCCGGCAAGACAACCCTGATGCGCTGCCTTGCTGCCCTGATGCTGCCCACTGAAGGCGCGATAACGGTCTGTGGCCACGACGTGGTCACCGGGGCCAGCGCGATCCATGAGATCACCGGCTATATGCCGCAGCGCTTCGGCCTGTATGAGGATTTGTCCGTAATGCAGAACATGCAGCTCTATGCTGAGTTGCGTGGCCTGGACTCCGGGCCAGGAGGCGAATTGTTCGCCCTCCTCCTGGAGTTTACCGGCCTGGCACCTTTCTCAAAGCGGTTGGCGGGTGCGCTGTCCGGCGGTATGAAGCAGAAGCTGGGGCTGGCCTGCGCCCTGATGGCGCGGCCCAAGGTCCTGCTGTTGGATGAGCCCAGCGTCGGCGTCGACCCGGTCAGCCGGCAGGACCTGTGGCGCATGGTGCAGGAACTGGTCGCAGAGGGTATGGCGGTGGTGTGGTCCACTGCCTACCTGGATGAGGCCCAGAGCTGCCAGGAGGTGCTGCTGCTCAACCACGGCAAGATCGTATATGCCGGCGCTCCGGGCGATCTGACCTCCCGACTGGAGGGCCGCAGTTACCTCATGCGTGACATCTCCGGCAACCGCCGGCTCGCGCTTACCGAGGGCCTGCAACTGCCCAGCGTTCGGGACGGGGTCATCCAGGGCGCGTCGGTGCGGCTGGTACTTGCGGAGGGCGCGGGTACCGAAGAGATCGGCGCGCTTGCCCGGAGCTACGAAGCGCGGCTGGTGCCCACACAGCCGCGCTTCGAGGACGCCTTTATCGATCTGCTGGGCGGCGGCCCCGGCGGCGTTTCAAGCATTGCCGCGCGCATGGCGCCCATTCCTGCCCGGGAGGGCGTAATGGTGCGTTGCCACGAGTTGACCAGGAAATTCGGTGATTTTACCGCCACCCGGGACATCAGCTTTGACGTCCGCCAGGGTGAGATCCTGGGACTGTTGGGACCCAACGGCGCGGGCAAATCAACGACTTTCAAGATGCTCTGCGGCCTGATAAAACCCACCAGCGGGGTTGCCGAAGTGGTGGGCCTGGACCTGCGGTATTCGCCTGGCAAGGCCAAGGTGCAGTTGGGTTACATGGCGCAGAAGTTCTCCCTCTATGGCCTGCTGTCGGTGCGGCAGAACCTGGACTTCTTTGCCGGGGTATACGGCCTGGGTCGCGCATTGCGCAAGGAGCGGGTGGGAGAAATGGTGGAGCTGTTCGAGCTGGCGCCCATGCTCGACGATTCCCCGGACGAGTTGCCGCTCGGATTCAAGCAGCGCCTGGCGCTGGCCTGTGCGCTGATGCACCGTCCCAAAGTGCTGTTTCTGGACGAGCCCACCTCGGGGGTCGACCCGATCACCCGCCGAGAATTCTGGACCCATATCACCGGCCTGGTGGGCAAGGGTGTCACGGTCCTGGTAACCACGCACTTCATGGAAGAGGCGGAGTACTGTGACCGTGTCGCGCTGGTCAACCGGGGGCAGCTGATAGCACTGGACACGCCTGACATGCTCAAGCAAATGGCGATGGATGAGGCGCTGCCCGACCCCACCATGGAACAGGCGTTCATTCGCCTCATCGAGCGGCAGAACGCGCGGGAAGATGGCAGGGAGCAAGCGGCATGAGGCGGCTCTGGGCGCTCGTAATAAAAGAGAGTTACCAGATTCTGAGGGATCCCGCGGTAATGCTGATCACCTTTGTTTTGCCGCCGATACTGCTGTTCCTGTTCGCCTTCGCCGTGTCACTGGATGTAAAGGATGTGAAGGTCGGGGTGGTAATGGAAAGTGACGGCGCCGCGGCGCGCGAATTGGCGGCGGCATTTGCGGCGACCCCGTATTTGCAGGTTACACCGGCTCGTCATCGGGCGGAGGTGGAGAGCAAACTCGTATCCGGCGAACTGAAGGCCTATGCGGTTATCCCCGCGGATTTCGACGCGCGCCTGCTGGAAGGGCAGGGGCGGTCGGCCATCCAGATCATCGCGGACGCGTCCAATCCCAACACGTCCACCTTTACCGCGGCCTACCTGCAGGGAGCATTCGCCGGCTGGTTGCAGTCACGCGAAGGGACAGCCGGGGAGAGCGCCCGTATCGCGCTGGAACAGCGCTTCTGGTTCAACCCGGAATTGCAGAGCCGCAGGACGCTTGTGCCCGGTGCTATCGCGGTGGTGATGACCATGATTGGCACGTTGCTGACCGCCCTGGTTGTGTCGCGGGAGTGGGAGCGCGGCACCATGGAGGCACTGCTGGCCACGCCGGCCACGCTGGGTGAAATTATTCTGAGTAAACTGCTGCCCTATTTTGTGCTGGGTGCGGTTGCCATGGCGGGCTGCGTATTTCTGGCAGTGCAGGTGCTGGGTTTGCCGCTGCTGGGGTCCTTCCCCGCGTTGATAGTTATCAGCGCGACCTTCCTGGTACCAGCCCTGGGCCAGGGCTTGCTCATATCCACCGTGTCGCGCAACCAGTTCATGGCCGCCCAGTTGGCCGTGATGACCGGTTACCTGCCGTCATTCCTGTTGTCGGGATTTTTGTTCGAAATCCAGAGCATGCCCTGGTTGATCCAGAAAATTACCTACCTGATCCCGGCGCGCCACTTTGTCTCGAGCCTGCAGACAGTGTTTCTTGCCGGTGATGTCTGGCCGCTGTTCCTGCGCGATATAGCAGCCATGCTGGCGGTGGGTGCCCTGTTCTTTGGTATCACACGGCTCAAGTCCAAAAAGAGGCTGGACTGATGTTTGGTCGCCTGCTGGCCTCGATACTGAAGGAAATGCGCCTGTTCATGCGCGACCCGCGGGTGCGGGCGATGTTGTTTGGCATACCCGTCATGCAGGTGACAATTTTCGGGCTGGCGGCCACGCTGGAGGTTCGCCATGTCGATCTGGCCATCATCAATGATGACGCCGGCCGCTGGTCCCGGGAAGTGGTTTCCCGGGTGAGTTCGGCGAGCTTTATCGGCAGCGTGGTTTACCCCGACGACATGGCGGATTTCACCGCCCGGCTGGAGCGCCGCCAGGTGTTGCTGGGCCTGCATTTTGCGGCGGATTTCTCCCGCGACGTCGCGGCTGGCCGCCCCGCGAAGCTGCAGGTGATTATCGATGGTCGACGTTCCAACGCGGGCCAGATCACGTTCTCCTACCTGTCTGCGATAGCGGCGGAGCTGGGGGTGGAGCTGGCCGGCGCCGGACCGGACTTCATCGCCCCGCCCGCTGCAGCCGTGCGCCACTGGTTCAACCCCAACCTGGACTACCGCTGGTTTATGGTGCCCAACCTCGCCGCCAGCCTCTCCATGATCATTGCCCTGATGATCACTTCACTGTCTATTTCCAGGGAGCGGGAGCTGGGCACCTTCGACCAGCTGCTGGTCTCCCCCAGCACGCCCCTGGAGATAATCCTCAGCAAGACGATCCCGGCCCTGCTGGCGGGGGGTATTGTCGGCATCATCATTGTAGGTATTGCCATTTTCGGTTTCGGCATACCGTTTTACGGCAGTTTTTTGCTGCTGTTTGGCGCGATGTTCCCCTTTGTGCTTTCGGTGGTGGGAGTGGGGCTGGTGATTTCCTCGCTGGCCAACACCCAGCAACAGGCCGTGCTGGGTATTTTCCTGGTACTGACACCGTTGATAATGATTTCCGGCTTCGCCACGCCGGTGGAAAATATGCCGGAATTTCTGCAGTACATCGCCCAGGCCAGCCCGCTCAAGCACTTTCTCATCATCGTGCAGGGCTCCTTCCTCAAGTCGATGCCGGCGGCGGATGTGTGGAGCAATGTCTGGCCCATGCTGATAATCGCGGCGGTGACCCTGACTATCGCCACAGTGTTTGTGCAGCGGCGCCTGCAGTAGCCGGTCGTGCGGATGTGTGCCGGCTGATTTTGAGCAAGTCGGTCATGGCGACTGCTGCTATCATGCTGGCATACAACGCAGTGTCCCCACCGGGCAGTCGTTTGGCCTGGCTGCGGATCGACGCGGCACACCCTGACGTTTCACGGAAAATGAGTGCAGCATGAAATATTACACGGTTCCATCGCGGGAAGAATTGCAGCCGGGTATCTGGCTGACGTCCCGGGAGTTAAAAGTGGCCTTCATGGCATGGGCACTGCCCCTGTTGCTGATCTTGTTCGCGCTCCCGGTGCCGTCACTGATGGCGCAGGAGGAGGAGCGGCTGGATACCCCCATCAACGTGACCACCGATCCGGGAAGTGACGCCCGTATCATGCAGCGGCTGGGCAACATCTACTCCAACCTGGAGGGCCTGCAAAACATCGAGGTCGTGGTGGAGGAGGGTATCGTCACCCTGCGCGGCGAGATCGGCGAGCGGGCGGACGAGGAAAAGGCGCTGGAACTGGCTGCGCGCACCGCGGACGTTGTGAGCGTTGAGAATGAGCTGGTCTACAACCGCGATGTCGGTAATAAACTCCAAGCCATCTGGCAGGATCTTGCGCAAAAGGGTATCGGCCTGCTGCAGTTTCTGCCCGTGCTGGTTGTGGCGCTATTGGTGTTTGTCGCATTCTGGTTTTTTGCCCGCTGGCTGACCCGCGAGCGCGGCTACTTTGCCCGCTGGGCCCCCAATGTGTTTATCGGCGATCTGATTCGCCAGATAGTCCGGGTTGCGGTCACCGTAGTGGGCCTCATCATCGCCCTGGACATTGCCGATGCCACTTCCGTTATCGGCTCGTTATTGGGTGCCCTCGGCCTCGCGGGCCTCGCCCTGGGCTTTGCCATACGCGATACGGTAGAGAACTATATCGCCAGCATCCTGCTCAGCCTGCGGCAACCGTTCTCGCCCGACGACCACGTCGTTATCGACGGACAGGAGGGGCTGGTACTGCGCCTCACTTCCAGGGCAACTTTGCTCATGAGCTTTGACGGCAATCATATTCGTATACCCAATGCGATCGTCTATAAAGGCGTTATCGTCAACTACAGCCGCAATCCCAAGCGCCGTTTCTCCTTCGAGCTGGGTGTCGGCACGGATGTGAACCTGCTCGATGCCCTGCAGCTGGCCAGGGACACGGTGCAGGATTCCCCGGGGGTGCTGGCGAGCCCCTCGGCGAGCGTACAGATTCATTCCCTTGGTGATTCCAACGTCCTGTTGCGCTTCTACGCCTGGATCGACCAGACGCTATCCGACTATTCCACTGTGCGCAGCGAGACCATCCGGCGCGTGAAGGCCGCCTTCCAGCAGGCGGATTTCGATATGCCCGAGCCGATCTATCGCCTGCGGATTGGTGACCAGAATGCGCTGCTTACAGAGACCGGCGTTGAAGGCGCGCCGGATGAGGCCCTGGCAGAACATTCGGCTGCGGAGCCAACTGAGCCGGTGGAGCACATCGCGGTGCCCGGCGAATCGCCGGAGGCTGCCGCACGGGCACAGTTGCGTGCGGATGAACGCGTCACGGATACAGGAGACAACCTGCTGCGTGAGGATGCCCCCAAAGAATAGTGCTGGACCCGGTCGATGTTTTTAGCCGGTGAACTGGTGCCAGCGTGGCTGATCTTCACCAGCAGCCTGGTGATGCTGGCCGCCTGCGGCCTGTGCGCCTGGTATGCCCCCTGGACGTCGGTTCGCCTGGTGCCGACCAGGCAACATCTGCTGCTGGGCGGCATTTGCGGCTGCGTGGTAATTTGGTTGATGTCGGTTCACATCATCGACAACCTCTGGCTGCACTTTCTGGGGATTACCGCCCTGGTGACTCTGGTGGGATTGCGGTTCGCCCTGCTGGTGGGGGCCGTCGCCACACTGCTGTTCGCCCTGCTGATCAAGCAGTCTGTGGCGGGGGTGCCAACAGGGTGGCTGGCGACTGTGGCGGCACCGGCCATTGTCTCCCGGCTGGTGGTATACAAGGTGCGTGCACTGCGTTCCAACAACCTTTTTCTGTATCTGCTGGGGGTCGGTTTTGCCGGCGGCATGCTGGCCATGCTGGCTACTGTGGTTACCGCGCTGGCGCTGCTGTTGCTGTGCGGTCAGCAGGCCTGGGTTACCGAAGCCATGCAGAACTGGCCGCTGCTTCTGCTGATCCTGTTTCCCGAGGGCTTTATCAACGGCATGACCGTTACCACCCTTACCGTGTTCTTCCCGCACCTGGTAAAAACGTTCGATGAGGATCACTACCTCGGCGAATGAGCAGTGCAGTGTGCTGTACACATTACAGCGCGGGGTGGGGTATTTGGCCCGACTTGTCGGCTACTTCACGATAGCGGACTTCGAAGGAGTCCTGTCCGGCAAGGCCCCACCAGCAGGAGCTGGAATCCAGTTGCATCTGCCAGTGTTGCTGGCTTGGTTCGGTGCCCGCAGGAATGGCGGCGGGTTCCAGCACCGCGCAGTTGACCCCCGCGGCCGCCCGGGCGGAGTGAAACCAGATTGCCGCCGTGTGCTGCTCCCGCAGGCGGCTACCCAGTTGCTGGGAAAACGTGTAACTGCCAGGCGCTGAGATTTTGCGGCGGTATCTTTTTGCGGCAGCCGAGGTGAGGTCGCTGACGTGGTCGTGGGATATCCCGAAGTGAATCGCCGTCCTGCCGTCGCTGATCCGTTCCAGCGGCCCCAGTTCTTTGGGCGCTGCGCGAAACAGCCACAGGTAAACCGCCGATTCAGTCATGGCAGTGGCCAGTTCCCTGGAGCCGTAAAGGATGCCGGGCTGAAACGCAGAACCGAAACGTGAACCGTGGCGCAGGGGTGGATAGCGGAAAGGGGTCTTCAATAGCCAGTGGAGCTGTTCGGTGCCGGGGAGGTAAGGCGGCTTGTTGGTATCCAGCAGTTGCTCCAGCCTGGACTGTTCTTCCGCCGAGCGCGTGATACGGCGGGTGGCGGCCTGCTCCTGATTCTCCACGATGCGCCAGATGGAGCCTGCCGATGGCGCGGTTTCCAGCAGTGCCGCGGGGATCACAGGCGGCCGCGCATGGCGTCCAGGTAAACGTTCAGCTCAGCGAGCCCCTGGTAGTTGGCCGCCAGTATCGCCGGCGCCTGGCTGTTCAGGTGGCGGTTGGGGGTGTGCATCCAGTGTTGCATCTGCTCCCGGTCTCCACCCAGTACCGCGAACAGTGCGCGATATACGCGAATAAAGCCAAGGGACAGTTCCTGGTTCTTGGGGGAGCTGATAGTGGCTGAGCCCCTGGAATAGTTTTTCATGGCGGATTCGCTGACGCCGATGACTTTAGCCAGTTGGCCGAGGTTCATGCCAAGTTCCCGCCCGGCTTCGATAACGGCGTGGGTTACCAGTTCTGCATCATTTTGGCGGGCCACTGCATTGGCCATGCTATTCCCCGTCGATCGTGACGTTAAAGTATCTATATATACTAAAATATATAAAAAGTATACAAATATACGAACGCACTTTTGTCACCCAGCCCTGTGTAAACCCCGCCCGGGCATGTCCCCGCGAGGCTGGCTAAGGTAGCACGGGCTGCTAAGCTTCCTACTGCATCGCTAACAGTCAGGACTGCTACCGGCGAACCTTCAGGCTGCAGGCCCAATCCTATTTCGAGGAATTTTCTATGAGTCAGCTCGCCGCGATAGACATGGTGTTTCTGCTGCTGGAAAACCAGACGCGCCCCATGCACATGTCGTCATGCCTGGTGCTGGAGCCGCCCGCCGGCGAACAGAAGACCTTCGTTGCCCGGCTTTTGAAAGCGTTTCGAGCTGCCCAGCCCGGCAAGCCGTTTAACCAGAAACTGAAATGGCTGGAGGGCGGGTTGGCTCGCTGGGAGCCGGCGATTCCGGATCCCCTGTATCACGTGCGGCATCTGGCCATTCCCGGGCCAGGCACCAGGGCGCAGCTCGATGACACCCTGGCGCTGCTCAACGCGCCCCCGCTCGACCGGGCCTATCCGCTGTGGCAGTGCTTCGTCATCGAGGGCCTGGAGCATGGCCGTATTGCGCTGTTTTTCAAACTGCACCATGCCCTCATCGACGGTGAAGGTGGCGTCAGGCTGATGCGCGCGGCGCTCAGCGATAATCCCCGCAACAAGCAGATACGTGCCATCTGGGAGTATGCGGGCGAGCCCCCGCGCAAGCGGCCGGTGCCGGTGAGCCGCACCCAACTGCAGCGTATAAGCTCGCGTCTCAATGCCTTGCCCTCGGGAATAACGGACATCGCCTCGGGCCTGCTGGAGCTGGGTGCGCAGGCGCTCAAGCTGAAGCCGCAGCAGGCTTCCCTGCCTTTCCAGGCCCCGGATACGCCTTTCAACACCCATCTGACATCTTCCGCCAGGTGCTACGCCAATTGCGAAATTGACCTGGACCGGGTCAAGTCCATGGCCAGGGCATCCGGCACCACGGTCAATGATGTGGCGCTCACTTTTATCGATGACTCGCTGCACAAATACCTGGCGGAGGTCGGTGCCGGGGTGGACGCTCCGCTGGTGGCTTCCATGCCCCTGTCCACCAGGGTGGAGGGGCAGGAAGCCAGTGGTAACCAGGTCATCGCGGACCTGGTGCCGCTCGGGCAACCTGGCGCTGGCCTGGTGGATCGCCTGCGGCAGATCCACGAATCGACATGCAAGGTAAAGGACCGGGCGAGAAAGATGTCGGCCCCCATGCGGCAAACCTACGTCATGCTGCTGCTTGGTCTCACCGCGGTGCCGGAGTTGATGCCCGGTGTGAACGCGGCCCCCTCGACCAATGTACTGATTTCCAATATGGCCGGGCCCCGTGAGCAACTTTACCTGGGTGGCGCGGCGGTGCGGGCGATGCTTGGGTTGCCCATACTGCCACCGAGTCCCTGCCTGAATATCACCTTTGTCAGCATCATGGGCAAGATTTGCCTGGGTGTGGCCAGTACACCGGAGGCCATGGCCAGGCCCGGGCGTTACATTGAGCTGTTACTCGAGAGTGTGGAAGAACTCGAGCGTGCGCTGCCGCCGACCAGGTCGGCAGGCCAGCGCCCGAAACAGAAAAAAGCAGTCCGCAAAAAGTCCGTGCAGAAAAAGGCCGCAGTAAAAAAGGCTGTGCCAAAAAAAGCTGCACCCAGGAAAGCAGCGCCGAAGAAAGCCGCACCGAAGAAAGCAGCACCGCAGAAGACGCCGGCTACAAAGCCACGTAAACCAGCCTCGAGAGCAGGCAGTGCCAAAGTCAGGGCGGCCTCCAGGAGACGGTCACCGGTTTCGTGATCACATCTGCTACACTCGGGGCGAGATAATTAACGTGGCCGGTCAGCGGACGGCCCTCATTGACGGTGGTAGTACATAATGAAAAGACTGAGTCTCATCGACAGCGCCTTCCTGATGCTGGAGAGCCGGGAAACACCCATGCACGTGGGCGGTTTCAATCTGTTTACCCTGCCCGAGGGCGCCAATGAACAGGAATTCCTGCACGGACTGGCGGAAAACATGCGTACCGCCGATGAGCTGCAGTCGCCGTTTGGTGAAAAACTCAAGGTAGGCCGTCTCGGTATGCTGGGGCCGCTCTTCTGGGAGCCGGACAATTCCCTGGACCTCGAATACCATATCCGCCACTCGGCCCTGCCGAAGCCGGGCCGTTTCAGGGAGCTGTTCGCCCTGGTCTCGCGTCTGCATGGCACCCTGCTGGATCGCAACCGCCCGCTGTGGGAAATGCACCTGATAGAAGGGCTGCAGGACCGGCAGTTCGCGGTGTATTCAAAGTTTCACCACGCCGCCATCGATGGCGTGCGCTCCATTCACCTGACCCAGAGCATGTATTCGTCTGATCCGAAAGAGCGCATCCTGCACTCGCCGCTGTCCATGGCGGCCCGGGACCGCTACCTGCAGGCACTGCAGGCCGAGGCACCGTCCGACGAGGAGATGCGCAATGTGGCCGACCGGCTGAAAGCGGCCTTCGACAGCAGTGGTCACCTGTTGGGCGCCGTGCGGCGCTACGCGGGCGCCTGGACAGGCAAAAGTCCGTTGGTGGTGCCCTGGCAGAATGTTCCGAAGTCCACCATCAATACCAAAGTTGACGGTGCGCGCCGGTTTGTCGCCCAGTCCTGGCCGTTTGCCCGCATTCGCGCAGTGGGCAGGGCGCTGGACGGCACCTTCAACGACGCGGTGCTGGCGATGTGCGCGGGCGCCCTGCGCATTTTTTTGCAGAACCACGGCGAGTTGCCGCGCGAGTCACTCAAGTCCATGGTGCCGGTTTCCCTGCGCCGGCCCGGCGACATGGAATCGTCCAATGCCGTGGGCGCCATCAGCGCCGACCTGGCCACCAACATCAAGGACCCGATCCAGCGCTTCCGTGCCATAAAGGCCTCGATGGAGGCGGGCAAGGCCATGTTCCAGGACATGTCCGCGAGCGAGGCATCCCTGTTCCTGCAATTGATCCAGATGCCCGGCCTGCTGCTGATACCGCTGGGCCTGGGCAGCCGCTTTCCACCCTATAGCACGGTCATTTCCAATGTGCCCGGCCCACGCCAGCCAATGTACTGGAATGGCGCACGGCTGGAGGGTATCTATCCCGCCTCGATCGTCACCGAGGGCATCGCACTCAACATCACCCTGGTCACCTACGACACCCAGGTCGACTTCGGCATCATGGCGTGCCGCCGCACCTTGCCCCAGGTGCAGCGCTTCATTGACTACCTGGAGGATTCGCTGGTCGAGCTCGAGGAGGCGGCGGGCATAAGCACACCGAAAGCCGGGAAAGCTGCGAAGACCCGGACTACCAGGGCGAAGGCGCCGGCAAAAGCGAAAGCCGGCTCGGGAGCGGCTGTAAAGGCAAAAGCCAGGGTGAAATCAAAGGTTAAAGCAAAGCCCGGAGCGAAAGTGAAAGCCGCGGCGAAAGCGAAAACCAGGGCTAAAGCGAAAACCACGACCAGGGCGAAAGCAAAGTCCCAGGCCAGGCTGAAAGGGAAACCTGCAGCCAGGGTCAAGGCCAAAGC
>JAHEBL010000150.1 GCA_024642265.1 Haliea sp. | reverse complement strand
TATCGACAGCCCAAATTGTTCCGAGCGGACGGCCGCTGTCGACGCAGCCGCGCCATCCACGCACTGCGCAAGCGATCGAGCATGAAAACCGCAAGCCAGGCGTACAAGGTAACCGCCGCGAACAGCCCCATCCGTGTGCTGAAGGCACTGTAGACATCGTTGCCATTGGCACTGTCCTGCACCGCGGAGCCCAGCAGGATCAGCATGGTGACCGCCACATTCTGCCAGAATGACGCGCTGTAACGACTGGCGAGCAACCCGTAGATCTTGGCCGCGAAGAAGGCGGTGAACATCAGCATCCACAGGAAGAACATCCACAGGGTTGGCGACAGCTTCAGCAGGCCCCAGAACAACACGGCGGCGACACCCGCAAGGAATGTAGAGCCCAGCAACTCCCTGCCGGCACTGGCGGCGCTGACCACCGAACCCTGCTGGCCCAGGAGTACGGACTTCATAATGAGCTTGAGGTACATCGCCGGGTTGGTGAGGGCGACCAGGAAGGGTGGCAGCACGATCAGTGCAACCCGCAGGGCTATCCAGCTGGCATGCTCGGGGCCCTGGTGCAATTCGCTGGGGGTGATCGCGTCCGGTTCCTCCGGGAAAAAAGGATAGACCAGCCACAGGCACAGTACGGCCAGTCCCATCCCGAGCACCAGCGCCTGGATCACACTGACCGCCAGCGCAAAGCTGTAGATACCGGCCGCCGGTATGATGGTCAGTCCCACCGTGAGCAGGGTGCCCACAAGGGCCTTGCCTCGACTCACCGAGACGTAGGTGCTGGCATACAGTCCCAGGAGCACGGTGAGCACCCCCACCAGTGGATAATGCTCCAGTAGCGGGGTGAGCAACAGGCCTATTCCCAGAGTGAGCAGCATGGCCGCGATCAATCCCAGCAGGCTTTTGGCAGGCATGGGTGGCCCCGGCATCAGAGCCACCATCAGGGCGAACAGGGGTGCAAAATACGGCAGCGGCAGGGCGACGCCGTAGGCGATGGCCAGGGACAGCGCCGCGCTGAGGGATACCCTGAAAACCCGCCTTGCCAGGATCGGCACGCAGGCTTACCGGTTCTCAGTACGCATAGGAGAACCAGCTCATGAGGCGGATGTAGAGCTTGCCGAGCAGTTTCAGAATACCGTGACCCTCACTGTAGGCAATCACCGAAACCTGTCCGCCCACGCGCAATTGCCGGCGCAGGTCCTCGTGTTCGGTATCGAAACCGACAATGACCGGGAATCGCTGCGACTGGCGCAGCCAATCGCGGTCGTTCTGCACCGTGGGCAAGGTGCCGGGCGCCGCCGACTGACCGTCGCCCACGCCCAGCCCGACACTTCTCACCCGCCCTGGAAAAACCCTGCCGGGCAGCGCGTCGAACAGAATTTCCACGGGCGTGTCGACCTCGATATAGCCCAGGTTGTTTTCGGTAAAATCGGCGCTGATCCAAACATCCCTGAGTGCGACCAGGGTCATCACCGGGCTCCCGGTGCCCGCGTAGTTGCCGACGTCGGTTCGCAGGTCTGTGATGATACCCGCCGACGAGGCGCGCACCAGCGTGTTGGCGAGGTCGAGTTCGGCCTTTTCCACCGCGGCTTTAGCGGTGAGCAGGATATTGTTATCACTGGCGTTTTCACCGCCCATTTTCTGGATGGCTTCGTCGACGCCCGCCTCGGCCGCCGTAATCCTGGCGAGCTCGGCTGCGAGACTGGCCTCGGCCGACTCCAGCTGGCGCTTGGAGATAGTACCCGCATCTTCCTCGTGCAGCCGGGCCAATCGCTCTGCATTCTTACGGGCCCTGTCCGCGCTGGCCCGGGTGGCCAGCAGGTTGGCGCGGGCCGCTTCAACCGAGGCACTGCCCGCCCCCACCTGGCGCCGCGCGCTCTCCAGGTCGGACTGTGCCCTGGCCAGCGCGATCTCGTACTGGGAGGGATCGATCTGGAACAGGGGCTCGTCCGCCTTGACCTCCTGGTTATTGTCGACCCAGACCGCGGTCACCAGGCCGGCGACCTTCGGTGCCACGGCCACCACATAACCCTCTACCCGCGCCTGGCTGGTGTAGGGTGTGAAACGGTCCGACAGCAGGTACCACGCCAGGCTGAGCGCGATAATGACGGCTACCAGTTTGCCGCCGCGTTTCACGCTGTCGGCCGCCGCGGTATCGGTCGGACTTTTCGCTGTCTCCGTTTCCGGTATTTCGGCATCGTCACTCATTTGGCAGCTCCTGGGTAGGATGATGAAGCCTCGGGCGGCACCGGCAGCGGGGCCGTCAACAGGTCGCCCCAGTCGCTGCGCTCGCGCATGGTTTCGCGGGTTGATTCGGGAACAAGCTGCTCGATGGGGGTTTCCTGCCAGCCTCCGCCGAGGGCCTTGTAGAGGCTGATGATGGCGCTGATATGGTTACCGCGGTTGGCCAGCTCGTTAGTGGATTGGGAAAACACCGAACGCTGTGCATCCAGCACCCTCGAGAAATCCGCGTAGCCCTCCACATACAGCTTGGTGGCCAGTTCCAGCGAGCGCTCCGCCGCGGCAACCGACTGTACCAGCATGGCCTCCAATTCATGCGTCTTGACCACGCTTATCGCGGCGCTGTCGATTTCCTGGGCCGCCTGCAACACGCGGTTCTGGAACCCCTCGATGGCCTGCTGCAAGCGCGCATCCTGCAGCCGCACGTTGTTGGCGATTCGACCGTGGTCAAAGACATTCCAGGTGAGAGACGGGCCCGCGCCAAGCAAAGTGGTATCGGGTACACCGCTAGCGGTGCTACCGGACCAGTTGACCGTACCCAGCAGGCTGATGGCCGGGTAGTAGTCCGCTTCGGCGATACCGATCTGGGCCGATTGCGCGGCCACCTGCCAGGCTGCCGTACGAATATCCGGCCGCCGCGCCAGCAGCCGGGCCGGAATGGCATCTATCTCTGCATTGGGCACCGAGGGCAACTCTTTCGCTGCGGTCGCCAGCTCGGGTATGTCACCCGGCGGGCGGGCCAGCAGGGTGGCCAGGGCATTGCGGACCTGGGTGAGCTGAATCTCCAGTGGCGGCACGCTGGACAGGGTCGTCAGGTACTGGGCCTTCGCCTGCTGCAGGTCCAGTTCTGATTGCTGGCCGCCCCGGAAAAGGCGCTCGGTAATTTCGAGGCTGCGTCTCTGGATGTCGGCATTTTTCCGGGCGATCTCTATCAGTGCACGGGTGGTACGGTAGGAAAAGTACAGGTCCGCGACCTGCGCCGCCAGCAGCACCTGAACATCCTGCTGATTGGTGATCGAGGCGAAAAATGCGGCATCTGCGGACTCGATACCCCGTCGAAAACGCCCCCAGAAATCCAGCTCCCAGCCGATATCGAAGCCTGTCTGGTAGCGGGCAAAACTATCGTCGTTATCCACACCACCGCCATTTTGCCGGGTATCGGTGTAGATGGCTTCGCCGCTCACCTGCTGCCGCTGTGGGTACAGACTGCTGCCTGCGATCCCCAGCTGGGCGCGGCTTTCCAGTATACGCAGGCCGGCAATTTGCAGACCGGGATTTACCCGCCGCGCCGTTTCGATGAGCTCGTTAAGGGTGGGATCGTCGAAAACCTGCCACCAGAAGCGCAGATCCACCGCCGCCTGCTGCTGCGGGTTTGCAACCTGGCCGTATAGGTCTGTCTGCCAGTCGGCGAGCCAGCTCACCTCCGGCTCCCGGTAATCCGGTCCCAGGGTGGTGCAGGCAGCGAGCAGGCCTGCGAATGCCATTGTCGCAACCCGCTGGCGGAAGGGGCGCCGCACCTGGAAGGTTAAGGCGCTCGGGATGGCAATACAGCCGAGCTTTCGATCTCCATCATCAGGCCCCTCGATTTATTATGTGTGAAACAAGTTTGAACTACCTGAATGGCAGAATCCAGCCAAAGGCTTGCCAATCCCAGGTACTGACAAGTTAACCTGGTTTCGCTCGAAAAGTGGAAATCAAACTCAGTAATCTCCCGAAAATGTAACCCTTAGTGGGAACTTACGACGAAAACTCGATCGGTTTAGCCCGCCCCTTGTGGCGCCAGCCCATTACCTCGAGTCAACTTGTCAGTACCCCTTTCGCGCCGAGCATCTTTTGTATACAAGAAGTAATTATTGCATACAATAGATCATCGGCTGCGAAACCCGTAGGCAGCTCGACAAGACAATGAAAATCCGGCCAGGCCTGGAACGATACGTTCACCCTGGATTACGGCGAGGTTCGATTTTTGTTGTCCTTTGACCCTATATTAATAACAAAAGAAGTGTAAGCCTTTGAATATAATAGTAAAAACTGCTGTCCACAGTATTGCCCTGGCATGCATTGCCCAGCTGCCCGTGCCAGCACTGGCTCAGACCGATGAATCCGCACACTCTCAGGCGGTAAGCGAAGTGCCCGTACTCGAGGAAGTTCTCGTCACCGCCACCCGACGGGTCGAGAGCCTGCAGGACGTGCCCATGTCTGTCTCCGCATTCTCCGAGCAGTTTCTGCAGGACGCCGGCCTGACAGAGTTGAACGAGCTGGATCAGTACACCCCCAACCTGAGAATCACCACCGCGACGGACTCGAGGTCTACATCGATCAGGATCCGCGGCATCGGTTCAGTCGGCAGCAATTCTGGCGTCGACCCCAGCGTGGGACTTTTCATCGACGGGGTTTACCAGGGGCGCTCGGGGATGAGTATCGCCGACCTGGTCGATGTTCGGCAGGTGGAGGTACTGCGCGGCCCGCAGGGTACACTCTACGGCAAGAACACCTCTGCCGGCGCGATCAGTATCCTGACCAACCCGCCCGTCGCGAACTTCGAGTCCATGGCCGAGGTGACCTACGATAACCACGAGCAACTCGAACTGCGCGGCATGGTCAACGTTCCGTTGGGCGACACCGGTCACGCATTGCGGCTGACCGGGTTCGGCGTAGATGGTGACCACCGCTTTGAAAACGACTATACGGGGCAGGGCGTAAACGACGCCAACAAGTGGGGAGGGCGAGCCAGGATGCTTCTCGACCTGGAGGGAAACAACCGCGCCAGCGATTACGGAGAATTCCTGATTTCCCTGGACTATACCAAGGAAGATACCGACTGCTGTGCCTTTGCGGTCATGGACTACAACGGGCTGTCCACCCTGAACTCCCCTTCAACCAATATCCCATCCGCCGAATTGCAGGCAGCGCTGGGACTCAATGCCGCCGGCAAACCCATCCTGGCATACACCGCGTTCGAAGACTCAAGCGGGATGAAACCACCTGAAGCTGATCCTTTCGGTGACAATTACTGGTTCGACAGCGACGTCAGTAACAATGTCGAGATCGGGGGGGTGACGGCGGAATGGAACCGGCAGTTGGCTGCAGGTGGCGCCCTCACTTTCATCAACGCCTGGCGCCACTATGAGTCCAAAAGCGCTTTCGACGGCGATTTCACAGCCTACAATGCGGTGGAATCGACTACAGACGTGGAACTGGACCAGTACTCTTCCGAGCTGCGCTTCACCTCACCCGGGGGTGAAACCTTTGATTACCTGGGAGGCCTGTACGCCTACTACTCGAAATTCGATTCGGTGGGGACTTTTTCGGAGCGGCCGGACCTGGTGAATAATGTCCGGATCATCGGCGACATCACCCTGGGCACATTTTTTCCTGACGGTTCGGTCAACACCGATATCAACGACTACAGGACCACCAGCCTGGCTGCCTTCGGGCAACTTGTGTGGAACTACAGCGAAAAACTTAGCGCCACGCTGGGGATGCGCTACACCTACGAAGAAAAACAGCGCGATGGCTCCCAAATCACCGATCCGACGACTAACCTCGACCTGCCACCAATCGCCGGCCCGGATGTTTTTTATGATTCGACCCGCAGTGATTCTGATGTCTCCCCTTCCTTGAACCTGCGCTACTTTTTCGACCCCGACGTAATGACCTACGGACTGATCAGCCGCGGGTTCAAGTCCGGCGGGTTCAACCAGCGACGTGAGGTCGTTGGCTCCGACGGCGAGTTCGATGAGGAAACCGCCACCAATTACGAATTGGGCTGGAAGACCAGCTGGGGCGAAAGGCGAGTGCAGTTCAATGGCACGCTGTTCTACGTCGATTACGAGGACTTCCAATCACAGACTTTCGACGGCTCCTCGGTGCGCGTAACCAATGCCGGTAACCTGGAGAGCTATGGCGCTGAGCTCGAGCTATTATTTGCCCCCGCTGCGGACCTGGTACTCGGAACGGCCGTCGGCTATAACAAGGCGGAGTACGGGTCCTTCGACAACGGCCAGTGCACGGTAGATCAGGCATTCTATCAATACTATATTGTCCAGGGTGCCCAGACCGGTTCGCCCGGCACATCCAGCAATTGCACTCAGGACCTGAAGGGTAAACCGCTGGCCAATGCGCCCGAGTGGAATGTGAGCTCATATATCCAGTACGACAAGGACCTCGGCACGGACCTGATGGCGATGCTGCGGCTCGAATACAGCTATATTGACGAATACTTTCTTGAAGAGGACCTGGATCCACACCTCAAGAACGACGCGGTGAATATTGTCAACTTGCGTCTGGGATTGGCCAGCCAGGACCGGCGTTGGGAAGTAACGGTATGGGGCCGCAACATGCTGGACGAAGAGTACTACGTGTTTGGCCTGGATATTCCCACCATTGGAGGTTACGCCGGGGTGGTAGGGCCAGAGGCCACCTATGGTATCACCCTGCGCCTGACGAACTAGGAGCTTACAGATGACCGATAGCGGCATTATTGCCAGCGACCGGCCCGGCGGTCGAGCTGCCAGGGCGGGATCACACGGCCTCTACTACCACTGGGGCCCCCAGGCCTGGATCGATATGTGGATGTCCAACTCCATGCTCGTGAAAAAGGCCATGCCTATCATCAGTCATACCTTTGTTCCCATCCTCAGGCTGTCAGGCGATCCGGCCCAGGTAAATCGGGACTACACGGAAATTAAATCCCGACGGGAACAGATCAGGTTGTTGGACTCCCCCCGGGAGAAGTGGCGCAAGCGCTATGGAAATTTCGTGCGCGAGATGGAATGGGCCCTCCTGGAGCTGCGCAGGTATTACAGCCCGCAACAGTTCGACGAGATCGTGATCGGCACCGCGGTGGCCCTGTCCGAGGAGAACTCGCCGGAATTTCTCAAGATGATGAATAGTATGCCGGAGAAAAACAGGAAGAGTCGCCCGCGGGTAAGCCGGGACGGCAGCAAGAAGCCGGGACGCTGGACCCGGCTCCTGTTCGAAACATTCAACCCGGCCCACTGGCTTACGGGTCCCGCCTCGGTAACCGAGTTTGATCCGGGCAACGGCCTGACCGTGATCGACGTACCCGAGTGTGGCTGGCATACATGCGCTGCGGCGAACACACTGCCAAACCCGCAGGCCCTGCCCGAAGAGGG
>JAHEBL010000149.1 GCA_024642265.1 Haliea sp. | reverse complement strand
GGCGATATCGGCTTCGCGCCGGCTCAGGTCTGCCGCGTCCAGGCTCGATGTGAGTTCCAGGTCGATGCCCGGGTACTGCTCGGCAAAGCGGGCGATGCGGCTGACCAGGAATCCCAGGCTGCCCGCCGGCGGCAGCGTGAGCCGGATGCTGCCCTGCAGCTCCTGGTCGCCGCCGGTTATCTTGCGCTCCACCCCAAGCACCAGTTCCTCCACGTGCTCGGCGGTGGGCAATACCTGCTCCCCCGCGACGGTCATCCGATAACCGTCGGGGGTGCGATCAAACAGGTGCGCCTGCAGTTTGCGCTCCATATCGTCCAGGCGCCGGGTGATAGTGGAATTGCTGACCCCGAGTTGCTGGGCCGCACCGCGAGCCGAGCCCTTGCGGCTCAGGGCCAGGAACACTTTCAGGTCATCCCAATCCATGGCGGTGTTCTCCCGGTTCAACCAGATACTCGCGAGGGACGCCCGGCGCGGGCGGCTCAGTTTCCGGCGTAGAAGGCAGCGAAAGTATCGATGAATTCCTGCAGCATGTCGGCGGGAAGATCATTCACGCCGGCCGCTGCCTTACGGCCGCCGCCCGTGGGAAACTTCATGCACAGTTCATCGGCACCGGTCTTGTTGTCCAGCGGCGCCCTGACGGAAACCAGGTAACAGCCGTTGGCCTTGGTGGTCAGAACGGCGTGGGCACGGCCGGGATCACTGTTGGCCAGGTCATTACTGTAAACGCCGCTGACGCGCCGCGCCCAGGGCTCGTCAGGCAGCATGAAGAGCGCCACCGCGGCATCCTTGTACTCCGGCGCCAGCGACTCGGCGCTCGCCATATCCTGTTGGTAACCCTGTTCCAGCTTTGCAAAATGCGCGCGGCCGTCACTCATGAAGTCAAAGGGGCTGGCATAGGGGCTGACCAGGCGGTACAGCTCGGCCGGCTCAAAATGCAGGTCCGCGAGCTTGGAGCCATAGCCGTTGTAATTGATATAAATGCCCAGGTTCTCGAGTTGCTGCAGACGGGCTTCATCAAGGGCCAGTGGTCGGGCAATGCGCCGGGCGCTGTCCTGCAGGTTATCGCCGAAGGCGCCCACCACGGCCCACTCACGGAAAGCGCCATTGAGGTGCTCATTTACCAGGATGCTGGTGCAGACGTCCGGAGCGGTATTGATGACCGCCTGCAGCCGGTCACTCTGGGGTATGTCTCCGGCGAAGTGATGGTCACAGTAAAACACTTCCGCCCCCGCCGCCAGGACCCGCTCGAGGCCGGCCCGGTTCTTGTCCAGCGACACGTCCAGTACCGTCACCCGGGAGCCGGCAGCTGCCTCCACCCGGTCCAGCAGGTTGATATCGCGCTTGACGCCCGTGACCAGCTCGGCCTCCCTGGGTTCCGCATTCCGCAACTGGGTCAGGGCACAAATGCCGTCGGCATCACCATTAAAGACGTCGAAATGAATCATGTGGGTTCCTTGGCTGAAATAGTTTGCGGGTAAGGGTAAAACGGGGCTTTATTCAGGACTTGTCGGGGAACAGCTCCTTGACGTTTGAGGCGCCAGCCTGCACCGCTGTGGCAGCCTGCAAAGCGAGCGCTCCCTGTTTTTTCCACAGGTGATCGTAACGCACCTCGTGATCACCAAAACCGCTGACCGCCGTATTCAGCACAGAGGTGATACCGACACAGTCCATCGTGTCACAGTAGTGATCAAGCTCCTGCAGCAGCTTGCGTATCCTGTTATAGGAAAGACACTCTTCCTCCGCCCGCATGATCATGGGGTGGCCGGTCCCGGTCACATTTGTGCCGAGCAACAACTCCTCGTGCAGCTTCTCCCCCGGGCGCAGGCCGATAAACTCGATGTTGATATGCTCGCCGACATGGGTGTCGTGGTCCATCTCGTAGCCGCTGAGACGGATCATGCGCCGGGCAAGGTCGACAATGCGCACCGGTTCGCCCATATCCAGTACAAAAACGTCTCCACCGGTGCCCATGGCGCTGGCCTGCAGCACCAGCTGGGCAGCCTCGGCAATGCTCATGAAATAGCGCGACACCTCGGGATGGGTAACCGTCACCGGGCCCCCGTTTTCAATCTGCTCACGAAACAGGGGCACCACGGAGCCGGAGGAGCCAAGCACATTGCCGAAACGCACCATGCAGAAGCGCGTTTTAGTGTCCTGCTGTGCCAGGCCCTGCAGAATCATTTCCGCGAAACGCTTGGAGGCGCCCATGATGTTGGTCGGGCGCACCGCCTTGTCAGTGGATACCAGCACGAAGGTCTCCACATTGGCCTTGCGGGCCGCCTCGGCGGCGTGCCAGGTGCCGAAGACGTTGTTTGCCACCCCCTCCGCGATGTTGTGCTCCACCATGGGGACGTGCTTGTAGGCCGCCGCGTGGTAAACCGACTGTACGCTGAAGGTGCGATAGATGCTCTCGAGGCGCCGCTGGTCCTGCACCGAGCCCAGCAGGGCTACCAGCTCCACCTCGCGCCCGGAGCCGGCCATCAGCTCCCGCAGCTCGCGCTCGATGTTGTACAGCGCGTACTCGGAGTTATCCAGCAGCAGCAGCTCCCGCGGTCCCGACAGCAGGATCTGGCGACACAGCTCCGAACCGATGGAGCCGCCGGCACCCGTCACCATCACCACCTTGTCAGTGATGCAGCGATCGATCAGCTCGGGGTGCGGTGGCACCGCGTCGCGCCCCAGCAGGTCATCCAGACTGATGTCCTGTATCTGGTTGACACTGGCCTGGCCCGATACCAGCTCATTGATACGGGGCACGGTACGCACATATACCGGCAGCCCGACAAGCGAGTTGATAATCTCCTTGCGCCGCTCGGAGGAGGCGGAGGGAATGGCCAGCAGCACCTGGGTGATGTCGTGCTGGGCCACCAGCTGTTCCAGCTCGTCGGGGCGGGCCACCTGCAGGCCATTGATGACCGAGCGCTGCAGATTGCTGTCGTCATCGACAAATACCACTACCCGGTACTGATCACCCTGGTGCAATGCGGTGAGCAACTGGCGACCCGATTCACCGGCGCCGTAGATAATCACGTTCTCCGACAGGGAGCGGAGTTTGGCCTGGTAATAGGCGCGCACGGTCAGGCGGGTACCGCCGACGCCCAGCAGGGCCAGCGCGAAATAAATAAACGGCATGGAACGCGGTACGCCCGCCTTGCAGAAGAATACCGTGGCCGCCAGGATCAGCGTGGAATAGCTCACCGCGGTAAGCACCGCCCAGATGGCCTGTTGCCCCATAAAGCGAATGACTGCCCGGTACAGGCCCAGTCGCAGGAAGACAATCGCGCTGAGCAGCACCGTAACCGCGCCGCAGGCGTACTCCACCGGACCCAGGTGGAAATGCGTATGACCGTAACGAATCGCCACCGCCAGCCACATGGCGGAGGCGACAAAGACCATGTCGAGGCCGAGCAGGCAGGCCTGCTTGATATTGCGGGGCAGCTGGATCAATTTCTCGAGGGCGTCCCGCAGGCTGCCGATCAGGCCTGCGGTGGATCGCGATGTAAATCTGCCAACACGATTCAGCAAATCGCCTCCCAGTATTCTGATTGCCTTCGTGGGCAGCTGCTGCGTGAAAATGCAACGCCCGAGGCGGTGGATTTTACGCTACGGGCCTTGTTTTCGCCATGCCAACCAGCAGCGGAAGATATGCCAAAATTACCAACAAAAATGCATAGTGGGGGTAGATTTGCGCCATCCACGCCAGCGGCAGCAACCAGCCGCAGATCATGCCGGCCAGGGCCATGTCCACCCGCAGGTGGGAACCCCAGCGGCGACTGAGCCGCTGGTAGGCGTGCAGGCGATGGGGCCTGGTGACTGCCTGGCCGGTTACCAGGCGCCAGCACAGAGTCCAGCTGGCATCGGTGATGAATGCCGCGAGCAACACCAGCCAGCAGGCCAGGCTCAGCTGTCCGCTCACGGCCCCCGACAGGGCAAGACCCGCCAGCAGGAAGCCCGTGGGAATACTGCCCGCATCGCCCATGAAAAGACGCGCGGGCGGCCAGTTCCAGACCAGGAAACCCAGCTGGCTGGCCGCCAGCAGCAGGCAGAACAGGGCGTACTCATAGCCACCCGTACGCCACGACAGCAACGCCGCCGCACTGCAGGCGAGCAGGCACTGGATAGCTGCGATACCGTCGATACCATCCATGAAATTGTACAGGTTGACCAGCCACAGCATCGCCAGCGCCACCCCCGCTACCAGCACCACCCCCCACAGCGGGCCGCCCATTGCTGGCAGCGGCAGCAGGTACCAGGCGGCGGCCAGGCAACTGAGGCCATAGGCGCCAAAGCGCAACGGCACCGACAGGCTCCACAGGTCGTCGGCAATACCCAGCAGCATAAGCAGCATGGCAAGCCCCGCCAGAACCAGGTAGCCGGGCGCCCAGGAGCCCAACAGCGCTGCGGCGACCAGCAGGCCGAGAGTGAACGCCAGCAGCATCGGCGCCCCGCCACCATGGGGAGTCGGCACATGGTGGGAGCTGCGGGCATCGGGAGTAGCCACAATCTGCCAGCGCAGTGCGAGCTGCAGGTAGAGGCCGCACAGCAGGATCGAGGCCGCCAGGGTGACCAGCACTGCCGTGATCACGCCCTCTCACCCCCGGGTGCCATTATCTTTGCTGCGACGTCCTGGAGTCGCAGGCGCGGTCGCCAGCGCGTTGCTGCCAGCACCGCACGGTTGCTGTACAGTTCGGTGCCAAACAACTTCTCAAACGTGGCTTCACCCTTGTCACCCGCCCGCATGTCCAGCAGCGCCGCAGCCAGGCGCCAGCCCACGGTCGGCAGCCAGGCGCGGCCGACCGGCCGGCCCTGTGCCAGTCGCAACTGGTCGTAAATGAAGCGGGTGCTGTAATGCTCGCCATCGCATGCAATAAAAGTCCGCACACCGGGGACAGGCTCCCTGCCGACCTCGCACAGCAGCTCCACCAGGTCGGACACTGACACCATGGAGCGGGCTCCCAGTGCGGGTGGTCGGGGCAGCCCCGCCCGCACCCCCTTCGCAAGCAGGGCCAGGTTACCCTTGGCCGCCGGCCCGTACACCAGTGCCGGCCGCAGCATCACCACCCCCATGGGGCCCCGGGAAAACTCCGCCTGCAGGGCGTTCTCCGCACTCCACTTGGACCAGCCATAGGGATCTGCCGGGGCGCTACAATCCTGCTCAGCGCGCTCACTGCCGTCCGTCGCCGGCCCCATGGCCTTGACGCTGCTCAGGAATACGAAATTGGGCACACCCGCGGCCGCCGACAAGCGCGCCAGCTGCAGGGTTGCCAGCTCGTTCAGCTCCCGATAGGCGGCCGCGGGGGCTTGCTGGTGCGCGATACCCGCAAGGTGGAACACCACGTCGACACCCTCGAGCAGCTCGCGTTGCGGCATGGTCCGGGCAAGATCTATTGCGGTGGTTCCGGTACCGTCCGGCAGGGATGCGCCCGTTTTGCTCAGGGCTGTGATCGAGTCACCGCGGGCGAGCAGTTGCTCGCAAAGGTGGCGCCCGATATAGCCGGAAGCTCCGGTAACAAGACATTTCACTCGGTAAGGTCGCCGTCAAATAAGGAAAGGGGGCAGAAGCCCCCTCATGATACGGATGCGGCTGCCTTATTCCAGTGTAATTCTTGTGCGGTTGTCGTCGAGTGTGGACTTGCCGATGCCTTTCACATCGGCCAGTTCATCCACCGATGTGAAAGGCCCGTAGGCCTCCCGGTAGCGCACAATCTCCTGCGCCCGGGAGGTACCCACACCCTTGAGGGCGGAAGCCAGGGTGGCGGCGTCCGCCTTGTTGATATTGACCGCTGCCACGGTTGGCGGCGGCGCCTTGTCCTGCGCGTATACCGCACTGGCACTGCCGGGCAGGATACCTGCCGACAGTGCCAGTGCCAGGAGGACGGCTGCGGGCAACCGTCCGGTGAAAAAGCTGTGCCCGACTGTCGTCGCAAGCCGGGAATATCTGTCCAACAAGTATGAATAGGTCATGATGTCATCTCCATTTGACGTGCTGCATCCGTGCAGGCATCCGTACCGTGGAGAATTCTAGCAGCGGGGATCGACGCGGGCGGCGCCCTGGCCGCATTTGATTTTACAGGGCCTGGGCGAGTTCCGTGTGAACTCTTTCCAGTGCGGCCAACGGGTCCGCGGCACCGGTAATCGAACGCCCGATAACCAGGTAGTTCGCGCCCTTTGCAACAGCATCAGCCGGGGTGACTACCCGTCGCTGGTCTCCCGGTGCGTCCCCGGCCAGTCGAATACCCGGCGTCACCAGGCAGAAGCCGTCGCCCCTGGCCTGGCGCAGTGCCGGGGCCTCCAGCGCCGAGCAGACCACCCCATCCAGGCCAGAGTCGGCGGTCAGCGCCGCCAGTCTCTGTACACGCTCAGCCGCCGACTCGCTGTAACCCAGCTCCGCCAGGTCCGCGTCTGTCATGCTGGTGAGCACGGTAACGCCGATCAACAATGGCCTGTGCGCCCTGCCCTGCAGCGCGGCAGAGGCGGCTTCCATCATGCGACGCCCTCCACTGGCATGAACGTTGACCATCCACACGCCGAGGTCCGCCGCGGCGCTTACAGCGGCTGCGACCGTGTTGGGAATATCGTGAAATTTGAGATCGAGAAAAACGTCAAACCCCTGGTGCTGCAGTTTTTCCACCAGCGCCGGACCACTGCGGGTGAACAGCTCCTTGCCGACCTTGAGCCGACACAGCTGCGGCGACAGTTGCGCCACCAGGGCCAGCGCCGGCTCGGCCGAAGGGTAATCCAGGGCGACTATCACAGGTGTATCCATATTGGTCCCGTTTACGTTGACAGTTGTGCTAGGCAGCCCCGGGCCCGTCGATGGCCTTGATGCTGCCCCAGTGTTTACAGCCGGGGCAGTTCCAGTGCAGGTGCTTGCCGGCAAAACCACAGTGGCCGCAGCGATAGGACGGGCGGCTGGCCACCAGGCTGCGGGCCAGGTTCTGCAGCATCGCAAAATCCTCCCGGGACTTTCCTTCGGTGGCCTCCAGCTGCAGATCAATCAACTGCGACAAACCGCCCAGTGAGGGGTGCCTGAGCAATTGCTCCGCAAGAAACCCGCTCGCCGCGGCAGCGCCATCGGCACCTGCCATGTCCTGGGCAACGGCCGCCACCAGCCCTGGCGTGGGCCGCACGGCCAGGCATTCCAGCAGGTAGGCACGCAGTGACTGCTGATCGCCCAGCTTGTCGTGACACTTGCGCAACAGGTCAATGGTTACGGGCAGGAAATCGGGATCCTGCACACGCACGCGCTGCAGTGCCTGCACCGCCTCCCGATAGCGACCGGCGTCATATTCCAGCTGGCCTGACAGCATGGAGGCGCGGACGCAGAGCTTGTCGTGAGCCAGCGCGTCCTGCAGCAGCTGGCGCGCCGCCCCGGGGTCACCGCCGAACCGGGCTTCCTCCGCCAACTCGCAGCAATAATGTGCCAGCCGCAGAGCCGGCTTCTGGCCGCGCTC
>JAHEBL010000041.1:24914-29327 GCA_024642265.1 Haliea sp. | reverse complement strand
CACGGCAGCCCGGCTGACACTTTGATAAAAGCAGCGGCACAGGCCGGAGCCAAAGGAATCGTCGTCGCCGGCGTCGGGAACGGGAGCGGGAGCGGCAATATGACTGCCCCCGCCCTGGACGCACTCGCCGCGCTGGCCAAGAAGGGAATGGTGGTCGTTTGCTCATCCCGGGTTGGCAAGGGAATAGTAAAACGCAATGTAGAGGTTGATGATGACAAGCCGGGGTTTGTCGCCGCCCGGGACCTCAACCCGCAAAAGGCCCGTATTTTATTTCAGCTCGCACTGCTCAAGACCAGGGATCCCCGGCAAATCCAGCGGATGTTTGACGAATATTGACAGCCGGGGACGTTAGCAAATTTTTGGGTACCGGTAAGGCGCTGTGCGGCATGGCCGTCACAATTCCGGGGCCACCAGGCACCTCGGAGAACATTGCAGCAGGCGGTACCCGACACTCAATAAGAGATGCTAACCCTTGGAGATCCGCAACACCTGCCCCACTTGCAGGGAATCACCGGCGTTTCTGTTTGACTGGCGCAGTTTTTCAACGCTGGTACCGTAGCGATTGGCGATCTGCCAAAGGGTATCGCCACGATTGACGAGATACGTGATTTCCTGCCCGGCGGACGCTTGTCCCTTGGCGGCGCTGGCCAGCGTCACGGTTGTCGGTAAGCGCAGTTTCTGACCCGCTTTGATCATGTCGCCACGCAAACCATTGGCCGCGCGCAGTTGGGGAATCGGCACCCCGGTCCTGGCTGCAATGCGTGAAAGCGTATCGCCGCGACTGACGACATAAACCCCGCTGCCGCGGGCATCTCCCGATCCGGAATCCCTGGCAAACACCGCCACGTGGTAGTGGGGTGGGCGGCGTTCACGGGTTACGTCCACGACATGCTGTTTCTCCATGGCAAGCAGGGTATTTTCAAGCCAGAGCCGGCACTTCCTGCTGGAGGGTACACGCAAATCGATAGCCATGCCGGCCGGGTGGACAGAGCGTTCTACAGAATTGCGAGGCTGGCGATCCCTGGGCCGCAACAGGCTGGTCACGGTGAGCTTCTCACCACAGCTGTTGTGGTACTGCTGGCTGAGCTGGAGCAAAAACTGCCTGGTTGCGGGTACAGCATAGGGAAAAGAGACGTCGTGCAATTCCAGGTGCCGATCCGGGTTTACTCTCACCAGCTGCTGGGGATTGACATAATCCTTCACCGAGCGCGCGTTGTTCACGAAGGTGTAGCCGTAAGCAACTGCGGTACGGTACTGCTTGTCGATAGAGGCAGGCGAGCCCCTGAGGCTCTGGGCCTGGGACAGGCTGACAGACAGCAGAGACGCCAGAACAAGCCCGGTTATGGCTGGCATTTTCATTAGTGTTCCCCCGTAAACACCCCGTCACGTCATCAACAACACCAGGCTTTAGCCGCTCGCTCGCGGTTCTCTCAAGCCTGGACTTACTGTAATTTATCACAGATGCTCATTAATGCACTGAAATTATTGACAATATTTCCAGTTTTTTGGGGGGGTAAGCCAGCCGGAGGCGCCTTTCCTCACGACATCCATCGCAATTCTACGCGATTTTGACGACGCGGTTGTCCCGGTAGGAATCCTCGGATATCACCATTACTTCGGCGGCGGGTTGTAAATCGCACATGGCGACGTCGATGAACTCAAGCATTTCGGAGACGGTGATACTACCCTGCAGCCTGGCGGCCAGTTTGCGGGTCAGCCTGTGGGCCAGGATGTGCTTGTGGGCATCGGTCAGTATCAGCCCCTCAGCGACCTTCCGCAGATTCTCGGTTTGTGTAGCGCCCATGACACTCTCCTTGCTGCACTATGTGCTGCAGATAAGTGGTTTTTATGTATCCTGAAGAAATACTAGGAGCGCGATGTTGTGCGATCAATACATGGTTTACCCCAAATGGGTTCAACGCAGCGGCTCAGACCGCCATAATTCGCATAAGCGGCAATTTTACCAGGACCGGTGTTGCCCCGGGCAAATTCAGGCGCATCGACTCTGAAATGGCAGGGTGAGGAGGGGGCCATCCCATTGCCTACCAGGGCAGCCTGTCGATATCGACGTTACCACCGCTGAACACGATTGCCACGCGCTTGCCGGCAAAGCGCTGTGGATGGCTGAGCACCACCGCCAGGCCCACCGCCGCCGAGGGCTCTACAATCAACTTCATACGGGTCCAGACCAGGCGGGTAGCGCGAATAATAGCCAGATCATCGGCACTGAGGATATCGTCCACATGCTGCTGGATCAGCCGAAAGTTGAGTTGGCCCAGGGCGGTGCGCAGGCCATCGGCTACCGTATCGGGCGCCAGCTGCGGCTGCCATTGGCCAGTCCTGAAGCTGCGCATCGCATCGTCCGCCCCGGCCGGCTCGGCACCGATCACCAGAGTGCCAGGCAGCAGCGCCTTGCTGGCCACGGCGCAACCGGCGAGCAGGCCGCCGCCGCCCACCGGGGCAATCAGGAAGTCCGGTGCCGGGTCGATCTGCTCCACCAGTTCCAGCGCGGCAGTGCCCTGGCCGGCAATGACGTCGGGGTGGTCGTAGGGCGGAATAAAACTGGCGCCGGTGCGTGCGCACAATGCCTCCAGCGTGCTCTCCCGCGCCGCCTGGGTGGACTCGCAAAAGGTGATCTCCCCACCGTAGGCGCGCACGGCAGCCACCTTGCTGGCAGGGGCATTTTCCGGCATGACGATATAGGCAGGCACATTGAAGTGGCTGGCCGCCAGCGCCAGCGCGGCGGCGTGGTTACCCGATGAGTGGGTGGCCACCCCTCTGGCCAGTTGTTCCGGCGCCAGGCACAGTACCGCGTTGTGGGCACCGCGGGCTTTGAACGCCCCGACTTTCTGCAGGTTTTCGCATTTGAAATAAATGTCGCAACCGGCCTCGGCGTTGATCAGCCGACTGGACATCACCGGGGTGCGGTGCACGTAGGGCGCGATGCGGGTGGCTGCGGCCCTGATATCGTCGATTGTCACTGTGTTGCCCTGCATCCGGTTTCGCCTGATCGCCATAACATTGAAAATATTTAGATTGTGGTGATAACAACAAGATATAAACTGAGCGCATCGCAACCGGCCTGCCACTGCGACGACAAGCGGGCGAGGCGGGCCGGAATGCACCTGCCAGACCGTGCAGTACATTACCTTATATCGGGAGTTCGATTATGTCAGCAGTGATTTACCCCACCACCAACCTGATGGCTACCGAGCAGTTGCTTATCGAACGCGGTGAAGGCGTTTACGTATACGACAACCAGGGCAAACAGTATCTCGAGGGTATGGCCGGATTGTGGTGCACAGGCCTTGGTTACGGCAACCGCGAGCTCATCGAATGCATCGCCGGGCAGCTGACGAAGCTGTCTTTTACCCACATGTTCAGCGGCAAGACCCATCAGCCCGGTATCGATCTGGCAGACAAGCTGGCCGCCATGGTGCCGGTGCGCGATGCAAAGGTCTTTTTCGGCAACTCGGGTTCCGATGCCAATGACACCCACATCAAGCTGCTGCGCTATTACTTTGACGTGATCGGAAAACCGGAGAAACACAAGATCATCACCCGCGAGCGCGCCTACCACGGTGTGACAGTAGCCGCGGGCTCGCTGACCAGCCTGCCCGCCAACCTGGCCCACTTCGACGCCCCGCTGGCGGCGCTGGGCATCCTGCGCACCGACCACCCGCACTACTACCGCGGGGCACAGGAAAATGAGACCGAGGCGGCCTTTGTTGAGCGCATTACCGGCAACCTGGAAAAGCTGATCCTGGCGGAGGGTCCCGAGACCATCGCCGCCTTTATCGCCGAGCCCATCACCGGGGCCAGCGGTGTGATCGTGCCGCCGGCGGGTTACTACGAAAAGGTGCAGGCCATCCTGGACAAGTACGACATCCTGTTCTGGGCCGACGAGGTCATCACCGGCTTCGGTCGCACCGGCAAACTGTTCGGCTGCGAAACCATGAACATCCGCGAGCCGGACCAGATGACGTTTGCCAAGCAGCTGTCCTCGGCCTACTACCCCATCAGCGCCTCGGTAATACGCGGCGACATATATGAGGCGATGCGGGAGCCCAGTGCGAAGGTAGGCGTATTCGGTCACGGTTATACCTACTCGGGTCACCCCGTGGCCTGCGCCGCTGCGCTGAAGACGCTCGAAATCTATGAGCGTGACAAGCTGTACGACCACGCGGCGGCAATGGGTGAATACCTGCAGGGCCGGCTCGCGCCGCTGCGTGAACACGAGCGGGTGGGTGAAGTACGCGGTGCCGGCCTCATCGCCGCGGTGGAACTGGTAGACGACAAGAGCACCCGGGCACCCGCCACGGATATGGCCAAGCGCGCCACCCAACTATGCCAGGACAATGGACTGATCGTGCGCAATGTGGCCGGCTGCTCCCTGGCCCTTTGTCCGCCCCT
>JAHEBL010000041.1:2242-24814 GCA_024642265.1 Haliea sp. | reverse complement strand
GCCAGCACGGCGCCGAGGCTGGCCAGCTCCAGGAACTCCCGCCGGCACTGTTCCGCCTCCGGGGAGGGCTGGCAGATGGGGCCGGGGCCGCACTCGCCGGGCAGCTGCAGCGCGGTTTCCACCAGCTTTACACCCATGAACATTCGGGTCGTGGCGCGCAGTTCAGCATCCTGCAGGTAGCAACCCGGGTATACCTGTGCTCCCTGCAGGCCATGGCGGCGGATCGTTGCCACCAGCATCCGCTGGGCGCGTTCGCTCACGCTGTCGTACTGCCCGAGCAGCTCCTCGTAGCGGCCCAGCTGACGCAGCAGTTCAGCCGCCAGCAACAGGCGCTTTTCATCCAGGAAATCGTAGGCCTCCAGCACCACCTCGTGCTCCTCCCGCATCTGCAGGATGGCTGAGCGGGTGGGTGCCTCGTCATTGGCCAGCATCTTCGCCTTCCTGTTCCGGGTTAAGCGGCTGGGCCCTGATATGGCGCTTGATCTGCTCATCGCTCAGCCGGGTCAGTTCCAGCACCGGTATCTGCTGTAACAGACCCCAGCCGATCTCCATGCTCTGCGCCAGGCTGCGGGCGCTGTCCTGCTGCAACAGCTCCTGCTCGAAGCGATCGCCAAATTCCAGGAACAATCGATCGTGGTCCGATAAGCCTTCACTGCCCATGATGCTGGCCAGCACCCGCACGTGCATGGCCCGGGCGTAGGCCGCGTATAACTGGTTGGCGAGCGCCGGGTGGTCGTCGTGGGTAAAGCCCTTGCCGGTACCGTCTTTCATCAGCCGCGACAAACTGGGCAATACCCGTATCGGCGGGTAGATATCGCGCCGGTCCAACTCACGGTCGAGCACGATCTGCCCCTCGGTGATATAGCCGGTGAGGTCCGGGATGGGGTGGGTAATATCGTCCGAGGGAATGGTGAGAATGGGCAGCTGGGTGAGGGTGCCGGCTTTGCCCATGATGCAGCCGGCCCGCTCAAACAGGGTGGCCAGGTCGGAGTACATATAGCCGGGATAGCCCTTGCGGCTGGGTATCTCACCGTGGCTGGCGGACACCTCGCGCAGGGCCTCGCAGTAGTTGGTCATGTCGGTCATGATCACCAGCACGTGGCGATCCTCGCTGTAGGCCAGGTACTCTGCCGCAGTCAGCGCATAGCGCGGCGCAAGCAGGCGCTGGGTGCTGGAGTCAGACGCCAGGTTGAGGAACAGCACGGTATGTTCCAGCGCGCCGCTGTTTTCCATGGCGCGCCGGAACTGTTCGGCGATGTCATACGAGACACCGATCGCCACGAACACCACCGCGAAACTGCCCGCCTCCTCGCCCAGCAGTTTGGCGTGGCGGGCGATCTCGGTTGCGAGGCGGTCGTGGGGCAGACCGCTACCGGAGAATATCGGCAATTTCTGGCCCCGTACCAGGCTGTTCATCAAATCGATGGAGGAGATGCCGGTCTCGATGAAATCCCGGGGATACTCGCGGGCAGCCGGGTTGATTGCCGCCCCGTCGATGCGCAGGCGCCGGCTTGCAGAGACCGGGGGTCCTCCATCCAGCGGCCGGCCGACGCCGTCGAGTATCCGCCCCAGCAGGTCGGGGCCCACGCCAAAATGCAGGGCCTCGCCCATGAACCGCACTGTGGTATCTGCCAGCGACAGGCCGCTGGTGGATTCGAGCACCTCGACGATCATGCTGTCATCATCCAAGGTTGCGATACGACCCAGGCGCTTGCGGCCCCGGGCATCGATGATTTCAACGGCGTCATTGAGTCCGACATCGATATTCCGGCGCAGGAATAACAGCGGGCCCTCTATCTGCGTGGCAGTGCCATGGCTGCGAACATCAACCAACACGGCCGGGCACCTGCTTTGTCAGCGCGGCAAACGCGTTTTCCATATCGGTACGCAATGTCTCAAACTGCTCCATGTCCTGTTCGCCTATGTCTTCGTTCATGCGCCGTAAACGCCGCAGAATCGGCAGGGTATTAATGCGTTCAAACTCCACTTTCTGCTCGATGGCCTGCTCGGACAGTTCAATAAACCGGGTCAGTAACTGCATCATCCGGGCCTGCCGCGCCGGCGAGCAATAGCGATCGATCTCGGAATATGCCGACTGCCGCAGGAAGCCGTCGCTGACCAGTTCGGCGCACAACAGGATGTGCTGCTGGCGGGGCGGCAGCGCATCCTTGCCGACGATCCGTGCCATGCGTTCCAGCCGGGTCTGCTCTGCGAGCAGGGTCAGGAACCGGCGGCGCTGCTCGGGCCAGTGCGGGTGGTTGTGCTCCTGCCAGAAATCCACCAGGTCGCCGATATCGCCCGAGTAGGATTGCAGGGGATGAATGGCGGGGTAGAAACGGGCCTGGGCCCGGGTGGAGTCCAGTGCCCAGAACACCCGCACATAACGCTTGGTATGGGTGGTGACCGGTTCGGAAAAGTCAGCAGAGGGCGGGCTCACCGCCCCGATGATACTCAGGGAGCCGTGCTCGCCACCCAGGGTGCGCACATTTGCTGCGCGTTCGTAAAAATCCGCCAGCCGGCTGCTGAGGTAAGCCGGGTAGCCCGCCTCGCCGGGAATCTCGCCCAATCGACCGGACACCTCCCGCAGCGCCTCGGCCCAGCGGCTGGTGGAGTCGGCCATCAATGACACCCGCAGGCCCTGGTCGCGGAAATACTCGGCTACAGTGACGGCGGTATAAATACTGGCCTCGCGGGCCGCCACCGGCATATTGGAGGTGTTGGCGATAATCAGGGTGCGCTCCATCAGTGGCCGCCCGGTGCGCGGGTCCTCCAGGGCGGGCAGGTCGTGCAGCACACCCGCCATTTCATTACCGCGTTCGCCACAACCCACATAGACGATAATGTCTGCATCACACCACTTGGACAGGGTTTCCTGCAGCACGGTCTTGCCGGTGCCGAAACCGCCGGGCATGGCCGCACGCCCGCCACAGGCCAGCGGGAAAATACTGTCGAGAATGCGCTGCCCCGTAAACAGGGGACGCGAGGTGGGCAGGCGCTGCGTGACAGGCCGCGGTTCGCGAATAGGCCACGGGTGACTCATCGCCACCGGCTGCTCGGCGCCGCTCTCATCGCGCACAGTACAAATCGTCTGTTCATCCTGGTATTGACCAGGCCCGCTGATCTCCACCACCGTGCCACTGATATGGGGCGGCACCAGCACGGCTTGCGAGAGGCCGCCCGAGCCGGTTGCGCTGCCCAGTACCGAGCCCGGGCGCACGGTTTCACCAGCCTGCAGCGCAGGCGCGAACTCGAACACCTGGGGCGGTGGCGCTTTCATGCCCGGCTGCACGTAATCGCCCAGCTCACGGGTGAGCGGTCGCAGCAGACCGTCAAAGATATTGCCCAGCAGTGCCGGTCCCAGCTTCACCGACAGGGGCATGCCGTCGCCGTGCACAGTATCACCCGGACGCAGGCCGCTGGTATCTTCATAGGCCTGGGCTACGATGGTGTTCTGCTCGATGCGGATCACCTCTCCCAGCAGCCTGTTGGCACCTACAAATACCGCTTCGTTGATGTGGAACACATCGTCGGTAGTGGCGCGCAAGACCGGCCCGCTGATCCATGTAATTCTCGCCTCACTCATACGCGCAGCCCGTTGCCTGATGCGCTCGCCAGCAGCAGGGCCTCGAGCGCGGTGCGATCGGACAGCAGTCCGTGCAGGCTGCCGTCGACGCTGGCGCCATCGGCACTGATACGGATCCCCGCGGTGATATCCGGTGTGCTGCGCAGGTCCGGTGTAACATCTGCCAGCGCCTGCGCCTGCTCCCGCAACTGTTGTTGCTCCTGCGCACTGAAATCCGTGGGGTGCTCTATCAGCCAGTCCGCGGCGGGCAGCACCGCTGTGGCGGTGGCAAGTATTTTGGCCAACCACTGCCGGCGACAGTCGGGCTGCTGCCACCTGGCACACAAACTCGGCTGCAGGGCCTGCCAGCACTGCTCGAGGAAACTCGATGCCGCAGTATGGTTCTGTTGCATCATCAGCGTGTGTTGCTTCGCCCTGGCAGCGGCCATGGTGTCGCGTATATGCCGGCGCGTCAGCTCCAGGTCCTCGTGCATATTCCTGCGGGCGAGCTGGTAGGCCTGCCGGATCACGCCCTGGGATTCCCGCTGAGCCTCGCTCAGCAGGGCCTCGCATTGTTCCTGCTGGTAAGCCTGCACGATATCGAGCAGGCGCTGTACCTGGGCATCGAGGATGCTGCCCGGCACCGACGCTTCGTTGCTCACTCCAGCACCCCCAGTTGGGCACGCAACTCTGTCGCCAGGTCCTGTACCGGTGTGTTCGAGCGGATATCAGGTATCACCACCACTGGCGGGTCCAGCTGGGTGAACAGCCTGTACTGCTGGTCATGGTCCAGGGTGGCGGCGTACTCGGCGGTGATGTAAACCAGCGAGGTATTGCTGTTGGCCCAATCCAGCACGCCCGCCAGCTCACCTTCCTGCGGCGTGCGCACGCGCACCCCGGCGAGGCGAAATCCCGCGGCCGTCACTTCATCACCTATGAATACCGGCGCAACCATGGGGCTAGAGCAACGCGTTGAGGATCAGGATCGACACGATCAGGCCGTAGATGGCGATACCCTCGGCAAGACCGACCATGATCAATACCCGGCCCAGCAGCTCGGGCTTTTCGGTCAGTGCTGCGATAGCGGCGCTGCCCACCGAGGCCACCGCGAAGCCGGCGCCCAGCGATGACAGGCCGGTGGCCAGGGCCGCCGCCCAGTAACCCGCCTTCAATACCTCCGGGGACAGTGCTGTCCTGGCCGTTGCCTCCTGGGCCACGGCCGGGCTCAGCCAGAACAGGGTCCCGGCCAGCAGGGCAATGCCGCCGGTAAAGGCAAGCAGTGCATACAGCGTCTTGTATGGTGCGCTCATGGTTTCTATCTCCTGGTTGCTTCGGTTGCGGGTTTTGTTGGCACTGTGAGCGGCTGGAACATGCGCCCGGTGCCTTTGAGAAAGCGGATGAAAAATTCAAACAGCACCAGCCTGGTGGTCTGGATGGACACCACCAGGCCCTCGAGTACCAGAATCAGCAGATTGCCCAGCACCAGGATGATCGCGGTAACCACCGGGTTGGAGGCGGTATTGGCCATGCTGACTACCGCCAGTGACAAGCCGGCGTGGGCCAGAGCAAAGGCGCCGACCCGGATAAAGGAAATAGTGTTGATCAGCAACTGCAGTACGCTCTCCACCAATTGGCCAAGGGCGTGGGCGATGGCCCTGGGGGCTGACTCGGTGGCCAGCGCTACGCTGCCCACGAAATACCACAGCACCCCGACGGGAAAGATCACCCACGCGCGACCGTCGAGCACCCCGCCGATAACGCTCAGGTAGATGGCGATAACGGCGGCATCGATGGCCAGCCACTGCCGCCACTGCCCCTGCCAGAATTGCTGCACGCCGCTGGCCGCCAGCCCCAGCAACAACACCAGCACGCCGCCGGCCAGCGGCGCCGCCAGCACCGGCAGCGGTTGCTGTATCGGGTTTACCCACAGGGGCTGGATAATATGTTCGCTGGCAAACACGCTGCCGAACACCCAGCCGAAAAACATGGAGGAGAGGCCGCAACTGATCAGTATTCTCAGCAGCGGCCAACGTTTTTGTAAGACTATGCCGGCTACCGTAAACACCAGGCCATGGCCGACGTCGCCGAACATGTAACCGAATATCACCGGCACGATGAGCGACAGCATGATCGACGGGTCGAGCTCGTTCGCCGCCGGTACGCCCAGCAATTTTGCAAAGAACTCGAAGGGACGCGACAGCCAGGAATTGTGAAATACCATCGGCGGGCTCACGCCCATTGGCGCTTCCGGGTAATGCACCACGGCGCGGATGGACGCACGCGCCAGGATGTCATGGATATCGTTGCGGCTGACATCGCTGGTCCAGCCTGTTATCCAGGCGAAATTCTCGGATACGGGCAGGTTGCTCACATGGGTAATAAACCATTCCATCTGCTCGATATCGCCCAGTACCTCGTGCAGGTTATGGGCCTTGGCCAGCTCATCCAGCGTCGCGTACAGCTGGTCGGCCTGCTGCTGCGTTGCCTGCCGGTGTTCGCTCACCTGTTCGCTGGCGGCATCGCGCTTGCCGGAGAGCCAGGCCGGTATCATGATCACCTGGCCTTTCAGGGCCTGCATGTCGCGCTGCAGGCTGTCGATCACGCCGGCCTCGCCGAGCACCAGCAGGAAAATCCGCTTGTCGGCGAGTACCCGCACCGACAGCACCGCAGGAGGCAGGTGCTGGATCCTGGCCCGCTCGGGTAACACGAACAGGCGCACAGCCAGGGCCGGGCCGGCGTCCCCGGCGTGGGTGAAATCGAAGTCGTCGTTGGGCATCTGACCGAGAAACGCCTGCAGTACCTCCAGCTCGGCCTGTTCACCCAGCAGGGTTTCCAGCTCGGCGATCAGCGGCTCGGCCTGCTGTTGCCATTGCGCGAGCCTGGCCAGTGCATCGGCCAGGCGACGGTCCGGCCTGGCGGGTGCCTCCGAAGGTCGCAGGTATTCTTTCGGCCAGTACTGCTGGTAGCGGCGCAGCAGCTTGTCGTAGTCGGCAAACTGGTCCCGGAGGTTGGGCATGCTTACCCGCTGGGTGGTTTCGCTGTAGACCTCCAGCTCGACGTCACCGGCCCTGGCCAGTGCCTCCACCCCCTTGACCAGGTCCTCGGTCGCCACCAGTACTTCAAACCAGCGCGCCGGCACGGGTCGCATGGTCACAGGCTGTCCTCCCGGTAAGCCGGGAACAGGCGGCGTTGCAGGATATCGCCTCGCAGGCGCTCCACGTCGAGTGCGACCAGCAGCAGGTGGGCAAATATGGCCGCGGGCTGGTAACGGAACTGGCGAAACAGCGAACGCAGCCTGTGCGCCAGTTGCTGGCGCTGCGGCCATGCCGCGTCGGGCGCTGCCTCCGCGAAGGACTCCAGGTGTTGCTGCAACAGCCGGTACAGCAGTTGCAGGCTGGCGCGCTCACTGGCGCGCGGCGCGGGCCACAGGGCCTGCCAGCGCGCCGCCCAGGCGCTCACCAGCGGCTGGCCGTCGCGCCGGGCGTGCAACAGCGGCGCGTACTCCGACTGCAAAAACGCCGTGTTGCGCTGATCGTGGTGGATGGCGGTATACGGTTTCAGTACCGGGTCCTGCAGCATCCAGGCCTGGGCAGTGTTGCCCTTGAGCAGGTGCAGCAGGGCCGGCAGGTAGGTGAGGTGTTTGGTCCACTCCACAGACGCTCGCCAGCCCCGGGGGCTCCAGGACGCGATATCGTCTATATAGTCGCGGTAGTGCCTCAGTATTCCTGTCTCCAACAGCGGGTGGGGGTCGGTGGCCTGCAAACCGGACACCCAGTGTTTCAGCCCGGTCTGGCGCGCAGTTTGCAGAAAGTTGCCCAACTCGCGCTGTGACTCGGCCAGTTGCCAGCTGCGCTCATCCGCGCGCATGCCGTGGCGGGCCTGCAGTCGCGTCTGGGTATATATGAAGCCGCTGCGCATCTAGCCGCCGCCGCAGGTTAACCGTTCGGCCAGTTGTTCGACCGCCGCCGCCACCGCATCCATGTCTACCGCGGAGGAGTCAAACGTGCTGGCCTGGCGCAGCTGGTCCCGTTCCAGTTCGCCGATTGTTGTGGCCAGGGCGGCGCTGGTGCGGTGGCGAATGAAGCCTATGCGCTGGTCGGCGCGCTCCACGATGCGCTTGGCTGTTGCGCGGGCGTCACGCAGGATGACCTCGGCCTCCTGCGAGCAGTTGCGCACTGCCTGCCTGGCCTGCTCCTCCGCTGTCAGCACCTGGTGCATGGCGCGCTCGGCGCTGGTAGTGGTGTCGTTTTGTTCAGTTGTCTCCTTCATCCCCCTCCCCTGCTGAGCTAACAAATGCGTGGCAGCTGCTCGCCGTGCAGCCAGTCGATAACACGCTCACCACCGATAGTGGTCACCATGCGCACCAGGTGCATGGGGTCGTCGATCACCTCGCCGACGATGGCGGCATCACGGCCGTGAACATGCTGGCGCATGGTGTCCAGCAGGGCATCTGCCTCGCTGGCTTCAACAATCGCTATCAGTTTGCCCTCGTTGGCCACGTTGAGCGGGTCTAGCCCCAGCAGCTCGCAGGCGCCGCGCACCTCCGCGCGAATGGGCAGGCTGTGCTCGTGCAGACGAATGCCGACACCGGACTGATCCGCGATTTCGTTGAGGGTAGCGGCGAGTCCACCGCGGGTGGGATCGCGCAATACCGCGATGGCGCCGCCAGCCTGCTCCACCATGCCTGCCACCAGGCCGTTCAGCGAGGCGCAATCCGATTGCAACGCGGTTTCAAACTGCAGGCCCTTGCGCAGTGACATAATGGCCACACCGTGGTCGCCTATGGTGCCCGATACCAGTACCTTGTGACCCGGCCGCGCCCGGTCCCCGGAGATACTCACCCCGGCCGGCACCCGCCCTATGCCGGCGGTGTTGATGAATACCCCGTCGCCTTTGCCGCGCTCCACCACCTTGGTGTCGCCAGTAACGATCAACACACCGGCCTCGCGCGCGGCCGCGGCCATGGCGTCCACGATTTCTGCCAGCTGGGCCAGCGGCAGGCCCTCCTCGAGTATGAAACCAGTGCTGAGGTACAGGGGCCGGGCCCCGGCCATGGCCAGGTCGTTGACGGTCCCGTGCACTGCCAGGCTGCCGATATTGCCGCCGGGGAAAAAGAGCGGTGAGATCACGAATGAATCGGTGCTCATCACCATGCGGCCGGCGTCCAGTTCGAAGGCGGCCTGGTCATTCCCCTGGTTCAGCAGCGGATTGTCGAATGCGCGGCGGAACATCATATCGATCAGGTCTGCCATGGCCCGGCCACCGGCGCCGTGAGTGAGCTCGACCCGGCCGTTTTTCAGGTCCAGCCTGCGCGCCTGGCGGCGTCCGGCCTGGAAGCTGTCATCGGCTTGTTTCATATTCATCAACAGTTCCCCGTCTGCCGCGGCCTAGGCACGCGCGGCCCTGTGCTCGGCCCGCTGTTCGGCCTGGCGCTGCTCGGCCTCCTGGCGAAATCGCCCGTAGGTGAAATAAGCGGCGCAGGCGCCCTCGTCGGACACCATGCAGGACCCCAGTGGTGACTCGGGGGTGCAGGTAGTGGCAAACAGCTTGCAGTCGGTGGGCTTTTTGGCGCCGCGCAGTACCGCGGGGCACTCGCAGCCTTTGGTGCCCGCGGCCGCCTGGTAGACCATGTCAAAGCGCTGCTCCGCATCGTAGGCCAGGTAGGCCTCACTGATGCCCAGCGCCGATTCCGGGATAGCGCCCAGACCCCGCCACTCGAAACTGGGCCGCAGGGTGAAAACCTCGGCCACCGCCGCCTGGGCCTTGCGATTGCCCCCCGGGGTCACGGCGCGGGTGTACTGGTTCTCGATATCCGCCCGGCCCTCGTTGAGCTGGCGCACCAGCATGAGGATGGACTGCAACACATCCAGTGGCTCGAAGCCGGCGATCACCACCGGTTTGTGATACTGCCCGGCGCAGAAACTGTAGGCGTCTGAGCCTATGATCACACTGACATGTGAAGGTCCGATAAAACCGTCAACTTCCAGGGTCTCGCCAGCCTGCGCGCCCGGTGGGACATTGAGAATCGCCTTCATCGCCGCCGGGGTGAGCACGTGGTTGCAGAACACCGAGAAGTTGTCGAGCCCACTGCGCCTGGCTTCCAGAATGCCCAGGGCGGTAGGCGGGGTGGTGGTTTCAAAACCGATGCCGAAAAACACCACCTGCCGATCCGGGTTGGCCCGGGCCAGTGCCAGCGCATCGCTGACCGAGTAGACCATACGCACGTCGGCGCCATCCGCCCGGGCCTGCAGCAGGCTGCGGCGCTTGCTGCCCGGCACCCGCAGCATGTCGCCGTAACTGGCCAGAATCACCTCCGGGTGATCGCAGACCAGGCGGATGGCCATATCCAGTCGACCGATCGGCAGCACGCAGACCGGGCAGCCGGGACCGTGGATCAGCTCGATGTTGGGCGGTAACAGGTCGGGAATGCCATAGCGGAACACCGCATGGGTATGGCCCCCGCAAAACTCCATCAGCCGGTATTGGCGCTCGGGGCGGGCCTCCGCCTGCAGGGCGCGTGCCAGTCCCCGGGCGCGTTCACCGTCGCGGAATTCATCAATGTATTTCATGGGTCACCTCCGCCACTTCACCGGTCGCGCCGATTGCGGCCATCGCCTCCAGGGTTTTTTGTGCCTCTGCCTCGTTGAGCTTCGACAGGGCGTAGCCCACATGCAGGATCACGTAATCACCGACCCGGAGGTCATCCACCAGGGTGGTGTCAATTTCACGCACGATGCCACCGGCACTGGCCAGCGCGCGGTCGTCATCCAGCAGTTCAGTAATGCGTACAGGTATTGCCAGGCACATGGTTTATTCTCGCCTCAATCAATGGTTGCCGGCACCCGGCGCTGGGCCACCCAGGCCTGCCCCAGGCTGATAGCGCCGTCGTTGGGTGGCATGGCGCCGGCCAACAGCGGGCGCAGCCCCAATCTATGTAATTTTTGCGGCAGTTCCCGCGCCAGGTGAATATTGAGAAAGCAGCCGCCGCACAGGGCGATGGTGTCGACGCCACTGGCTGCGGCGGCCTGCACAGCCCACTCCGTGAGCGCTTCGATCAGGGTGCCGTGCAGAACATCGGCACCCAGGGCGGGGTCCCCGCAATCAGCCAGTCTCGTCAGCAGCGGGTTGAAATCCAGTACGCCGGCAGCCAGGGTATAGCCGTCCGCCATGGCGCGGGGCTGGCGCGCCAGGCCTTCCAGCAACATGGGCGGCTCGCCTTCAAAGCTTGCCCGGCTGCAGACGCCCAGTAGTCCGGCTGCCGCGTCAAACAACCTGCCGGCCGCGGTGGTGACGGGCGCGGAGCCCGAGGCCAGCAACTGTGCCAGTGCCGGGGCCAGGGGCTGTTCAATGAAGCGGCGGGCAATCTCCTCGCCCCGGCCCAACTGGTGCAATACGCCTGCGGCCATACGCCAGGGCTCGCGCGCGGCGCGGTCACCGCCGGGCAGTGACAGCGGTGCGAAGTGCCCAAGGCGCTCGAAGTCGCCACCGTTCACCAGCAGCAGTTCGCCACCCCAGGATTCGCCATTACTGCCGGTGCCGTGACCATCCAGCACGATGGCCAGCGCCGGACCCTCATGCCGGTGTTCAGCGAGAATGGCCCCGGCGTGAGCGTGATGGTGCTGCACCCGCAGCAGTGGAAGCTCGAGTTCGGCACTCAGTTGTTCAGCCAGCCGGGTAGAGGCGAAATCCTTGTTCCAGTCGCAGGCCAGACGCTGGGGCCGCGCCTGCAGCATGGCGGGCAAGGCGTCTGCGGCGTGGCGATGGAAGGCCACCGCGGCCGGACTGTCCAGGTCCCCCAGGTGTTGGGAGATGTACGCCAGCTCACCGCGGGTCATGGCGACAGTGGACTTGAGATGGGCGCCGAGCGCCAACACCCGGGGACCGTCCATCGCCAGCCCGATCGCATGGGGCGTGAAACCCCGTGCGCGGCGGATAATCATGCTGGCGCCGGGGGCTATCCGCAGTACCGAGTCATCCGCACGCGCGGCGATATCCCGGTTGTGGTGCAGGATAAGATCGGCAATACCCGCCAGCTCCCGTTCCGCCCCGACATTGTCGGTCAGCAGTGGGTCGCCACTGATATTGGCGCTGGTCATTACCAGCGCGATTTCGTTGGCCTGTTCCAGCCAGCGCCGGCCTGCGGGCTTACCCAGAAGGGTGTGCAACAGCAGGTAGTGGATGGCGGTGTAGGGCAGCATCAGGCCCAGGGTTGCCAGTCCGGATGACAGGGCGGGACTCAAATGGCTGCAAGCCGCTGTTGCCGGCAATACCACCACCGGTCGCTCCTTACTTGCCAGCGCCGCTGCGCCCGCCGCATCGAGCTGCACATACTGGCCGGCGCTGGCAGCGTTCAGCACCATGACGGCAAAGGGTTTGCCATCGCGCAACTTGCCTGCGCGCAGGCGCTCCACGGCGCTGTGATCTGCGGCATTGCAGGCCAGGTGATAACCCCCCAGGCCCTTGATGGCAACGATGGCGCCCGCCGCCAGCGCCGCGGCGACAAGATCGATATCCTGTGACAGCACCGGTCCACAGTCGTGGCAGGCTACCGGTTCGGCGTGGAAGCGACGGCTCAGCGGATCGGTGTATTCCGCCGCGCAGGCCGGGCACATTGAAAAACCGGCCATGCTGGTGTTGGCCCGGTCATAGGGCAGGCGCCGGGTCATGGTGAAGCGCGGCCCGCAGTCACAGCAGGCGATGAACGGGTGCAGGTAGCGGCGGTTGTCGGGGTCGAACAGTTCCTGCAGGCAGGTCGGGCAGATTGCGGTGTCGGCGGGGATCGCAGCGCCATTGGCGGCACCGGCCTCGGTGGCGACGATGCTGAAACCGGTGTCACTGGCAGGGGCGAGCGGTGACTCGATCAGGCTGTCGATGCGCGCCAGCGGGGGCGCCTCATCCCGCAAGCGTTGCACAAAGGCATCCAGGTCGTCGCCCTGGGCTTCGATAACCACACCCTCGGGACCATTGTAAACGCTGCCACTGATACCCAGTTGCACGGCGCAGCGATACACGTGGGGGCGAAAACCCACACCCTGCACCAGCCCGCGCACCCGAATCCGGCGTCGCTCGATAACGGCGGCAGCGCTGAGTTGGCCGGCAGGGTGGTTCATCATTCAGGCACTCGCCACCGCCATGTCCCGGGCGGCGCCAATCCAGCGCAGCCAGCGGTCGATACCCTCACCGGTGGTCGCCGACACCCTGATCACCGCAATCGACGGGTTCACCCGGCGGGCATTGGCAATCAGCAGCTCCACGTCAAAGTCCAGGTGCGGCAGCAGGTCCACCTTGGAGACCAGCATCAGGCTGGATGCGGCGAACATGTTGGGATACTTGAGCGGTTTGTCCTCGCCCTCGGTCACCGAGGCGATCACCACCTTGTGGGCCTCACCCAGGTCGAAGGCAGCGGGGCAGACCAGGTTGCCCACGTTTTCGATAAACAGGATGCCGTCCTGGATGTGCAGGCGGTGGAACGCTTCATCAATCATCGCCGCATCCAGGTGGCAGCCGCGGCCGGTGTTGACCTGGATGGCCGGCGCGCCGGTGGCCCGAATCCGGTCTGCATCCGCCGAGGTTTCCTGGTCACCCTCGATAACCGCTACCGTAGCGCCAGGCAACAGTTGCTGCAGTGACGCTACCAGCAGGGTGGTCTTGCCCGCTCCCGGGGACGACACCAGGTTGAGCGCCAACACCCCGTGGCTGTTGAAGTGCTGGCGGTTATGCGCCGCCAGCGCATTGTTCTTGCCGAGGATGTCCTGCTCGACACTCACCAGGTGGGCGCGCCGGGCGGGGTCGTCGCGCAGGGTATCCTGGTGCCCGTCATGGTGATGGTGGTCATGGTCATGCTCATGGTGAGCGTGACCATGATGCGTATGATCGTGACCCGTCTGGCCGTGTCCCGGCTCCCCCGCTTCCATCCTGGTCTCACCTTTTCCGCAACCGCATACACCGCACATCAGATCACCTCCAGTTCTTTCAGGCGCAACTCGTCGCCCTGCTCCACGATCAGGGTGAAGCCGCCACACTCGGGGCAGGCGTCACCGCGCCGCGCAATCGTTTCAAGTTTCGAACAATCCATGCACCAGGCACGGCCCTCGATCTCGCGAATCTCCAGCTCGGCGCCTTCGGCCGGGGAGTCTTTGGCTTCCACGTCGAAGGCAAAATCCAGGGCATGAGGGTCTACGTGTCCCAGCACACCCACTTCCACTATGACCCGGCGCACCCGCTGGAATCCGCGCTGGCGCTGTTGCTCGCGAATCATCTCGACCAGGCTGTTGCACAGCGCGACCTCATGCATGGTGTTCAGCCCTACCCGCCTGGTGCAGTGTCCAGGGTGCGCAGGGGTCGTAGCTGGCCACCACCAGCGCAACCTGCTCGCGGGTCGGTGTCGCCAGGTTCGCGAGTTCACGCACCACCGGACCGCGGCGGCCAAAATGCCAATCGGTGGGCGCCAGCACCCGCCAGTCGGCTACCGTATCGGTTGCGGCATCCTCACCGGCGGCCAGCCGCACCTGGTGAAACACCGGTCCCCGTGCGGTAACGGCGCAACCCATTCCGCTATTGGCATTGCCTGCCCGCGCGAGCGACCAGTCGCCGGATGCCGACGCAGGCTGTTGTTCGGCCCGATTTTGCAATAATGCGCGGGCGATAAATCGCCCGTCCAGTACCTGGGCGAGCAGGCGGCTGGTGACGGTGCTGCCCATCTCCCCCCGTAACTCCGGCACCAGCGGGTCACGCCCCATAGCAAGGGGTCCAACTTCCAGCGGGCTTCCCGCCGGGTCCAGCGGGTCAAAGGGCTCCCCCGCCAGGGCTGCACCAGCCTTCAAGCGCAAGCCGGCCGCATCCAGCGCGGGTAACGGCAGCACCGTTGCCTGATCGATGGCAGCCTCACTGGCGCGCCGGACAACCCTGGCCGCCAGACAGTCGCTGTCCTGCACCCAGGCCAGCAGCTCGCCGAGGCTGTGGACCCCATCAAGCCCGTTGAGCATTTGTCCCAGGGCGGCGGCGCGCTGGCTGTCATCCTGAGCCTGGTACAGTTGTTTCAGCACCGCCATCTGACGGGTTTCGCCGAGCAGGTCCGGCCAGTCAACGCTCAAGCGCCAGCCGCAGGCCAGGGCCTGTTCCTGCCAAAGGCTGCTGTCGGGGTCGGCCTCTGGCTGCTGCGGACTGCCCTGCGCTGCGGCCACAGCCCGGGCCGCTGCTATCGCCTGGGCACCGCCACAAATGGGCAGCAGTCCGGGAATGCGCTGCAGCGCAACATGCGCGGGAAGACCTACCAATGCGCGGGCAATAGCCGGGCGCTGTTGGTGAATATCGACCCCACCGGCTTCCAGGTGGATCTCGATACGCGGCCCAGTAAATTCAGGCGGGGGGCTTGTCACGGCTGAGGCCGCTCCCGCCCCGGAGAAAGTTGCGGCGGCTGAGGGCCGGTGTTGCAGCGTTTGCCGTTGCCGGCTCGCGCAGCAGCTCCTCCAGCGCATGGCTGGCGACCAGTTGAGCCACCTCGGGGTCGTCGAACTCGTCCATGGGAGAGAACAGGGAGCAGCTCTCCAGTGGGCCTATCCCGGCCAGCTGGCCGGCGATAAAGGTGTAGCTGCCGGAGGGAAAAGCCAGCTCACGTTTTGTTCCCTCGACCCGTGCGGGCGCATCCTCCGGGGGTAACAGTGTAAGGTTCATGCACCAGGGGGTGATGACCACACCCAGCAGGCCCTGTTCGCAGCGGTGCAGGCCCACGACCCTGATATCCAGGTGCTCGTTGTACACCGGCAGTTCACGCATCCGCTCGCTGACCGTCCGGTAAGCCTCCAGCAATTGCTGTTCACGCTCGTGAATATGTTGCAGCCCTGCGGGCTGCTGCGGGCGCGGATGCGCGTCGTTGCCGGTGGCGGCCCCCTGTCGCACCACCATGAATTGCTCCTGAGCGGTGTCGCAGTTGGGGCAGCGCCAGTGGGCAGGCAGGTCGACGAAGGCAGTACCCGCCGGCACCTGCCAGGTCTCGTCGCCCCGGGCCGGGTCGTAAATCCACCAGCACACGCCGCACTCCAGCACCGAGTCGGGATCGAGGCGACTGCTGTTGCCCCCGAAGGAGCTCTCGAAAGTGTTCATGTCAGGTAGGTATCCAGAATCTCGGCGAGGCGTCCGCAGGAGTCCTCCAGATCCTGCCTCGCGGCGATGGCGGCGTCGGGAATACGGCCGATCTCGATGGTATCCATAATTGTCTTGCCCATGCCATTGACGTATTGCACTGCCCATACGTGGCGCACGGTGGTGGCCATTACCCGGCAATTGCCGAATCCCCCTGAATCCAGCACCAGCTCGGCGCGCCCGAGCACGTCGATCAGCAATTGCTGGTCCGCCGCGCTGGTGGGCAACAGGGTAAAATTGAGCACCCGGTTGTGCTCGATACCGGGGTGCCAGCTGGCGGCGTGCTCATTGATTTCCGCCAGCAGGGCCAGCCCGTTCATAACGCCCGGCACCGCTTCCGGCAGGGGCACGGGCGCGGTGCGCAAGCTGGCAGCCGCACGGGTAATGACCGAGGGAATGGCCGCCACTTCGAGGTATTCATTGCCGTCGGAGCCGGTCAGGTGCCACACCCCCGGCAGTACCGATTCAACAATACTGTACTGCACCCCGTCGAGGGTCACGCTGCCACTGACCTCACCCTCGCCCAGCATTTCCAGCAGAGCCTGGCGGGAGTCCGCATCCAGCTCGACCATATCCAGAACCTGGCCCTCACCGCCGGCGGCCGCCGTTGCGACGGCCCCACGCAATTGCTCCAGCCGGGCGCGCAGCAACGGGCCGGGCGTAAAATCGATTGGCAAGCGCGGTATGGCGGGCCGCTGCAGCGCCGGCATTCCCAGCAGCGCAAGCGCATCGTCGGTTTCACCGGCGTCCAGAAACACCCCCACCGGCTGCTCCTCGCCGGTCCAGATCATCGGGTTCTCGCGGGCCAGGTCGGGCGTCGACTGCAGGTTGGTAACGGGGATCAGGTCGGATTCGTTCATGGCTTGCCTATTGTTGGTTGGTTCCCGCGGACCTCGCGGTGCCGGTGTCGCCGAGATAGCTGCGGAAGGCCCGCACATAATCGCCCCAGTCGCGCACGCCGGGGATTACTTCGAGGGTCTCACCGCCCACGCACAGCGCCAGGCTGGGCAAGGTCAGTACCCGGCAACGCGACTGCAATTGCGCCTCGTCCGCCGCCTCTACCAGCGCTGCGCTCACACCTTCCCTGTATTCCTTGAGCACTTCACGCAGCGCAACGGCCACGTCGTGGCTGTCGCCGTGCTGGTTGCCCGGTCCCGCGAAGAACAATACCCGCAGGCCCGGCCCGGCCAGGAAACTGTCCACGCTGGTGGCTTCCACGGTTTGCAGTACACCCCTTTCGAGCATGTCTGTTATGGCTATGCTGGTCATTGCAACTCACCCTTTGCATTTTCTGCTGCGGCCTCTGCCTCTGCCTGGGCCTGCAGATGCGGCGGCAGCTGGGGCTCGCGATCAATCAGGTCCGCCAGCAGGTGCTCAAAAGACTCTCCCGCCGCCGCCCGGCTCACTGCCAGCACCGCATCGCTGATCTGCCGCGCCTCCACGGCCTCCAGCGCCCGGAGCGCGATATTCACGTGCACCAGCAACCAGTCACCGACGCGGGGAGCCTGCAGCAGCAGGGATGTCTCTATGCGTTGTGGCCCGGAGCCGTCAGCATTTGCGCAGCACAGCGCAATACCCCAGGAGGGAACGGACTGCACCTGCATGGGAACGCCGAGGCACATGGTCAGTCCCTGGCAGACCGGTTCAATACCCGCTCGTCGCCATGCCGCCAGGCGATCGATGCGTCCGGCCGACCGGATTCGTAACTGGCGAGGTCCAGGCCGGGAGTGATGATGCCCGGTGGCGCAGTGTCGCCACGCGCTGTCAGGAGAATGCCAAAGTCGGCCAGGTATTGCGCCGCAATATCCAGTGCCTGCGGGATGCAGTCGCGCACCTGCGGGCGCAGGCTGCCGCCGTAATCTTCCAGCTCCACCGGTTGCACACCGATCAGCAGCATATTGTCGGCGCAGCCGCCCAGCAGCCTGGCGCAGGCGATGACATCCTGCAGGCCGGCCTGGTGCAGGCTCATTTTATGGGCGCCCACGAAGGCGGGGATATCGTCGTTCTCCACCAGGCGCATCGTGGCGGGGGTATCGCCGAAGTCCACTGCATCAAAAATAATCACGGGGTTGTGCGCGCGCAACAGCTCCACCAGGTAGAGGCCCTGGGTACCGCCGTCGGCCACTACCAGGTTGTCGGGAATATCGAAGCGCTCCGCAAAAGCCTCCACGCAGCGCACGCCAAAACCCTCATCCGCCCACAGGATGTTGCCAACCCCGAGCAGCAGGGCCGATGGGGAATCGCTCACTCTTTGTCATCCTTGAAGTAACGCCAGCCGGAAATCATGGTGGACACCAGGCTCTGGCGGCTCATGATGTCCTCGCGAATGGCGAGGTAGGTGTGGATCATGGTGAAGCAGACTATGACCCACATGCTGAGGCGATGCACGGTGTGCACATTGAAACTGTCGCCGTATACCGAGAACACCCAGCCGAAAGCCATGTACCAGTAACTGTCGATCCCCTCCCCCTCGGCATAAAGTGCACCACCTGTTGCCACCAGGTTGAGCAGCGGCAGCAGGAACACGGTAAACATTGCGAGCTGGGCCAGCGGGTTGTGGCCTATGTATTTTTTGGGTGTTTTTTCAAGGAAGCTATACCAGCGCACCTCGTGCCAGACCTCGCCCCACCACTTGCGGCTCCAGAACGGCGGCAGGAACAACTGGTGGGAATGTTCGTTGCCAAAGAATGCCCAGACGATGCGATAGACGAGCAATACAATCAGTAACTGCCCGGCGGCAAAATGTATCAGGCGGATATTGCCGAACAGGAAGTGGTCGGAGGCTTCGCCGCCTATCGAGGGCAGTGGTTTGCCGATGAGGTAACCGGTCACCACCAGGGCCACGATGCAAAGTGCATTCATCCAGTGCCAGAAACGCACCGGGGCCTCATACACGTAGATCTTCGAGGCCGGGCTTTCAACCTCGGTAGAGTGGTGGATAACCTTCGCGAAAAAACCGGAGGGCGCTTTCTTGGTTTCGGATGTAGTGGCCATGACTGCCTCCCTAGCGAACCTTGACGTTGGCAAGTACTTCGCCATCCGGGCTCATGATGTGCGTTGAGCAGGCCAGGCAGGGGTCGAAGGAGTGAATGGTGCGCAGGATCTCCAGCGGTTGCTCCGCGTTGGCCACCGGCGTGTTCAGCAGGGCCGCCTCGTAGGCGCCGATATTGCCCTGGGCGTCGCGGGGGCCCGCGTTCCAGGTGGTGGGCACCACCGCCTGATAGTTCTCGATGCGCTTGTCCTTGATGTGAATCCAGTGCCCCAGCGCACCCCGGGGCGCCTCGGTGAAGCCGACGCCCTTCGCCTCATGCGGCCAGGTGTGGGGCTCCCACAGCGAGACATTGGCAGTGGCGAGGTCGCCGTTGCGGATATTGGTGATCAGCTTGTTGTAGAAGTACTGCATTTTCTCCGCTGCCCAGGCACATTCAAGCCCCCGGGCGGCGGTGCGCCCCAGGGTGGAAAACAGCGCTGACACCGGCAAATTCAGGTCGGTGAGCACTTTCTCGACGGGTTCCTTGAACTCGGGATTATTGCTCGCGTAGCCGATGATGTAGCGCGCCAGCGGACCCACCTCCATGGCATTGCCGTTCCAGCGCGGGCTCTTGATCCAGGAGTAACGGGCGCTCTCATCGATGGATTCGATATTGGTTCTGGTCCCCCTGGTGTTGGGGCCGAGCTCGAAGTGGGGATCTGTCACGCCGTCCCAGGGGTGCAGGCCGGCATCCTGATTCGGGTAGTTGTACCAGGAGTGACTGACGAATTCCTGGATTTCCTCGGGGTTGCGCAGATCGACATCGTGCACCTCGTTGAGATTGCCATTGATAATGGCGCCGCGGGGCAGCAGCAGGTTGCCGGCGCTGTAGTCGTTGGCATTATCCGGGATGTCACCGTAGGACAGCACGTTGGTGCTGGACAGGCCGCCGCCGTAGGTCCAGTCCTTGTAGAACGAGGCGATGGCCATCAGGTCGGGCAGGTAGACCTGCTCCACGAATTGCCGGCTCTCGTCGATAATCCGCTTCACGAGGTTCAGGCGCTCAATGTTGATCGCGCCAACCGCGCCGGTATCGGCGACGTTGATCGGGCAGGGCACGCCGCCCACCAGCCAGTTCGGGTGCGGATTCTTGCCGCCGAATACGGTGTGGATCTTGACGATTTCCTTCTGGAAATCCAGCGCCTCGAGGTAGTGCGCCACCGCCATCAGGTTGGCTTCCGGCGGCAGCTTGTAGGCGGGGTTGCCCCAGTAGCCGTTGCGGAACAGGCCGAGCTGCCCTGACTCCACGAATTTTTTAAGGCGGGTTTGCAGGTCGCGGAAATAGCCGGGTGATGACTTGGGCCAGTCGGAAATCGACTGGGCCAGTTCGCTGGTGGCTTTCGGATCTGCCGACAGCGACGACACAACGTCCACCCAGTCCAGCGCATGCAGGTGGTAGAAATGCACCAGGTGGTCATGGGTGTACAGAGCCATCTGCATGATGTTGCGAATGGTGTTGGCGTTCTCGGGAATCTGGATGTTGAGCGCGTCTTCCACGGTACGCACCGAAGTCAGGGCGTGGGTGCCGGTGCAGACCCCACAAATGCGCTGGGTGAAGGCCCAGGCGTCGCGCGGGTCGCGGCCCTTGAGGATCACTTCCAGCCCGCGCCACATGGTGCCGGTGGAGACGGCGTTGCGGATGACGTTGTTCTCGTCAATATTGACTTCAATGCGCAGGTGACCCTCGATCCGGGTGACCGGGTCCACCACGATGCGCTGGCCGGAATCGTCGAGGGAAAAGCCGTTGGGGGTTTCGGTGATCATTGCTCAATCCCTCTATTCAGACTTGGCGGCATTGGAATTTGAGCGCGCCCGCTGCAGCGCCGATGCTGCGGTGTGGGCGGCGATGGCAGTGCCTACTACCGCAACTGCGCCCAGCCCGATGCGGTCGGCATCGCTCTCCACAAAAAACGGTGTGTTAATTTTTGCCAGTCGCTCATAGAACGGCCCGTTGTCCCAGAAGTTCTCCTCGGAGCAGCCGATGCAGCCATGCCCCGACTGGATGGGGAAGGAAACGCCATCATTCCAGCGCACGGTGGAGCAGGCGTTATAGGTGGTGGGGCCGCGGCAGCCCATCTTGTACAGGCAGTAACCCTTGCGGGAGTTCTCATCGTCCCAGGCCTCGGCAAATTGTCCGGCGTCGAAATGGGGGCGCCGATAGCACTTGTCGTGAATGCGCTGGCCATAGAACATTTTGGGTCGCCCCAGCCGGTCCAGCGGCGGGATTTCACCGAAGGTGAGCATATAGGTGACCACGCCGGTCATGACCTCGGCGATGGGCGGGCAGCCGGGGATTTTTATGATGGGCTTGTCGCGAATCACCTTGTGAATGGGGGTGGCCTGGGTGGGGTTGGGCTTGGCGGCCTGCACACAGCCGTTGGAGGCGCAGGATCCCCAGGCGATCACCGCCTTGGCGCCGGCAGCCATTTCCTGCAGCTGCTCGAGAAAGGGGCGCCCGCCCACGATACAGAACATGCCGTCCTCGTTCAGCGGCGGGTTGCCCTCCACCGCCAGGATGTACTCGCCATAATTGTCGCGCAGGGTTTCCTGCAGGGCTGCCTCCGCCTGGTGGCCGGCGGCGGCCATCAGCACCTCGGAGTAGTCCAGGGACAACATCGACAGCACCATGTCGGACACCAGCGGGTGGCTGGAGCGGATGAAGCTCTCCGAACAGCAGGTACACTCGAGGCCGTTCAGCCAGATCACCGGTGTCCGGCGCTTGGTTTCCATGGCGTGGGCGATGCGCGGTGCGAACGCAGGGCCAAGGCCCAGCGATGCTGCGGTGATGCTGCAGAATTTATTGAATGAGCGCCGGCTGATGCCCTGCTGGCGAAAGACGTCGTAGAAGGATTCATTTGAGGCCATGGCGAAATCTCCGTGCCATTTGAACAAATCAGTCAGCGGAGGCGTCAATCAACGTCCTGAACGCTGACCGCATGGCTTATTATTGTCGCCGCATCGCGACCGGCAGGTGACAACCACCACCCGGCCACTAACGACTTTCCAGCTGTATGTATAACACCGGCGAGCCCTCCCTGCTCAGAATACCGATAGAACATTGATACAGGTCAAGAACGTTCATTGGGCAGCTCCGATATGCTGCCCGGAAGGGTGCGATTGAACACGCCCTGTTTGTGTTGCCCTCTCCCTCATCATTGGAAGCGCGGCCATGTTTGCACTCAGCCCCGAAATGCTTGTCCTGCTGGCCAGCGCAGCCAGCATCGGCTTCCTGCATACCCTGCTGGGGCCAGACCACTACCTGCCGTTCGTATCGATGGCCGTGGCCCGGCGCTGGCCCTGGCGCAAGATCCTGACAATTACCCTGCTGTGCGGCTGCGGTCATATCCTGGGCTCGGTACTGCTGGGTATGTTCGGCATCTGGGCCCGGACAGAAGTGGGCGATCTCGTATTCATCGAGGGCTGGCGCGGCGACCTGGCAGCCTGGCTACTATTCAGTTTTGGGCTGCTTTACCTTGCCTGGGGCATCCGCCAGGCGGGCCGACACGAGGTGCATCGCCACAGCGCAACACATCCCCAGTGGGTCATTTTCATTATCTTCATCCTGGGACCCTGCGAGCCGCTGATCCCGATATTGATGTACCCGGCCGCCAAGGCCAGCATGGCGGGCGTACTGCTGGTAACCGCGGCATTCGGCGCGGCAACACTGCTGACAATGCTGGCGGTAGTGACGGTGAGTTTCTACGGGCTGCGCAAACTGTATTTCCCGAGCATGCTGCGCTACAGCCACGCCCTGGCGGGCGCGACCATCAGTGCCTGCGGTGCGTCAATGCTGTTCCTGGGCTTGTAAACGAGAAATAGGGGACAGACCACGTTTTCG
>JAHEBL010000041.1:0-2142 GCA_024642265.1 Haliea sp. | reverse complement strand
GTATTTCCCGAGCATGCTGCGCTACAGCCACGCCCTGGCGGGCGCGACCATCAGTGCCTGCGGTGCGTCAATGCTGTTCCTGGGCTTGTAAACGAGAAATAGGGGACAGACCACGTTTTCGGTCGTCTTTCACAACTGGAAGAAATAGGGGACAGACCACGTTTTCGCACAAACGTGGTCTGTCCCCTATTTCTCTATTTCTCGTGCGAAAACGTGGTCTGTCCCCTATTTCTAGTCTGTCCCCCATTACTGTCTCCATTACTGTCTCCATTACCGCCGCATCCAATTCATATGGTCTAAGGACCTCCAATAGCCTACTCTGAATGAACCGACAAAATGAGCCCTGCGAGCGGGCCCCGGACGGATCACGTATTAATGATCAATGCTCGAACAAGAATATGTTACGGCGTTGGCGGCGGTGTCTATGCAATCAAGGAAGCGGCCTACGGCACGTTTATCCTGCTTTTCTACACCCAGGTACTTGGCTTATCCGGGACGGTAACCGGTGTGGTCATCGCCATCAGCCTGTTGTGGGACGCGGTGTCCGACCCACTGGTTGGAAGCTGGTCGGACAGGCTGCGCAGTCGCTATGGCCGGCGCCATCCTTTCATGGTGTACAGCACCCTGCCGATCGCCATCGGCTTCGTAGGACTTTTTTCGCCGCCCGCCGCGGTAGTTGAGTCCAGTGCCCTGCTGGCGTTCTGGTTGCTGTTCTGGTCCCTGTGGGTGCGCACCTTTGTTACTACATTTACAATCCCGCATCTGGCACTCAGCGCAGAACTGAGCGGTGAATATGCCGAACGCAGCCAGCTGATGGGTGCGCGTCTGGGATTCCTGTTCCTGGTGGTGCTTCTACTTCCCGCAGCGGGCCTGGCCCTGGTGTTCGGCCCGGATCAAGCCGGGGATGGCCGCTTCATCGCTGCAAACTATCCGGTATATGGCCTCATGTCGGCTGGTCTGGCGATCATTCTGGGAGTCATCACCGTAATGGGCACGCGCCACCATACCAGCCGTCCGGATACCGGGGGTGAGCACTACGCTCTGCCGCATTTGCGCGACTTTGTCGCCGATATCGCCCAGACATTGAAAAACAGGGTATTCCGCACAGTACTGACCTACGAGATAGCGGCCTCTGTCGGTTGGGGGTGCATCTCCACCCTCCATGTACTGGTGGGAACCTATGTTTTTGAATTCAGTGCAGGAAAGATGGCCCTCACCTTTGCCGTGCCCGGGGTGCTGGCGGTGGGCCTGGTCTGGTTATTGGTGAAGCCTCTCAGCCAGCGCTGGCAGAAGCCCCAGATATTGCGCTTCTCGGTCTGGGGCATGCTCATCGATACACTATGGTTGTTCCCGCTGAAACTGGCCGGTCTATTGCCGCCTAACGACAGTACCGCTGTTCTTCTGCTTTACCTGCTGCAAATTACTGTATTTGTATTCTTCTTCCTGCTCCGGGTCACCAATTCGATGTCCATCGTGGCCGACATTACCGACCAGCATCAGCTGGAAGAAGGTGGGCGTAACGAGGGTGGCTTCTTCTCGGTGATCAATTTTACCGCAAAGGTGGCAACTCTGGTGGGCCCACTGTACGGCGGTATAGCCCTGGATGTTATTGGCTTGAATGAACAGGACCTGCCAGGCGACGTCGCATGGCCTGTGCTCGCGGGCCTAATGTATGCGGTGTTGTTGGCAGCGGTGCCTAGCCTGCTGATATCCCTGCGTTACACCTACAAGATTGAATTCAGCAGGGAGCAGGTGAACGACATACAGGCCGCGCTGCGTGCGGAGCAAGGCTGAACGGGCTGATCCGGAAAATCGGGGACAGACCACGTTTTCGTGGCGTATCTATAGCCTATTGAGTTGTTGGTAAAAAGGACGGCCCGTCGGCCGCTGGTTGCTCCTCCAGTGCTTGAAATTCTTTCGTAAATGGGGTCTGTCCCCAATTACCCGCAAATAATCCTCAGAAAAACTGCGCGCCAACCAGAACCCGATGATCGGCCTGATCGGACCCATCCTCATTTTCCGACTGTCCATAGACATACTCCACTCCCACCGTGAGGTAGGGAAGCGGAGACCAGAGCAGGTTGGCCCCGGCGTAGACCGTGTTGTTGAAGGTGAGACCGGGCTGGAAGCTTTCGGGCTCCG
>JAHEBL010000040.1 GCA_024642265.1 Haliea sp. | reverse complement strand
ATGCCGCGGGCGATGTCGACCACGTCGTTGTCATAAAAGTAGAGCCCGGTGACGGCGTAGTGCGAGCGGGGCCTGGCCGGCTTTTCCTCGATGTCCCGGGCCACCCCCTCGGCATCGAAGCTCACCACACCGTAGCGCTCCGGGTCCTGTACGTAGTAGGCGAATACGGAAGCGCCGCTGTCGCTGCTGGCGGCATGCCTGAGCTTTTTGGTAAAGCCGCCGCCGTAAAAGATGTTGTCTCCCAGCACCAGGCTGGCCGGCGAGTTGCCGATAAAGTCGGCGCCCAGGATGAAAGCCTGGGCCAGGCCGTCCGGACTGGGCTGTACCGTGTAGGAAATATTGACGCCCCACTGGCCGCCGTCCCCCAGCAGCTCGCTGAAAGCAAGCTGGTCCCGCGGTGTGGTTATGACCAGGATGTCCCGTATACCGGCCAGCATCAGGGTGGCCAGCGGGTAGTAGATCATGGGTTTGTCGTAGACCGGCATCAGCTGTTTGCTGACCGTGCTGGTCAGTGGATGGAGCCGGGTGCCGGACCCGCCGGCCAGGATGATGCCCTTGTAGGATGTGGCTGGCATAGGTGGAGAGTCCTCGGAATCAGTGGGAGAGTATAGCGACAAAACTGCACTCCTGGCGACCTGCGCCGTCCCTCCGGGCTCGCTGCAGAGGGTTGAAGAGACTGGATTTTTGGTGCCGGGCTGATTAAAATGTGAGCTGTTTCGGCACGTGAGATGCCATTTGTGCAGCTCGCAACGCTCCTGCCTGCCAGCTCCGAGTCCGTATATTCATTTTCGGCAAACAAACCTGAGGGGAAGCCATTATCAGGCACCTGGACATATTGCAGCTTGATTCCCGGCCGGTGACAGCCGAGCCCGCCCAGGGGCGGGCGGCGGGTGCGTCTGTACCGCTGCGTATTGCCCTGCTGGGTTACCGCAGCCAGCCCTTCGCCGGTGGCCAGGGGGTGTACCTGAACTACCTGAGCAAGGCACTGGTGGAAGCCGGCCATACCGTCGATGTGATCTCGGGTCCGCCCTACCCGCATCTGGACCCGCGGGTGAGCTTGATCCGCCTGCCCAGCATGGATCTGTTCGAGAACGGCCTGCTGTCCCTCCGCCCCCGCCACCTCGGCTCGCTGACCGATATGATGGAGTGGTGCAGCAAACTTACCGGCGGCTTTGCCGAACCCTACACCTTTGGCCGCCGGGCGGTGCGTTACCTGCGCATGCACGGCCACAACTACGACCTGATTCACGACAACCAGAGTCTCAGCTACGGCATGCTGGAGATCCAGGCCATGGGCCTGCCGCTGGTGACAACCGTGCACCACCCGATCACCAGTGACCTGCGCATCGCCCTGAAGGCGGCACGGGGATGGTATGAGCGCCTGCTGATCCGCCGCTGGCATTCCTTTCTCACCATGCAGAAAAAAGTGGTCAAGCAACTGCATCACGTGGTCACCGTGTCGGATTGTTCCCGCCAGGATATCGCCCGCGACTTCGGCCTCCAGCCCGCGGGCATCGGCCTGGTGCACAATGGCATCGACACCGCGGTTTTCCGTCCCGTCCCCGGGGTCGAGCGCAGCCCCCTGCGGTTGATGGCCACCTGTTCCGCCGATGCCCCGCTCAAGGGCTTGCGCTATCTGTTGCGCGCCTATGCCCAGCTGCTGCCGCAGTATCCCGACCTGGAACTGCTGGTGGTGAGCAAGCCGCGTCCCGGCGGCAAGACCGAGAAACTTGTACACAAGCTGGGCATTGCTGACAGGGTGCGCTTCGTCAACGGCATCAGCACGGAACAGATGGTGCAGTATTACGCCGAGGCGGCAATCGCCGTGGTGCCCTCGGTGTATGAGGGCTTCGGGCTGCCGGCGGGCGAGGCCATGGCCTGCGGGGTGCCCGTAATCTCCTCCGACGGTGGCGCGCTGCCGGAAGTCGTGGGCGACGCCGGAGTTATCGTACCGGCCAGGGATGTTTCCGCCCTGACAGAGGCGATCGATTCGCTGCTGCGTGATCCAGGGCGTCGGGCGGAGCTGGGCGCCAGGGGCCGGGAGCGCATCCTTGAGCAGTTCAGCTGGGGTGTCTGCGCCGGACAGATGGTCGACTACTACCGCCAGGTGCTGCATGCAGACCGTTGAATTCAGTCACTTTCCACTACTGAGTGGGGATTGGGTGCTCGATCTGGGCTGTGGCGAGGGTCGCCATGTGATTTCCGCCTACGTGGCGGCGGACGTCCACTCGGTGGGGGTAGACCTTTCCCTCGATGACCTGGCTACCACCAGGGAAAAATTCAGCGACTTTGAAGAACCGGACAACACGGCGAAATCCTTCAGCCTGTCGGCTGCCAGCGCCCTGGCCCTGCCGTTTGCCGACGATACCTTTGACAAGGTCATTTGCAGCGAAGTGCTCGAGCATATCCCCGACTACCGCGCGGCGTTGCGCGAAATCGAGCGGGTGCTCAAGCCCGGCGGACTGTTTTGTGCCAGTGTGCCGCGGCGCTGGCCGGAAAAAATCTGCTGGGCGCTCAGCGACGGCTACTACAATACCCCGGGCGGGCACTTGCGCATCTTCCGCTCCGACGAGTTGCGCGGGGAGATCGAGGGTCTTGGCTTCGATCAATACCATCGCCACTGGGCCCATGCCCTGCACGCCCCCTTCTGGTGGCTGCAGTGCCTGTTCTGGAAAAACCGGGACAGCAACTGGCTGGTGCGCCAGTATCATCGGCTGCTGGTGTGGGACATCATGGAGCAGCCGGCCATCACCCGCACAGCGGAGAAACTTATGAACCCCGTTATGGGCAAGAGTGTGGTTATGTACTTTCGCAAGGAGGCATCGCTGTGAGCGGCCTCTATCTGAGCCGGGGCCTTTTTCCCCACGAATTCCTGCGCCCCACAGTGCAGTTCATTCTCGACACCCAGCAGGCCAGCGGCGAGATCCCCTGGTTTGACGGCGGCTACACCGACCCCTGGGACCACGTGGAAGCGGCCATGGGGCTTACCGTGGGCGGCGAGTACCACGCGGCCCGCCGGGCTTACGCCTGGCTGGCAGGCATGCAGCTTGAAGACGGCAGCTGGTGGGCCTCTTACCGTGGCGAGGAAATCGACAACTGTGAGCGACGCGAGAGCAACTTCGTCGCCTATATCGCCACCGGCCTGTGGCATTTTTACCTGGTCACCGGCGATCGGGACTTTCTCGGTGACATGTGGCCGACAGTGGACAGGGCGATGGGCTTTGTCCTGTCCCTGCAGTCGGAGCACGGCGAGATCGACTGGGCGGTGGAAAGTGACGGCACACCGAAGGGCGATGCGCTGGTGACCGGTTGCAGCTCCATTTACAAGAGCCTTGAGTGTGCAATTAATATCGCCCACACCCTGGCAGAGCCCCGGCCGCAATGGCTGCAAGCGCGCAGCGCCCTGGGTGAGGCCCTGCGCCACAAGCCCGAGCGCTTTGATCGCACCTGGGCCAGCAAGTCGCGCTATTCCATGGACTGGTTCTACCCGGTGCTGGCCGGTGTCTACACTGGTCGGGAGGCTCAGGCCCGCCTGGCGTCGCGCTGGGATGAGTTTGTCGAGGACAAGCTGGGTTGTCGCTGTGAAAAGCAACAGCCCTGGGTCACTATTGCCGAGTCCTGTGAGCTGGTGATGGCGCTGTTGGCCGCCGGGGACCACGCCCGTGCGGTGGAGGTTTACAGCTGGCTGCACCAGTGGCGCACCAGTGACGGCTCCTACTGGACCGGTTACCAGCTGGTCGAGGACCTGCTGTGGCCGGATGAAAAACCCACATGGACCGCCGGCGCCATACTGCTGGCGGCAGACGCACTCACCGGCCACACACCGGCTGCCAATCTGTTTACCCGGGTTGAGTTCGCAAATGAAAGGCTCGCCACCGAGCTGGTCGGGAGTCTGCGCAAGCACCGCCGCCAGGCCGACTGAGCGGGCAGTCTTCAGCGCAAGTCAGAGGCGCCGCAGCAGCCCCAGGCTGTTGACCTGCCCCAGGCATTCAAACAGCCCGGAAGCCAGCGCCAGGCGGTAAACGGCATAGGGCGCCTGGCCGCCCTCGTGGGCGTCATCAAACAGGTCGTGAATCGCCAGGATGCCCCCCCGCACCACATGTCCCGCCCAGCAGCGATAGTCGGTCAGGGCCGCCTCAAGGCTGTGGCCGCCATCGATAAATACCATGCCCAACGGCGTGTTCCAGTGCCTGGCCGCCGCCGCCGAGCCCGCCACGATCGGTACCACCACCTCCTCCAGTCCCGCCGCGCGCACATTGCGGCGAAACTCCCTGAAGCTGTCCATGACCGCCGCCGCGCTGTCGTATAACTCGGGGTCGTGGAATATTTCGCCAAGCTGGTGCTCTTCCGAGCCCCGGTGATGGTCCAGTGCAAACAGGGTGCTGCCACTGCGCTGGCAGGCCAGCCCCAGGCATATAGTGGACTTGCCACAGTAGCTGCCGATCTCCAGTACCGGTCCGGTGGCACTGGCCTGCAGTGCGTGCTGATAGAGCGCGTCAGCCTCGTCGGGCGCCAGGAAGCCCTTGATCAGGTCGATATCAATCGGCATTTCGGGAATCATCAGGCGGGGCTCTATGTCGGGTGGCAGGCAGGGCAAATTAGCGGGTTTGCCCGATACTGGCAAGCGCACCGGCAGGCGGTTGCGCCAGTTCCCCATGTTATCCTTGCCGTCCGGCGGCATGCCGGTCACGGCGGTCCGGCTACAGGGAAAAGCAGCTATGAAACATGATATACCCCACTTCAACAATGCCCGGGTCCTGGTACTGGGAGATATCATGCTGGACCGCTACTGGGAGGGGCCCGCCGCGCGTATCTCCCCCGAGGCGCCGGTGCCGGTGGTCACGGTCGAGCACATCACCGACCGCCCCGGTGGCGCGGGAAACGTGGCGCTCAATATCGCGGCGCTGGGCAGCGGCGTGCGCCTGGCAGGCTATACCGGTGACGATGAAATGGCCGGATCTTTGCAGGACATGCTCGCCGGTGCCGGCGTGGACTGCGTTTTCACCCGGCTGCCGGGAAGTGCCACCACTACCAAGCTGCGGGTGATCAGCCGCCACCAGCAGTTGATACGGCTGGATTTCGAGCAGCCGCCGGTCCCGGCGGCTCCCCCCCTGGCGGACGATCTGGCCGCCTTGCTGGAGGACAGCGATGTGCTGGTCCTGTCCGACTATGCCAAGGGCGCGCTGTCTGACCCCGGGCCACTGATTGCGATCGCCCGTGAGCGGGCCATACCGGTGCTGGTCGATCCCAAGGGCAGTGATTTCGGCCGCTACCGCGGGGCAACACTGCTGACCCCCAACCTGCAGGAGCTGGAGACCGTCGTCGGTCCCTGCCCCACCGAGGCGGAACTGGTCGCCAGGGGTGCGCAGCTGATGGCGGATCTCGAGCTTGAGGCGCTGCTGGTCACGCGCGGTGAGCACGGCATGACCCTGCTGCGCCCGGGCCAGGGGGAGCTGCACCTTCCGGCCAGGGCCCGGGAAGTGTTCGATGTAACCGGTGCCGGGGACACGGTGATCGCCGTGCTCGCGGCGGTGCTTGCAGCCGGCGCAAACCTGGCCGAGGCCGCGGCCCTGGCCAACATCGCCGCCGGTATCGTGGTGGGCAAACTGGGTACCGCGGCCGTCAGTGCGCCGGAATTGCGCCGCGCGCTCCGGCGTGACCAGGGCTCCGGGCGGGGCGTGCTGACCCTGGAACAGCTGCAGATAGCCGTCGCGGACGCCCGCAGCCAGGGAGAGCGGGTGGTGTTCACCAACGGCTGTTTTGACATCATTCACGCGGGCCATGTCACCTACCTGGAGCAGGCGAGACAACTGGGCGACCGGCTGGTGGTGGCGGTTAACAGCGACGCTTCCGTGCGCCGGCTCAAAGGCCGGGGCCGGCCCATCAACCCGGCGGACCGCCGCATGGCTGTGCTGGCGGGGCTGGAGGCGGTGGACTGGGTGATCTGTTTTGAGCAGGACACACCGCGGGAGTTACTGCAGTCCCTGCAACCCGATATCCTGGCCAAGGGCGGGGATTATCGCAGCAAGGAAAGCGTTGTCGGTTGGGAGATCGTAGAGGCTTACGGTGGTGAGGTGCGTGTGCTGGACTTTGTCGATGAGGTTTCCACCACGGCCATAGTCAGCAGGATCCGCCAGGATCAGGACTCCCCGGAATAATCCTCAAGCCAGCGCGCGTCGCGCGGCCGCCGCATTGTCGCGCAGGTGCCCGGGATTGATGGTGCCGATAATGGCCGCGCTGGTGCCGGGGTGCGCCAGTACCAGCTCCAGGCTGGCCTGCTGCGGGGGCTGGCCCGCGGCCGCAACCAGATGGCCGCTGTCCAGCACCTTTTTCACCAGTACGCCGCGCCCCAGGCTGGCGCAGGCATCCAGCACCGGCCGCTCCTCCTGCCGCACCGTGTTGTAGGTCAGCATCACAACATCACAGGCCGCGGCGGCAGCGAGCCCGCCCGCCACGGTTTTGGTGGACATACCAAAGGCGCGCAGCAATCCCTCGCGCTTGAGCTGGGCAAGCATCTCCAGTGTGCCCATCCGCTCGATGATCCGCAGATCCTGTCCGTCGGAGTGCACCAGTACGACATCGAGTGCATCGGTCCGCAGGCGGCGCAGGCTGCGCAGTACGGACTCGCGGGTGTGCTCGGGAGTGAAGTCGAAACGGGACCGGCCCTGCTCGAACTCCTCCCCGACCTTGCTGCAGATCACCCAGTCCTGCCGTTGGCCGGCCAGCAGGCGCCCCAGTCGTTCCTCACTGTTGCCGTAGGCTGGCGCCGTGTCCAGCAGGTTGACCCCCAGCTCCCTGGCAAGGGCCAATAGCTGGCGGGCGCTGCGATCGTCAGGCAGCTCAAAGTCCGCGGGGTACTTCAGTGCCTGGTTGCGCCCGAGCTTGACCGTCCCCAGGCCCAGTGCACTGACGCGTAAACCGGTACTGCCAAGCGCGCGCAGCCAGCTCATCCGAACAGGGTGTCCCAGTAGGGCCTGGCGATTCCGGGCCTGTCCAGGCCCGCCAGCGCCGCCAGGTCCTGTGGGTGGCGCGGCAGTATATTTTCCGCCGCCAGCTGGCGCTCGAATTCGTCTGCCAGGTCCGGGCACAGCGTCAGTTTCGTGGGCCAGGCGGCGCGGGCGTTATCGACGCCGTCCAGCTTGCCGACGAAGGCGCTGTCGGGCCGCAGCAATGCCGGCTGGCGCGGCTCGGCGCGATCCAGCCTGAGGGTGGCCCACTCGGTGGCGCCTAGATCCAGCCAGGGCAGCAGTTCCGCCAGCTCTTGCCGGGCTCTTGCAATGACGGTGTCCGCCGCTTCGTCCGCCGCGCCGGTGGACAGGTCGCCCCCCAGGTACCACACCGGCCGTCCGCACTGGTCCTGGTGGCTGGACACGGTCAGGCGTGGCGACGGCTTGCCGCCCATGCAATGGCCGTAAAAGGGCTCGCGATACTCGTGCCTGACCAGCACCTGCTGCAGCGGGCGGCGCTGCATAGCGGGTTGCCTGCTGTCGAGTTGTGCCATCAGCGCCTCGTTGCCAGTCCCGGCGGTCAGCAACCACTGCTGGGGAACCACCGTGCAGCCTGCCAGTGCCAGAGCCGCCTTGCGGCCCTCTCGCTGCAGGTCGCACTGCTGCCAGTCGATGGCGAAAATGGCATCCTGCTGGTGCAGTGCAAGAGTGCGCACCAGCGAGGGAACATCCAGTACCAGGTCGGCCAGGCGATAGACCTGGCCGCGAAAGTCCGCCGACCGCAGCGCTGCGGGGTAGTCGGTGGCTGCCACTTTCTGCACGTGCCCGCGCAACAGCTTGCTGGCGAAAAAAGAGCCCAGTCGCGACTGCAGGTCAGCGCCGGACCAGAGGAAGAAATCCTCGCTCAATACCCGGCAGCCGCGCAGGTCCACTTTGCCGGTGCCGGCCAGGCACTGGCGCCAGATCGCGGGCATGGCGGACACCGCCTCCGACGCCGCGCTCCAGGCGCCGGCCAGGGCGTACTTGACGCCGCCGTGGATCATGCCCTGGGAGCCGATGGTCTGGTAGCTGCCCAGTGCCTCCTGTTCGAACAGCACGGCACTGTAACCGCGGTTGCGCAACTGGTTCAGGGCCCACAACCCGGCAACGCCCCCGCCGATGATCGCGATGTCTATGTGCAGTGTCTGCCCGCCCATGGCCGGTCACCTGGAATGGAAAGAGCCTAGTGTAGTGGATCGTAATTGTGGGCGCATTGAACCCTGGCTGGCGGGACCGGTGGGCTGACGTTATGCTGCCTGCTGATATCGCGCTGCCCCGGAGTTTTCATGCGCCTGCTCTACAGCGCCCTCTACTGCTGCCTGCTGCCCGTGCTGGTGCTGCGTATGTTGTGGCGTTCGCGCCGGGCGCCGGGGTACCGGCAGCGCCTGCCGGAACGCTTCGGCTTTTTTCCCGGGCTCAGCCCTGACGCCGCCCGGGCTGTATGGGTGCACGCAGTGTCCGTGGGCGAAACCCTCGCGGCGGCGCCACTGGTCGAGTCCCTGCTGCGGCAGTTCCCGGATTGCCCGCTGGTCGTAACCACCACGACGCCCACCGGGTCAGAGCGGGTTCGTGTCCTGTTCGGCGACCGGGTTATGCATGTTTACGCTCCCTGGGACCTGCCCGGCCCCCTGCGCCGTTTTCTGCGCCGCACCCGGCCCCGGCTGCTGGTGATCATGGAGACCGAGCTGTGGCCCAATATGCTGCACGAGACCCGGGCCGCGGGCTGCGACATCCTGCTGGCCAACGCCCGCCTCTCGGAGCGCTCTGCCCGGGGCTATGCGCGTGTCGCAGGCCTGACCCGGCAGATGCTGGGCAATATCAATACACTGGCCTGTCAGAGCCAGGCCGATAGCGAGCGCTTCCTTACACTGGGTGCATCTCCGGCAAGGCTGGAGGTGACCGGCAACATCAAGTTCGACCTGATTCTCGATGATGCCCTGCGCGCCCGGGCCGCACAGCTGCGGCAGGCATTTGCCGCCGGCGGGCGTCCGGTGCTGGTGGCGGCCAGCACGCACCCGGGTGAGGAAGAGTTGATATTGTCTGCCTACCGCAGGATCCGGCAAATGCACGGCGAGTGCCTGCTGGTGCTGGTGCCCCGCCATCCCGAGCGTTTCGATGAGGTATCCAGCCTCTGTGGCCGGCGGGGCTGGCAGGTACTGCGGCGCTCCGCCGGTGGTGACCCCACGGCTGTCGATGACATTTTGCTCGGGGATACGATGGGGGAGTTGCTGTTACTGCTCGGCACCGCCACGGTTGCGGTGTTTGGCGGCTCGCTGCTGGGCCACGGTGGGCACAATGTGCTGGAGGCGGCGGCCTGGGGTGTACCGGTTGTGACCGGCCCGCATATGGAGAATTTCGCAGCGGTCAGCGAGATGCTGGGCGGCGCGGGCGCGCTGGTGCGGCTCGACGGCCCGGCAAGGCTCGAATCATGCCTGCTTGAGCTGCTCCAGGACCCGGAGCGCCGCCGCCGCATGGGTGCGGCGGGGATGCGGGTGGTAGCGGATAATCGCGGCGCCAGTGCCCGCCTGCTGGCATTGATAAGCCAGCGGCTGGCAGGCGCCTGAGAGGTCTATTTGGTGGGCGCGGTGGGTGGCGGTGCTGCTACCAGGAAGGAGTCCAGGTTGAAGACATCCTGCGGGCTCAGCAGGCCGGCCTGCTCTTTCAGTCGCATCATGTTCAGAATGTAGTCGTAGCGGCTGTTGGAGTAATCCCGCTGGGCGATAAACAGGGTATTCTGGGCGTTCAGCACATCCACCACGTTGCGGGTTCCCACTTCATAGCCGGCCTGGGTGGCGTCCAGGGCGCTCTGGGATGACACGATACTCTTCTGCCGCGCTTCCACCCGGGAAACATCACTGATCACAGTCATATGCAGGGAGCGGGTGTTGGTCACCGTGTTGCGGGTCAGGTTGATCAGGTTTTCCCGGGCCGCATTGTACTCCTGGGCCGTTTGCCTGCGTTTGGCGCTGATGGCGCCGCCGCTGTAGAGCGGCAGATCTACCCGCAACTGCCAGAGATTCTGTTCCAGGTCGAAATCGGGCGAGGTCTCGAAGCCGGTGCTCGGTTTGACGTTCAGGTCGCCGTTGGTGCTGTAGTCGGAGTATTCGTAGCCGCCGCTGACCTTGGGCGCGTGTTCCATCTTGTTGGCCATCGCGTTCTGCCTGGCTGCTTCCTCCTGGTGCCTGGCCGCCTGCAGGTTGAAATTATTTTCCAGTGAGAAGTCCACCCAGGCGGCGCGATCCATCGGGTCGGGCAATTTGAGCTCGAGATCATCCTTGAGCACCATGAGGGTGCCGGGGTACTGGCCGGTGAGCACTGACAGGCGCTCCATCGCCACCGACACATTGTTTTCATCGACGATGCGGTTAACCCGGGACAGGTCAAATGCCGCCTGGGCTTCATACACGTCGGTAATCGCTATCAGGCCTACCTCGAAGCGCTGCTGGCTCTGTTCCAGCTGGCGTTCGAAGGCCCGTTCCTGGGCCTGGGACGCCGCCAGGTTGTCCTGGGCGCGCAGTACCAGCAGGTAGGCTTCAACAACCCGCACAATGAGGTTCTGCTGGTTGCCGGCGAAAGTGGCCTCGGCCTCCTTGCTTATCTCCTTGCCGGACTGGAAGCTGAACCAGGCGGGCAGGTCGAACAGGGCCTGGTTGAGGGACACGCTGTAGCCATCCGAGTTTATGTCGGTGTTGGACTGGGTGTCGATAACCGGCAGGCCGGGCGAGTTGAAATCCCGGCTCTGCGCGTTGCGGTCCGCATCCGAGTCGGTATAGGTATAGGATGTGCCCACCTGCGGCAGCAGCGCGGCGCGGGAAAGATTTTCCGTCTCCTTCCTGGCCAGGTACTGGGCCTGCTCGGCCTTCAACTGGGCATCGTTCTGCAGTGCCAGTTCATAGATGTCGCGGAGGGATTCCGCCGGTGCCATTGCCGACCCAAGCAATAGGCCCGATGCCATTAGCGCGGCTACGGTTCGTTTCATGCGATATTCCCTAGTATTGTCTGGTTGGTAAAAGCGAGCTAGATGTTAGCAGTTTGCGACCTGGCTTGCATTTATTGAAGCTGAAAGGAAAAGGTGTATTTTGCGCGTCTACTGTATCATCGAAGGTGTTACACTTTGTGGGCCTCGACGCTACCGCATATGAGCGTCGATGATGCTTTTTTTCCATATTGAATACTCAGGTAGTGAGCCGGGAATAATGTTGCAGCGGGCCAGGAAAAAGCCGTTCAAGCTCGATCTTGCAGAAATGCACGCGGTCTGTGAGGCCAACTACGCCCGGTTGCTGCGCCTGTTCCCCGACTACGAGCATACCAATACCCGCGACTTTGCGGTTGGCGACGCCAGGGTGATGCTGAAAGTGCTCGAGCGCTGCCGCTACACCACAATATTCCAGCTGCACCAGTATCATGCGCATGACAACTGGCTGGGACGCCTGCGGGTCGAGGTCAGGGCCTATCACGACGCCGGCATGCTGGAGGTTGGCATGTTCCAGTCGCACCGCAAGATTGCCGCCCGCTACCAGTACCCCAATGAGCGGATGCACCAGCAGGACGAAAAGTCACAGCAAAACCGGTTCATGGCGGACTGGCTAGAGCACTGTCTGCAAAACGGTCGCGCGTGTGGGGACCAGGGGCCTGCGGGCGGGCTTTTCTGACCCGGTCCATGTCCGATTCCAGAGCCAACAGCCAGGTTATCGCTCACCCGGGAGGTACCGTTCGGGTAGTGCAGTTAACCGATACACACCTGTGCAGGTCGGAGGGCGGTACCCTGCTTGGTATGGATACCGATCACTCGCTGCAGGCCGTGATAGATCTGGTGAAAGCGGAGCGGCCGGCTATCGATCTGTTGCTGGGTACCGGCGACCTGTCCGACCAGGGTTCCCTGGAGGCATACCGGCGCCTGCAGCAGTACTTTAACCAGCTCACCGAGACCCATTGCTGGCTGCCTGGCAACCACGATGATCGCGCCAACATGACCAGCGTCGCCGACCGGCCGCTGCGACTGTGCCGGGAGCTCCGGCTGGGTCGCTGGCAGGTAGTGATGCTGGACTCCCAGGTGCCTGGTGAGGTGGGCGGTGAATTGGGCCCAACGGAGTTATTCCTGCTGGAGGAAACTCTCCAGGCAGCCGCCCGGGAAGGACTGTTTTCCCTGGTTTGCCTGCATCACCAGCCCGTAAAAGTAGGCTGCGAGTGGCTGGACGAGCAGATGGTGGCCGACGCGGCGGACTTTTTTGCGGTGCTGGAGCGCTTCCCCGGGGTCAGGGGCGTCCTGTGGGGGCATGTGCACCAGCAGATCGATCGCCGCCACGACGAGATCCAGCTGATGGCTTCGCCCTCCACCTGTGTACAGTTCGCGCCGGACAGCCTTGATTTCAAGGCGGACCCGGCGCCGCCGGGCTACCGCTGGCTTGAGCTCAACGAGGATGGCACCCTGCATACAGGGGTATCCCGGGTTCGCGACGTGGTCTTCAAGGTAGATCTGGAGTCGGGCGGCTACAAGTAATTCTTCCGCTGGTTCGTCGCGTAGTTCTTCCCGCACCGGTACAATAGCGCTCGTTGCCAATTCCTCCAGTCACTGCAAGCAGACAAGCCATTACCATGAGCAATTACACCGCTGAAGACATCGAGGTCCTGACCGGTCTCGAGCCCGTGCGCAAGCGCCCGGGTATGTACACTGACACCTCCCGTCCGAATCACCTGGCCCAGGAAGTCATCGACAACAGTGTCGACGAGGCCCTGGCCGGGCACGCCAGCCAGATCGACGTGGTACTGCACCGCAACGGCTCGGTGACCGTGGCGGACAACGGCCGCGGCATGCCGGTGGACATTCACCCGGAACAGGGCAAGCCCGGGGTGGAGGTCATCCTGTGCACCCTGCATGCCGGCGGCAAGTTCTCCAGCAAGAACTACCAGTTCAGTGGGGGCCTGCACGGGGTAGGCGTATCGGTGGTCAACGCCCTGTCCAGCGCCCTGGAAATATTGATCCGCCGGGACGGCCAGGTTTACCGCATGACCTTTGCCGGCGGCGAGAAGAAAACCGAGCTGGAGGTTGTCGACACCTGCGGCAAGCGCAATACCGGAACCGCTGTGACTTTCCAGCCCGATCCACGCTATTTCGATTCGGTGATCTTTTCCGTTTCACGCCTGCGCCATGTATTGCGCGCCAAGGCGGTGCTCTGCCCCGGTCTGCGGGTGAAGTTTACCGAGGAGAAATCCGGCGAGACCGATGAGTGGTATTACGAGGACGGCCTTACTGATTACCTGGCGGATGCCACCATAGATTTTCCGGTGATCCCCGAGGTGCCCTTCGTCGGCAGTTTCAGTGGCAGCAACGAAGGCGTCGAATGGGCGGTGCAGTGGTTGCCGGAAGGCGGTGAGGTAATCGCCGAGTCCTATGTCAACCTGATCCCCACTGCGCAGGGCGGCACCCACGTAAATGGCCTGCGCACCGGCCTGCTGGAGGCGATGCGGGACTTCTGTGAACTGCGCAGCCTGCTGCCGCGCGGCGTCAAACTGGCACCTGATGATGTCTGGGATCGCTGCTGTTATATCCTGTCCTCGAAGCTGGAAGACCCGCAGTTTTCAGGCCAGACCAAGGAGCGGCTGTCATCCCGTGAGGCTGCGGCATTTGTCTCCGGCGTCGCAAGGGACGCCTTCAGCCTGTGGCTCAACCAGCACACAGAAGAGGCGGAGAAGCTGGCGGAGCTGTGCATCAGCAATGCCCAGAGCCGGCTGCGCTCCGCCAAGAAAGTTGTACGCAAGCGGGTCACCTCCGGTCCCGCACTGCCGGGTAAACTGGCGGACTGCTCCGGCGACGATCCCACCCGTGGCGAATTGTTTCTGGTGGAGGGCGACTCGGCCGGCGGCTCGGCAAAGCAGGCCCGTGACCGCGAATTCCAGGCGATCCTCCCCCTGCGGGGCAAGATACTCAACACCTGGGAGGTAGACTCCCAGGAGATCCTCGCCTCGCAGGAAGTGAACAATATTTCTGTCGCGATTGGGGTGGACCCTGCCAGTGATGACCTCGCCGGTCTGCGCTATCATAAAGTCTGCATCCTGGCGGATGCCGATTCCGATGGCCTGCACATCGCCACCCTTATCTGCGCGCTGTTTGTACGCCATTTCCGGCCGCTGGTGGCGGCGGGTCACGTGTTTGTCGCCATGCCGCCGCTGTATCGCATCGACGTGGGCAAGGACGTTTACTATGCGCTGGACGAGGCCGAGAAACAGGGCGTCCTGGACCGGATCGAGGCGGAGAAGAAAAAGGGCAAGGTCAATGTGCAGCGCTTCAAGGGTCTGGGCGAGATGAATCCGCTGCAGCTGCGCGAGACCACCATGGCCCCGGACACCCGGCGCCTGGTGCGGCTGGTGCTCGACGCGGGAGATGGCACCAACCAGATGCTGGACATGCTGCTGGCTAAAAAGCGGGCCGGTGACCGCAAGTCCTGGCTTGAGGAAAAAGGCGATCTGGCCGAGATTGTGGCCTGAGGTACAGGCGCCGCGAGTGCCCGGTTAAATTGAAGGCGAATTGAGGAGAGCGAAGCGAATGAAAGCTGTAATTGGCAGTCTGGCCCGGGTTGTTACTGCGGTTGTCCTGGTAGTCGGCACCACCACCGCCTGGGCGCAGTGGGAACTCGATGCGGCCAGGTCCTCGGTGAATTTCACCTCGATAAAAAACGACAGTATTGCCGAAGTGCATCGCTTTGCCGCGCTGCAGGGAAGTGTTGGCAAGGATGGCAAGGTGCAGCTGGTCATCAGCCTGGACAGCGTCGAGACCCTTATCGCGATTCGCAACGAGCGGATGCGGGAGATGCTGTTTGAAACAGTTACCTTTCCCACCGCGAGCGTCAGTGCCGCAGTGGCCCCCGAGTTGCTTGCGACGCTGGCTGATGGCGTCACCGTGGCCACCGACCTGAGCTTTACCCTGGCCCTGCATGGCGCCGAAAAATCCTTTACGGCTCCCGTGGTGCTCACTGGTGAAAGCGGTGGCGGCATCCAGGTATTCACGCCAGCCCCGGTAATCGTCAACGCCGCTGAGTTTGGCCTGGAGGCGGGGGTGGCGGCCCTGCAATCTGTCGCCGGCCTCAAGGCCATCAGCACCGCGGTCCCGGTGACCGTGCACCTGGTGTTTACCCCCTCAAAATGACCCCCGGGGTCAAATTTTTTTGACCCTACTTCAGCTTTTGCAGCAGCTCCTGGTAGGCCGTGTTGCCAGGGGAGATTTCCGTCAGGGTTCGGGCATAGCCCCGCGCCTTGTCCTGCTGACCCAGTTCCGCCGAGTAGTTCGCCAGCGCCAGCAACACATCCTCGCTGCGCGGTAACTGGAGCAACAGCGCCTGCAGCTGCCTGATCGCCTCCTGCGGCTGGCCCAGGTCGTGCAGGGCAATGGCATACACAAAGCGGTGGCGGCTGCCGTCGGTCTCCAGCGCCGCAGCCTTGCCCAGGTATTCCAGCGCTTTTTCCGGAGTGCCGCTGCGGGCTTCCAGCAGGCCCAGCGAGTGCAGGGTGGGGGCGTTGTCCGGGGCAAATTGCAGTACTTGCAGCATCAGCTTTCGCGCTTCGTCATCGCGGTTCTGGCTGCGCAGCAGGTCGGCAAGGTTGAGATAAGCCGGCACCAGTTGGTTATTTAACAGCAGCGCCTCCCGGTACGCCGCCTCGGCGGATGGCAGGTCACCGCGCTCGGCATAAAAGACGCCTTTTTGCAGTTGGGTCTCGGGCATATCGGCATGTATTGCCTGGATTCCCAGGTACCACTTGAACAGGCTTTCCAGCGCCCTGGCCTGTTCCGGGCTCACCTGGTCAAGGGGCACGCCCGCCAGTGACTGGGCCACTTCCATGCGCACCGTATCAACTTCGTCTTCCATCAGCGGCTGCAGCAGCTGGTAGCGCTGGTGCAGGGGCAGGAACTGGAGAGCGCGCACGGCGCTGGAGCGCAGGATGGGGTCGTCGTCGTAGAGTACGGCTGTCACGCTCTGGATCGCCTCCCGGCCGCCAGCCGCGCCAAGTGCTTCCAGGGCGGTGGCACGCCATATCGGTGCCTCCGCGGGGTCATTGGCCAGCGCCGCGATTACCGGCACCACGCTGCGGTCGCCCAGGTCGAAGCGCTGGAAGGCGCGGGCCGGGTGGTTGCCGGTGTCGCGGTACTGCACTCCCCAGCCGCGCGCGCTGTCCAGCGCCCACTGGGCGTTCTTGTCCTGATGGCAGCTGGTGCAGGCGTTGGGGATGTTCATCACCACACTGAGGTCCGGGCGCGGCACCCGCATGCTGTGGTCGCGGCGCGCATCCACACCCATATAGGTGGTCTCAGGCATGTGGCAGTTGGCGCAAAGGGCGCCGCTGGACTCCGCCGGGTGATGGTGATGCTCGGGTGTATCGTATTGCTGCGGAACGTGGCACTGGGCGCAGACCCCGTTGCCGGGAGCCCGCATGGCGAGGCTGTGGGGTTCGTGGCAGTTGCTGCAGACGACGCCGGCCAGGTGCATCTTGCTTTGCAGGAAGGAGCCGTAGACGTAATTTTCGTCCAGCACCTGGCCATCGTAATAGTAAAGCGGCGGCTGGGGCAGGGCCACCCGGTGTGTCGCCAGCAGGTCTGCGCCGTAGTGGTAGTCGCCCAGCGTGCCCCGGCGCGAGTGGCAGCGCCCGCAACTGTCAACCTGCGCACGGGAGTCCAGCGGCTCGGTGCGGCGGGCTATATGGGCGTCTTCCCCGGGCAGAGCCCAGCTGCCGCGCTGGGCGAGGGCGGTGGGAAAGCCGCCGTTGGCAGCGCCTTTCAGCTTGTCGGCCGCGGCCAGTTCCAGATGCTTTTCCCCTGGGCCGTGGCAGGCCTCGCAGCCGACATCGATCTCTGCGAACGTGGTGGCGAAGGAGCGGTCTGCGGCATTGTAGTGCTTGACCAGGTCTGTGCTGTGGCATTCAGCGCAGCGGGTGTTCCAGTTCTGGTAGGGGCCGGTCCAGTGCAGCGGGTCCTTGTAGTCGATCGCCTCATCCGGGTAAAGGTGGTACCAGCGCTGCCCACCCTCAGCCGCGGGCCGGGCGTCCCAGGCGATACTCAGGGCCTGCAGCCGGCCCCGGGACAGGGGCAGAAGATACTGTTGCAAAGGGTAGACTCCGAACACGTACTCGACCGTGAATTCGGTGAGTTTGCCATCCTCTCCATCGGTCTGGATCTTGTATTTATCGCCCTCGCGATAGAAGCGAGTGCTTACTCCGTTATAGGTGAAGGTGGTATCACCAAAATCCCCGAGCACGGTTTCCGGCGTGGGTAACTGCATGGCGAGATCGTGGTGGGAGCCCTGCCAGTTCGCATATTCCTCGGCATGACAGGCCTTACAGGCCTCGCTGCCGGTAAAAGCCTGGCTGGCGCCGCTGAGCAACAGCAGGGCCGGAAGGAGGAGTGTTCGGAACATGGGGAGCAGAACCTTGTGGGGAAAAAGGAACACACATTACCGTATCTGCCGCCATTGCCCAAGGCTGGCGCGAGCCCCTGCTGGCACCCTGGGCCGCCGGGGCAAGCCGCCGCTGATATGACCATTGCCGGTCGCCCGGATGCAGTATGGAATATTCATCCCGAATCGCGGTGCAGCCCTTTAGTGTTATGGACAGCCCCCAACGCCCTGCCTATGATGATTTTTTGGCGTTGCATGCCTTCGCCTTGACCGTTTACATGCCGGAGTAGCAAAACCAAGATGAAACTGGGTATCCTGAAAACTGACGCCGTGAGGCCCGAATGGGTTCCCGATTTCGGGGAATACCCCGATATGTTTATCGGCCTGCTGGGGGAGGTCGACCCGGATCTCGAGTTCCGGGTGTATGACGTGGAACAGGGTCAGTACCCCGCTGATATCGACGAGGTCGACGCCTACCTGATCACCGGCAGCAAATCCAGCGTCTACGACGACAAGCCCTGGATCGCCACCCTGATGGATTTTGTGCGGGAGCTCGACCGCCGCCGCAAGAAGCTGGTCGGTATCTGTTTCGGTCACCAGCTGGTGGCCCAGGCACTGGGTGGCAAAACCGAAAAATCGACGAAGGGCTGGGGCGTGGGCTTACACACTCATCGCTTCAACCAGATACCCCGATGGCACGACGACGAAGCCCTGGATTTCGACATCCTGGTCAGCCACCAGGACCAGGTGGTGAGCAATGCCACTGGCGCGCAGGTGCTGGCGAGCAGTGAATTCTGTGAAAATGCGGTCTGCCAGATCGGCGATCACATCCTGACGTTCCAGGGCCATCCGGAGTTTGTGCCGGAGTACTCGCGGGAAATCATGGAGTTTCGGCGTGAGATGATTGGTGAGCAGACCTATACCAACGGGATGGCCTCACTGGCGGTCAATCCCCAGCGGGAGCGGGTGGCGCGCTGGATCCTGAACTTCCTGCGGGACCCCGGCGTGGCGGACTAACCCCGTTCCTGGCGGCTGCGCTGCTGCATGACGTCCAGGTAGTCGTCGAGTTCCTGCTCGTTGGCGAATACCGCCATGTCCGGTAGCGCTTTCAGTATCTCAAACACCTTGTCTATATGCGGCTTGCGATTGGCCGCTGCCATGCGCCGGCCGGCCGCCTTGACCCGCTTGGCGGCCTTGAAGATGACCCGCAGGCCGGCGGAGCTGATGTAGTCCAGGTCTTTCATATCCAGCACGGTCAGCTGGTGGCCGCCTTCGAGTACCTCGAACAGTTGTTTTTCAAAACCCGGTGCGGTGTCCGTGTTCAGCGCGCCGTCCAGCGCCACCCTGGCAACGGAGTTTTGCTCATCGACGGTTACTGTGGTGGACAAATCCATGTTCCGCGCTCCCTTGCAGCAGAGAAAATATGCTCAGTGGTTCATTCCTGAGCCGGTTCCAGCAGTTTTGTGACCCGCAGTATATTGCAGCCGTCAGCGCGACGGTAGCTTTGCCGGTCCGTGAGCGCTGTGATCAGGTGCAGTCCCAGGCCGCCTATGGCGGCGTCATCGGTGGCGGCGCCAAGCTCCGCCCGCCGGGACTGGGCGAGCGGGTTGAACTCCGCACCACTGTCGATGACCTCGATACCTGTTTCCAGCGGATTCACGAATGCCATGACGCGTACGCCGGCATCGTTGGGAAGGCCCGCATACTTGTCCACGTTGGAAACAATCTCCTCGGCCACCAGCACCAGCTCGCCGATGACCTGCTCCGGTACGGATTGCTGCGTGAGTTCCTGTCGCAGCCATGCCTCCACGCGGCCGGTGAGCCTTGGGCCCCGGGGGAACTCACGGGAAGTCTGCCAGCCCGCTGAATCCCGGCGGCCGATATCCAGCAGCAGCAGGGTGATGTCATCGGACTGGGGCGACTCCCCCACGTAGCTGGCAAGACTGGTGAACAACTCAGCCCCCGCGGTTGCGGTGGGCAGGGTCCGACCTGCCACCAATGCATCGTTGAAACGGTTAACACCAAACATCTCGTCCCGCTGGTTGAATGCCTCGTCGAAGCCGTCTGTGTAGATCGCCAGCCTGTCACCCGGTAGCAACTGCAGGGTATTCACCGGGAAATCCAGGCCCGGCGCCAGCCCCAGCGCGGGACCGGTATCCTGTTCCAGAGACCTGACCTGGGCGTCGCGCACCAGGCTGGGGGCAGTGTGCCCGGCGCTGGCGAAACGCAACTCCAGGCGGTCGAGATCGAGTATGCCAAGGAACACGGTGACGAACATGCAGTTGTCGTTGCTGTTGGTCAGCGCATCATTAAGCGACGCCATTGCCCTGCCCGGATCTGCGGCGTCCGCCGCAAGTTGCTGCACGAGGCTGATAGCCCTGGCCATGAACAGTGCTGCGGGTATCCCCTTGTCCGACACATCCCCCACTGTGAAGAACAGCCGCCGGTCGCGCAGGAAGTAGCTGTAGAGGTCACCGCCCACGGAGCGGGCCGGCAACACCCTTGCCCAGAGGCTGAATGCCCCGGCCTGCTCGGTGGCCTCGCCACCCTGTGGCAGCATGGCCATCTGGATTTCCCTGGCTGCCCCCAGTTCACCTTCCAGTCGACTGCGCCTGGCGGTGGCCGCTTCCAGGTCGGCAATATAGGATTTCAGATCCTGCTGCATCGCGGCGAAAGAGTGCACCAGTCGGGCAACCTCGTCATTACCTTTCACCGCCGGCAGTGGAGCGTCCAGGTCTCCCCGTGCGAAGCGGTCGCTGGCCAGGGCAAGGGCGGTGAGCGGGCGGGTGAGCCTGCGGGTCACGGTCGCGACGGCGATCGCCATCAGCAACAGGGTGGCCAGGCCCACCAGCGCCGTTTTCACTTCAAACTCCCGCAGGGGTGCGGTCATCTCGTCCTCCGAGTAGACCACGCCAACAGGCCAGCCAGTGGACTGCAGCGCGCCCAGGCGGATGACACAGCGGCCCGGCACACCGGCGCAGGTCAGCTGTCGGGTGACCACCTGTCCTTGCAACGCCGCCTCGAACATCTCCTGCCAGCTGTTGTGGTCCGGCTCCTCGACCAGCGTGTCCGAGTAGTGCCGCATGATATTGGCGGGATTCCTGCCGCTCAGGACCGTGCCGCTGCGGCTGAGCAGAATCCCGAAACCGGAGTTGCCCAGGCGCAGGCGCTGCAGGTAATCGTGCAGCTCGCGAAGCGGAACATCCGCCGTCACCACGGCGTACATAAAGCGCTCGCCGGCCTGGTTCCGGCGATACACCGGAACGGCATAGGTGGTCATCAAAACCTTGCCGCCGCCATCGTCGAAGTAAGGCTGCACCCACATTGGCTCCCCTGCGGACACGGCATCCTGATACCAGGCCTGGTGTTGGTAGTTGTAGTCCGGGTCTGCAAGATCGGCATATTCCAGTGCGTCGTCGCCGCGAAAAAAATAGGGCGCAAACCCCGGCTGTATGCCCGGCTGTGACGGCACCAGGGCGATGCTTGCGCCGTAGATGTCGTCATTGACGTCAACCGCGTCGCGCAGAATCTGTACGAGACCCGCTTCGGTGTAGTCACGCTGCTCCAGCACGCGTGCCAGCAGCTGGGTCGAACTCTCCACGCCTGCCAGCCAGCTTTCCATGTCGATAACGACAGTGCGTATGGTTTCCTGCGACTCGCGCTGCAGCCGTTCGAGGATGTCATCCCGGGACAGTCGGTAATCCACCAGTACCCCAAGGCCTATGATGACCGCGGCGCAGACAGTCAGGAGAGCGATCAGCCGGGTAGTCAGGCTGCCGCCGCCAGCGGCCTGTGGGCTGGAGGGATTGATTACCAGCTACCGGTGTTCGCCATGGACTGCCATGGTTCACGTGGCGGCAGGGCGTCCCCCGCCTGCAGCAGTTCTATCGAAATGCCATCGGGAGAGCGGATGAATGCCATGTGCCCGTCCCGGGGTGGCCGGTTGATGGTCACCCCCTTGTCCATCAGCCGCTGGCAGACCTCGTAGATGTCATCCACCCGGTAGGCCAGGTGGCCGAAGTTGCGCCCCCCCTGGTATTCCTCCGGGTCCCAGTTCCAGGTGATTTCAACCAGCGGGCTGCTGCCCTCCCTGGCCCGCTCCACGTCGTCGGGCGCCGCCAGGAACACCAGGGAGAAGCGGCCGGCCTCGCTGTCGTAGCGGTTGACCTGTACCAGGCCGAGTTTATCGCAGTAGAAGTCCAGGGTTTCATCGAGGTCGCGGGCGCGAACCATGGTGTGCAGGTATTTCATAAGTGAGAGTCCATACTGGGCGTTGAATGCTGGATGGCCCGGGAATCCACCTTGCCTGGCGAGTATCCCGAGCTGTCGCCCAATGGTATGGGTGCCGGGGCGGTGGCACAAGGGCGGCGGCTGGCGCGCACCCCGGCGTCAGCGCTGTCAGTGAACCTGTGCCTCGGCTGCCTGTCTGCCGGCGAGACGACCGGAAAAGCTGGCGTCGCCCACCGACATGCCGCTGCTGTAACCCTCGGCGCGGCGCACGACCCCGCAGGCGGTGCGCCCCGCAGCGAACAGCCCCGGTACGATCTCACCCTGGGTGTTGAGCACTTCGCCGGTGGGTTTCGTGTCGAGGCCACCGAGGGTGAAAAAGGGTATGAAGGCGCCGCGGCCAGGGGTGATATCCAGCGCGACAAGTGGTGGCTCCAGCGGCGTAAGCCACTCGGCCGCCTTGTGGTAGAGGCTGTCCTGGCCGCGCTCGCAGTCCCCGTTATACACCGCGAGTGAGTGCTGGAGAATGCCCTCGTGCAGGCCGAGTTCTTCCTCCAGCTCCGCTACGGTTTCACCGGTGGCCGCCACCGGTGCGCCCAGGTAGCTGACTTTTTCGTAATCGCCGTACTGCTCCACGGTGACGATGAAGTAGATGCGCTCCGCCTGCTGGCGCAGCACGAAAGCCCCAAGCCGGCCGTGGTATACATCTTCATTGATAAAGCGCTGGCCCTTGTCGTTGATCACAATGCCGCGGGTCATGTTGGCGGGGGGATAGTAGGGCAGGCTGATGAAGCCCTCGTGCATATTGATGGCGGCGCCTCCCACCGCCATACCCATCAGGATGCCGCTGCCGGTGTCGCCCGGGTTGCCGATTGGAAGTCCGCCCGGGACTGTCAGCATGGGCGCATACTTGCGCAGCATCTCCTCGTTCATGGCGAAACCGCCGGCGCACAGGATGACGCCGCGGCGCGCGCGCACATTGAGTTCCTTCAGGTCCTGGCGCACCACCAGGCCCGCCACGACCCCGTCCTCGTCGATAATAAGAGTGAGTGCGCGGGTCTCGTACTCCACCGTGATGGCGTCGCGTTTATCGACGTTTTCCTGCACGATCTTCATGAACAGCGGGCCGCCGTTGTCACCCTCAACCTGCAGGTTGTGCCCACGCGGACAGGGTTTCGCGTGCTGTGCGAAGGGATAGGCCTTCTCACTGCCTGTGTACAGCAGGCAATCGTCGGTGAGGCACATGATGGCCCGCTCCTCGTGAAAGCTGTCCTTGAACGGGACGCCGATATCCACCAGCCACTGGAAATGCTCGCTGCTGCGCTCACAGTAGTTACGAATCTTGGCCTCGTCCGCCTGGGGGCCCGCGCACATCATCATGTAGGTGACCATGTCCTCGGTGCTGTCATTGAAGCCGCAGGCTTGCTGGACCCGGGTGCCGCCATTGCCACCCATGTAAATCTCCGCGCTGGACATGGCGGTAGAGCCGCCCCCGGCGCTGGCCAGCTCGAATACGATCACCTCCGCACCGGCGTCAGCCGCCTCGATAGCGGCGCAACCGCCGGCGCCGCCGAGGCCCACAATGACCACATCCGTCTCCCTGTCCCATTGCGTTATGTCCCGCAGCTTGCGTGGATGGGCGGGATTGGTTTTGGCGCTGTCTGACATGGATTCAACCTCTGGTGGCGTGGCTGTCTTGCCTCCGCCGTGATGATCTTAAGAGGCTGAAATTAAAGCTTTTTCAGCCTCCCGAAACAACGGTGACCAGCGCCGGCCGGCTCAACAAGTTGTACATACGGCGGTTTTTCCACAAGAGCCCGGGCCGTCTGCGCGTGCTGAATCTCCCAATCGATCCCGAGGCAAAGCGATGTGAGGGTGTGGAATCGGGCGGGATTTTTCGGGACCGTAGAGCACATGGAGAGCCCACCCCGCTTTATCGGGTGTGTGCGACACGAGCCTACATGGACGTATTCACGGCGAGTCCTGAAAATCCACCCGGACCCCAGACCCGGGTGCCAGCGATCTCCGGTTTAGGTCTCTGAAGGCCTGTTGTCATTCGGGCAACTGGTAATGCCCGGCCACTGGGGTACAATCCCCGCCCTTTGCCGGAGTCAGTAACAGCTTATGTGGTTCAAGAATATCCGGGCCTATCGCCTGACCAGTCCCTTCACCATCACCCCCGAACAACTGGCCGGACAGCTGGCCGAGCGGGCCTTCACACCCTGCGCAAAATCCCAGGCGCTGGCCATTGGCTGGGTGCCCCCCCTGGGCGGTGAGGACGCTGAGCTGGTGCACGCCGCCGCCGGCCGCATGCTGGTCAAGCTCAAGCGCGAGGAAAAACTGCTGCCCTCCACCGTGGTGCGCGAACTGCTCGAGGAAAAGGTGGCCGAGATCGAGGAGGGCCAGGCGCGCAAGGTGTACCGCAAGGAGCGCCTCAACCTGAAGGACGAGATAATCCAGGACTGCCTGCCGCGCGCTTTTACCCGCTCCACCAGCGTGTATGCATATATCGACACCCGAGCCAACTGGGTCTTTGTCGATGCCGCCAGTGCCAACCGTGCAGAGGAACTCCTCAACCTGTTGCGGGAATGTATCGGCAGTTTTCCCGTATTGTTGCCCCAGGTTAACAGTGCCCCGGTGGCGGTGATGACCGGCTGGCTGCTGCACCGCAACCTGCCACAGGATTTTGAGCTGGGGGATGAGTGCGAGCTGCGCGAACCCGGCGAGGAGGGCGGCGTGGTGCGCTGCCGCGGCGTTGATTTGCTCAGTGAAGAAGTGGAAACTCACCTGCACGCGGGCAAGCAGGTAGCCCGCTTGTCGCTGGGCTGGGATGAGCGCTTGCAGCTCGTGCTGGCCGAGGACCTGTGCCTGCGACGACTCAAGTTTGCGGACGAGTTGATGAAGGAGAACGAGGACATAGCCGAGGGCGACGATGCCGCACGCCAGGATGCGGATTTTGCCCTGATGGCCGACGCCATCGGCACCCTGCAGGAGCGCATTCTCACCCTGTTCGGCGGCGAGGCGGAGTAACACCCCGCCATGCCGGCCCGCCCCGACACCGCCAACTACCGTGCCCTGTTTCTCAGCGACGTGCCGATGATGGACATGCGGGCCCCGGCGGAGTTCGCTCACGGCGCGTTTCCCGCCGCCCACAGCCTGCCGCTGATGACCGATGAAGAACGGGCCCGGGTGGGTATCTGTTACAAGCAACAGGGCCAGGCTGCCGCCATAGCGCTGGGCCACCAGCTCGTGGCGGGCGACCTGCGGGCCGGGCGGCTGGCCGGCTGGTGCGAGTTTGCCCGCCGCAACCCAGAGGGTTACCTGTATTGCTTCAGGGGCGGACTGCGCTCGCAAACGGTGCAGCAGTGGCTGCGCGAAGAGGGTATCGACTATCCCCTGGTCCGGGGCGGTTACAAGGCCATGCGTCGCTTCCTGCTGGAAGAACTGGAGCGCTCCCTGGCCCGAGCGGATATCGTCCTGATCAGCGGCAAGACCGGCACCGGCAAAACCCGCGTCGTCACCCGGCTGGAGCGCAGCGTGGACCTGGAGGGGCTGGCCCATCACCGCGGGTCGACCTTCGGCCAGTTGCCGCAACCCCAGCCCAGCCAGATCGATTTCGAGAACGCCCTCAGTATCGCCTTTATGAAACTGCTGGCCGGCCGGCAGTCGCGGGTTTACCTGGAGGACGAGGGTCGCATGATCGGCCGCCTGTCATTGCCCGAGACATTGCGCGACCGCATGGCGGCCAGCCCGATGGCGGTGGTGGAGCAGAGCATGGCAGAGCGGGCGGAGGTGATTGTCGAGGACTACGTGCTGGATCTCGGCCGGCGTTTTGCAGCTGCCCACGGCGATTCGGGCTCCACCCTGCACCGCGAAAAACTGCAGGATGACCTGGGCCGTATCCGCAAGCGCCTGGGGGGCCAACGCTACCAGCAGGTGAGTGACATCATGGCCGCGGCCTTCGTCGCCCAGGATGAGAGCGATGACCTGGCGCTGCACCGGGAGTGGATCACGACCCTGCTGGAGGAGTATTACGACCCCATGTACGAATACCAGCTGAGCCAGCGCGCTGGCGAGGTGGTATTTCGTGGCGGCAGGGACGACGTGGTCGCCTGGGCCGCGGGGCGCGACTGAGCCGTGCGATCCGCCGCCGCGATTAGCAAAGACCTGGTGCTGGTGGGTGGCGGGCACAGCCATGCACTGGTGCTGCGTATGCTGGCCATGCGCCCCATCGCCGGTTTGCGCATCACCCTGATTTCACCTGCGAGCCATACGCCCTATTCGGGCATGCTGCCGGGTCTCATCGCCGGTCACTACACTTTCGAGCAGGCCCATATCGACCTGGCGCGGCTGTGCCAGTGGGCGGGGGTGCGTTTCATCGCCGCGCACGTTACCGCCATGGACCCCGCTGCCAGGCGCCTGTCCCTGGCCGGGCGCCCGGACATCAGCTACGACCTGGTCAGTATCGACATCGGTTCCCAGCCCGAGCTGGATTCAGTGCCGGGCGCGCGTGAGCATGCCGTGCCGGTCAAGCCGGTGGCGGGCCTGTGGCAGCGCTGGCAGGACCTGCTGGAACGACTGGCGGCCCTGCCGAGCGGGAGGCGACAACGCATCGCCGTGGTGGGGGGCGGCGCCGGCAGCGTCGAGCTGGCCCTGGCCATGGCGCACTGCCTGGCACAGCGACCGGTTGACCTGGAGCTGTGGTGTGGCGCACCGGAGATCCTGCAGGGCTATAACCGGAGAGCGCGCAAGGCCACCGTGGCGGCGCTCGCGCGCCACGGGGTGGCGGTGGCGGTGGACGCCCGGGTGGAGCGGGTGGAGGCCGGTCGACTGCTGCTGGCCGATGGCCGGGAGGCGCCCTATGACGAGCTGTTCTGGTGTACTGGCGCGGCGGCGGCCCCCTGGGTGGCGGCCAGCGGCCTGCCTGTCGATGAGCGCGGCTTTCTCGCGGTGACTGACAGCCTGCAATCGATCGCCGATGGGCGGGTGTTCGGCGCGGGCGATATCGCCACCCAGCTCAACCACCCCCGGCCCAAGGCCGGTGTCTACGCGGTGCGCCAGGGGCCAGTGCTGGCCCATAACCTGCGGGCAGCCCTGTTGGGCAAGCCCTTGCGGCAGCACCGGCCCCAGCAACGCTTCCTGTCACTGGTTTCACTGGGTGATCGCCTGGCCACGGCGGACCGGGGACCCTTCAGCGCCACCGGCCACTGGGTGTGGCGCTGGAAAGACTCGATCGATCGCAAATTCATGGGCCGCTTTGAGCAGTTACCCGCCAGTATGCCCCGGGGGGACTGGGGCCGCCTGCCGCAACCGGGCACTGCGCCCGGGCAGGCACCCTGTGGTGGCTGCGGTGCCAAGGTGGGTGCCGACCCCCTGGCGCGGGCCCTGGCTGAACTGGCGCAGCGGTTTCCCCTGCATTGCCCCCCGCCCGGAACAGCGGACGACACCGCACCGATTCCCGGAGGTACCGGGGCGGTGGTGCAGAGCCTGGACATGTTGCGGGAACTGGTCGCCGACCCGTGGCTGATGGGGCGGATTGCCGCCAACCACGCGCTCAGTGACCTTTACGCCAGTGGAGCCAGGCCGGTATCAGCCCTGGCCGCCATCAGCCTGCCCTATGCGGGTCCGGAAATATTGCAGCGGGAGCTCGAGCAATTGCTGGCCGGTGCCCTGCATGAGATGGCCCGCGCCGACTGCCTGCTGGCAGGCGGGCACAGCATGCAGGGCCCGGAGCTCAATGTCGGCTTTGCGGTCAATGGCGTGGCCATGGCCAGCGATGGTCGCTGGCTCCGCAAACGCGGCCTGGCCGTCGGCGACAGGCTCCTGCTGACCAAGCCGCTGGGCACGGGTGTGTTGTTTGCCGCCCATATGCAGCTGCTGGCGGATGGTCGGGATATCTCTGCTGCCATCGATGCCATGCTTGCCAGTAATGGCCCTGCGGCGGAGTTGGCGCTTACGAACTTAGCCAGTGCCTGCACCGATATCACCGGTTTCGGATTGCTGGGGCATTTGCTTGAAATGCTGGGTGAGGAGCTTGGGGCCACCCTGCACCTCGCGCAGTTGCCGCTGTTGCCTGGAGCCCTGGCACAGTTGCGTGGCGGGGTTCGCAGCAGCATGCACCCGGCCAACGCGACGGCTTCTGCGGGGCTGGTACTGAAAGCGCCGGTCGATGAGGACCTGCAGCAGATCCTGTTCGATCCGCAGACCAGCGGCGGTCTGTTGATTGGTGTGGCCGCTGATCGGGCTGAGGCCCTGAGGGATGCACTGCATGGCAGTACTTACCTGCAGGCGGAGATTATAGGTGAGGTTACCGCGCGGAGTCCGGGTGCAACCGGCCAGGTCCTTATACTCTAGGCAGACAGCCTAGCTCGCTGTATCGACCCCGTCGCTCGGTCGGCGCGAGCTTATCTTTACCGACTGGCCATCGCGCAGGCGCTCCGCGCCCCGCACCACGACCAGCGCCCCGGGTTGCAGGGCGCCCTTGATGGCGATATCCGTGCCGCGCCCTGGGCTGGTGATCACCGGGACTTTCACCGCGGTATTGTCCGGCGAGAGCGTGTAGACGAAAACCTCCTGGTCGCGCAGCACCAGTGCATCGCGGGGTACACTCAGGGTATCCGCCGGCAGGCTGTCAGGCAGCTCGACGGTTACCGCCTCACCGATTTGCCAGTACCCGGGCTCGAGGGTGAGGCGCACTTCCATCATCCGGGACAGGGTGTCTCCCACCGGGACAATCGCCCGTATCCTGGCCACCACCTGCTGACCGTCGCCTTCCACCCGCACTTCTGACCCCGGCTGGTTGAAGCGGGCGGCCCGCAGCGGGGCATTGACGCTGATTTCCAGTGAGTCAGTGTTCACCAGTCGCAACAGCGGGTCGCCGGGTTCGGTGTACTCGCCGATGTCCGCATCGCGGCTGGCGATGACCCCGGAAAAAGGCGCCCGCACCCTCGCGCGATCCAGATCGTAGACAGTGCGGTCCCGGGCGACTTCAGCGATTCGATGCTCCTGCTGCAACATCTGTAGCCGGGACTGCACCTCGTCCAGGCCGGATCTGGAGGTATTGTTCTGTTCCGCCAGGCGTTCGAGCCGGGCGATCTGGCGCTGGTTGTACTCGATATCGGCCTTGATGCGCTCTATTTCGGCCGAGTCGTTGCGCAGCTGCAGCTTCAGCAGGTGATCGTCGATGATCGCCAGCGGTTCACCCGCGTCGATATGCTCCCCCACCTCGGCGACCCAGACCAGGCGGCCGGTGACCTCGGCTGAAATCTGGGCATCCTGCTTGCTCAGTACCGTGCCGGGCAGCTTCATCACCGCGGTGTCGCTGCCGCGGGTCACCTCGGCCACCTCCACGATGGCCGGTGTCTCGGTAGCGCCCAGGGCGGGTCCCCCCGCCAGTCCAACGGCCATCAATACAAGGGCAATAGTGCCGGGGTACTTCATGCTGTGCCTTCCTGTTCCACATTCATGCGGCTGACTTCAGCGGGCCGGGCTGTTTGCGCTTGTTGACCGCGCTGGCCTGGTGGCCGCTCTTTCCCATGCGCAGCAGGCAGGGCAGCAGCAGCACGGTGAATACAGTGCTGACACACATGCCGCCGACGATCACCCCGGCCAGGCCGCGATAGATGACGCTGCCCGCCCCGGGCAACAACAGCAGCGGCAGCATGCCGAAGATGCTGGTCAGGGTACTCATAAAAATCGGGCGCAGCCGGGTCTGCAGCGCCTGCTCGACCGCCTGGTCCCGGGCCAGACCCTCCCGCTCGGCGGTGCGGGTCTGGTGTACCAGCAGTATGGCATTGTTCACCACCA
>JAHEBL010000148.1 GCA_024642265.1 Haliea sp. | reverse complement strand
TCCTTGAGGATGCGCGCCACCATCTCGCGGGAGGCGCCGACACGATCGGCGATGTCCTGCTGGGTCAGCTTCTCGGGGATGTACAAGGTGCCGTCACCGCGCTCCTCGGACAAATCCATCAGCACGTTGGCCACCCGGCCGTAGACATCCTGCAGGGCCAGGCTCTTGACGTCGGCGGTCAGCTTGCGCACCCGCTGTGACAGGTTGCGGATGAGCTTGCGACCGATACCGGGGTGCTCGTCCAGGACGCGATTGAAATCTTCCTTGTAGATGATGCAGAAGGTCGACTTCTCCACCGTGCGCACCGAGGCGGAGCGGGCAGAATCGTCCAGCAGGGCCAGCTCGCCGAAGTAATCACCGGCACCCTGGGTATTCATGATGAACTCTTTACCGTTCTTGTCGCTGCAGTAGACCTTGACCTTGCCGCTCTCGATCACGAACAGGGAATCCGCGGGGTCGTTCTCGTGAATGACAACCGTGTTCTTCGGAAAAGAGCGGCTCGTGCTGCTGCTTTCCAGAGCTGCGAGTTCTTCCGGCGAAAGTCCTTGAAATATTTCTACTTTTTGTAACATCTAGACACCCGTCAGGTTCCAAGAAAGAAGACAGGATCGTTTCTGCCCCCATCCGTGAATAGTAACCCAAAGTTTTGCCAAAACGCACCCATGTGATCAAAATTGCGACCCGGTACCACCATAATCGGCCAAACGGGCGCCTCGACACAGTTTCCACACGGCCGCCAGCCTCGTTATACTCCCAGCTGCCAGCGACTTTCAAGGATCTGTCCGTGAACACCGGCTCCACCAATCCCCCACCTGCCCTCTGGAGCGAGATGCTGCTGCGCTCGATGGCCGAACTGCGGGAGTTGTTCGCGGCCCAGGAGGCGCAGCTCGACCGGGAGTCCGCGGACGACTTCCACCACCTGTTCGAGGGAGGCAGGCGCCTCAACGAAATGCTGGCAGCACCGGAAGCGTCCACCAGCCGGCACGACATGATGAACGTGCTCTCCGCTATCCGGGGTTATGCGGAGCTGCTGAGTGAGGACGTGGGGGCCGAGTTCACCGGGCTCAAGGAGGCCCTGGCCCGACTGCTGAAGGCGGTACAGGCAGCCAATAATGACAACAGCACCCCATCCGGCAAAGGTGCCAAAAGGACGATGACCTCCGAGCCCGGGTTTATCCTGGCGGTGGATGACCTGCAGGAAAACCGCGAGCTGGTGGCCCGCTACCTGTCCCGCAGCGGCCATATCGTGGTGACCGCTGCCAGCGGCCCTGAGGCCCTTGCCACGCTTGGGCAAACCGATGTGGACGTGGTGCTGCTGGACCTGATGATGCCCGACATGGACGGGCGCGAGGTGCTGCGCCGGATCAAGGAGCACCCGGAATGGCGCGCGACCCCGGTTATTGTTATTTCGGGCAGCCAGGATATGGACGGCATCATCGAGTGTATCGAGGCGGGCGCGGACGATTACCTGTTCAAACCGTTCAATCCGGTGTTGCTGCAGGCACGCATCAAGGCGGGCATCGAGCGCAAGCGCTGGCACGACCGCGAGGAGCAGTACCGGCAGCAACTGGAGCGCAACGAGAAATTTATCCGGGCCACCTTCGGCCGCTACCTGTCGGATGAAATTGTCACCGACATTCTCGAGCGACCGGAGGGTCTGGAACTGGGTGGGGACCTGCGACGCGTCACCATCCTGATGTCGGACATCCGCGGCTTCACCACCATCAGTGAACATCTTGCCCCGGCCCAGGTGGTCACCCTGCTGAACCGCTACCTGGGGGCGATGACCGATATCATCATGGCCCACCAGGGCACCATCGACGAGTTTATCGGCGACGCTATTCTCGCGGTATTCGGCGCCCCGCAGCGCAGGGATGACGATGCGGATCGCGCCGTGCATTGCGCGCTGGCCATGCAGGCCGCGATGGCCGATATCAACGCACTCAACCGGGCCGAGGGTCTGCCCGAGATCAACACCGGCATCGCGCTCAACACCGGCGACGTGATCGCGGGCAACATCGGTTCGGAGCGGCGCAGCAAATACGGTTTCGTGGGACATCCCATGAACGTCACCTCGCGCATCGAGGACATTACCGCGGGCGGTGAAATACTCGCCTCGGACAGCACCCTGCGCGGCCTGAAAGTCGGCGTTCGCGCGGGCACCAGCAAGGAGATCAGCGTCAAGGGCATCGATCAGTCCATCGTGGTACACCAGATCCTGGGGGCACTGGAGTGAGCACCCCGAGGCTACGCGCCGCCAGTGGTCCCGGCCGGTCGGGTGCATCGCGATGACCGGCCCGATACTGCTGGTGGAAGATAACGAGCTGAACCGGGAAATGCTGCACCGGCGCCTGAAGCGGGCCGGGCTGGCGGTAATCACCGCCTGTGACGGGCAACAGGCCCTGGACCTGATGATCAGCGAGCAGCCCGCGGTGGTGCTGATGGACATGAGCCTGCCGGTGCTGGATGGCTGGACGGCCTGCCGGCTGGCCCGCCAGGACGAGCGCATCATGCATATCCCGATCATCGCGCTCACCGCCCATGCCATGGAAGAAGACCGCCGCAAGGCCCTCAAAGCCGGCTGCGACGACTATGCCACCAAGCCGGTGGACTTCCCCGCGCTGCTTGAGAAAATCGAGGCACTTGCCTCTTCATGAGCCTGCGCCGCCGACTCACCCTGTCGCTCGTCACCATTCTCATCCTGTTTGCGGTCAACGTGGGCACGCATTTCTGGGGCAGCTACGCGCGTAACGAGAGTATGATCGCCTACCGCAACTCGGTGACCGCCGCCCAGCTGTCCACCCAGATCGAGCAACTGCTCAACGACCAGCGCCAGCAAATTCTGGTGTTATCCACCCTGCGCGACACCACCGAGGAACCGCTCGAATCCGATGAACTGGAACAGGCCCAGGGTCAGCTGGAAGAGATCAGCGGCAGGATTACCCAGCTGGGCGAGCTGAGCCACGACGTCACCCAGATGGACTACCAGAAATTACGGCAAAGCAGCATCCTGTTGCTGGAAGGCTGGCTGGCGTTTTACCGCAACTATAACGACCCGGCCTACAAGACCGACGTGGACAACCCCCTGCCCTACCTCGAAACCAGCCAGCGCCTGAAGGAGCTGGAGCAGCGCCAGGCGTTCATCGCGGTGCAACGGGCCAATATCATCGACCGCACTATCGCCCTCACCGACCGCATTACGGTAATCGGCTTCTTCGCCTCTATTTTCCTCACGGCGACCCTGGGCTTTTTCCTGGTCAGGTATACCAACAAATCACTCAAGCGGCTCAAAACCGGTACCCAGCGTATCGGCAGCGGCGACCTCGACTACCGCATCAAACACATCGAGGACAGCGGTGAACTGGGTGACCTGGCGACAGCGTTCAACGACATGTCCGACAAGCTCCGCAATGCCATGGACGATGTCAGCAATGCCCGGGATGCCGCCGATGAAGCCAATGCCGCAAAAAGCATGTTCCTGGCCAATGTCAGCCACGAACTGCGCACACCCCTGAACGGTATTATCGGCTATAGCGAAATGCTGTATGACGAACTGGCCGATGAGGAGGCCATCGATCGTGAACAGTTCCAGCGCGACCTCGATAAAATCATCCAGTCGGGCCGCCAGTTACTCGCCCTGATCAACGATATCCTCGACCTGTCCAAGATTGAAACCGGCAAGATGTCCCTGCATATAGAGGAGTTCCAGCCCGGGGAGATACTCACCCAGGTCTGCGATTCCCTGGCCCCGCTGCTGCGCGACAATGACAACGAACTGGTGGTGTCGGATTTCGGCGTACTGCCGGCCCTGCATAACGACGCGGCCAAGTTCCGCCAGATTGTCACCAACCTCCTGAGCAATGCCAGCAAGTTCACCCACAACGGTGTCATCACCGTCAGTGCCGGCACGATGCCGGAGCGCAGTGACTGGGTGGAAATTTCTGTAAAGGACACCGGTATCGGTATGACCAGGGCGCAGCAGGGCAGGATTTTCGACGCCTTTATCCAGGCCGAAACCTCCACCAGTGCCACTTACGGCGGTACCGGGCTGGGCCTGGCCATATGCAGGGATTACTGCGAGCTGATGGGCGGGCACATAAAGGTCAAGAGTGCGCCCGGCAAGGGTTCGACCTTTACGGTGCAGCTCCCTTCTGGCTCAGGGTCAGATCCCGCAGCCGCTTGAGGGCTTCCTCGCGCTTCTTGAGGTCCTCCTTGAGAGTTTTGTTGTCGACCTTCAGCTCGTCCAGCTCTTTCTGGAGTTCCAGCAGGTTCAGCAGTGATTGCCGCATCAGGCGGGTGTAGTCGTGCACCCCGAGTTTCTTGGCGTTTTGCTCCCGCAGTGCCCGGAATGAATTGCGCGCCACTACCGGATCGTAAAACGAACTGCGCGGCAGCATCTGCACATAGGCTATGGCAATGCCCGCCTCCAGGTCGGCCCGGGGCGAGGACTCGAGGCGCTGATAGCGCTGGAAGTGCTCCATGGCGTCCCGGTATTCACCGTCCAGCAGTGCCCGGTAGCCCTTTTCAAGGAACGTGTAGTCGGCGCCTGGCGGGACGGTGCAGTTGCACTTTTCCGCCTGGGGCAAGTTGAGTTCAAGCTCCGGCACTTCCGTTTTACCAGGGGCAGGCTCGATGGGCGCAGCTGCCTCTGCAGGCGTCGCTGCGGCAGCTACCGGCGGCACAGCTGGCGCCGTTGCACAGGCCTGCAACAGCAAGGCCAGGGCAATGGGTGCGATAGCTGTACTGCGGGTTGTCGGCAAAACGCATCTCTCGATCGATCGGTATTGCGCCAGTTTAGCCCACTTGCCCCCACGCGAGAAGGGCATCGGCGGCATCAGAATGGCTATTCTGGCCGCATATGCGGGAACAGCAGCACATCGCGAATGGAGGGGGAGTCGGTCAGCAACATCACCAGTCGATCGATACCAATACCCTCACCCGCGGTGGGCGGCATACCGTACTCGAGGGCGCGGATGTAGTCGTGATCGTAGTGCATGGCCTCCTCGTCACCGGCATCCTTCTCTGCCACCTGGTCCAGGAAGCGCTGGGCCTGGTCCTCGGCGTCGTTCAGTTCCGAAAAACCGTTGGCCAGTTCGCGCCCGCCGACAAAAAACTCGAAGCGGTCCGTGACAAACGGATCGTCATCACTGCGCCGCGCCAGTGGCGATACCTCGGTGGGATAGGCGGTAATGAACGTCGGCTGGTCCAGCTGGTGCTCTACCGTCTTTTCAAAAATCTCGATCTGCACTTTACCGAGGCCCCAGCTGTCCTTGAGGGGAATACCCAGGCCGGCAGCGATTTCCCGCGCCGCGGACTCATCAGCCAGCTGCTGCGCGCTGATCTGCTCGTTATAAGCCAGGATCGAGTCGAACACGGAAATCCGCCGGAACGGTTTGGAGAAATCGTAGCTGCCGCCCTGGTACTGCACTGTAGTAGCGCCCAGTACCTGCAGCGTCAGTTTGCGCAGCATGTCCTCGGTGAGATCCATGGCATCGCGGTAATCGGCGTAGGCCCAGTAGTACTCGAGCATGGTGAACTCGGGGTTGTGGCGGGTGGAGAGTCCCTCGTTGCGAAAGCTGCGATTGATCTCGAACACGCGCTCGAAGCCGCCGACGACCAGGCGCTTGAGATACAGTTCGGGCGCGATACGCAGGTACATGTCCTGGTCCAGCGCATTGTGGTGGGTGACAAAGGGTTTGGCCGCGGCGCCCCCGGGTATCACCTGCATCATCGGGGTTTCCACTTCCATAAACCCCGCCTCGTCCATGTAATCGCGGATGAAGCTGATCACCCTGGAGCGGGTCCGGAATACCTGCCGCGACTCCGGGTTGACGATCAGGTCCACGTAGCGCCGGCGATAGCGCAACTCCTGGTCCGCCAGGCCATGGTATTTGTCCGGCAGCGGCCGCAGGGCCTTGGTCAGCAGCCTTGCTTCACGCATATTGATATACAGGTCGCCCTTGCCCGATTTATGAATGGGGCCGCTGGCGGCGACGATGTCCCCCAGGTCCCAGCCCTTGATCTCCTCCAGCGCATCTTCCGCCAGGCCCTTGCGGTCCACATAGAGCTGGATCTGGTCGCTGTCATCCTGGATAAGCAGGAACGCACCGCGATTGCGGATCAGCCTGCCCGCGACCGCATATTCCTTGCCGGCCTGTTCGAGCTCTTCCTTGGATGACTCGCCGTACTCCCGCTGCAGGTGGCCGGCCATGGCGCTGCGCCGGAAATCGTTGGGAAACGCATTGCGTTTGCCGCGCAACTGGGTGAGCTTGCCACGCCGCTCCGCAATCAGCTTGTTTTCTTCCTGGGGGTTGGCCGCCGCCTGTTCCTGCTCGCTCATGATGTTCTCGCTTACAGCCCGCTCTTCAGCGAGGCCTCGATAAACTGGTCGATGCCGCCGTCCAGCACGGCCTGGGTGTTGCTGGTTTCCACGCCGGTGCGCAGATCCTTGATACGCGACTGGTCCAGCACATAGGAACGGATCTGGCTGCCCCAGCCGATATCCGCCTTGCTGTCTTCCATCGCCTGTTTTTCCGTGTTGCGTTTCTGGATTTCCATCTCGTACAGCTTGGCCCGCAGCAGTTTCATGGCGTTATCGCGGTTCTGGTGCTGGGAGCGCTCGGTCTGGCACTGCACCACAACGCCGCTGGGCTTGTGGGTAATCCGCACCGCCGAATCGGTCTTGTTGATGTGCTGGCCACCCGCGCCGCTGGCGCGGTAGGTATCGGTGCGCAGGTCAGCGGGATTGATGTCGATCTCGATATTGTCATCGATCTCCGGCGACACGAACACCGAGGCAAAGGAAGTGTGCCGGCGATTACCGGAATCGAAAGGCGACTTGCGCACCAGGCGGTGTACGCCGGTTTCCGTGCGCAGCCAGCCGAAGGCATACTCGCCCTCGAAATGGATGGTGGCGCTCTTGATGCCCGCCACGTCCCCGGCAGAAACCTCGATCAGTTCGGTCTTGAAACCCTGCGCCTCACCCCAGCGCAGGTACATGCGCAGCATCATCTCGGCCCAGTCCTGGGCCTCGGTACCGCCGGAGCCCGCCTGGATATCGAGGTAGGCGTTGTTGATGTCCATCTCGCCGCTGAACATGCGGCGGAATTCCAGTTTTTCCAGCAGCGTGAGCAGGCCGTCTATTTCCTTCTCAACCTCGGCGACGGTCTCTTTATCGTCCTCTGAGGCCGCCAGTTCCAGCAGGTCGCCGGCATCCGCCGAGCCCGTGGTGAGTTGCTCGATGGTGTGGACCACACCCTCCAGCGCAGACCGCTCGCGACCCAGTTCCTGGGCGCGCGGCGGGTCGTCCCAGACGCTGGGCTCGGCCAGTTCCAGCTCTACCTCAGCGAGACGCTCCTTGCTGAGATCGAAGTCAAAGATACCCCCTAAGCACGTCCGTACGCGCGTCGATGTCCTTCAGGGTCTGTACCAGCGGGTTGATCTCTAGCATGGGAATAACCGGATGCGTTCAAAGGGGGCGCATCTTACCAATATTGCCGGCGGATTTGAATTGGCGTTTGGGT
>JAHEBL010000240.1 GCA_024642265.1 Haliea sp. | reverse complement strand
CTGCAATTTACCCTGCCAGAAGGCAACACCGTCCTCCGCGCCCTCCCGGCCCAGAATATTGCGGAACAACTGGCGCACAAACTCCCCGTCATCCAGGGCACCGTATTTCTTGCTGAACTCCGGCGCCTGGCGGAATCTCGAGGCGATCTGCTGCAATGACTGCCCTCGCTCGAGGGCATCCATCCAGAAATTCAGGCCATCCGGTCGCGGCTCCCGGTCAAAAGCCGCGGAGTAGAGTCGGGCGACCGCGCGAGCGTCCTCGGCAGTGGTGGCGGCACTACCGGCCGTGGAGAAAAACAGACAGAGCAGGGTAAATAAAGCAACCAGTCCCTGGTTAGGGCTCAGCCATGCGGTGCGCGCTGCGCCGCCGGTTATTGATATTTGCGTCATGTGTCGATTCTCCTGGTATGCCAATTCAGAGGGGACTGCGCACTCGATGAAGGAATCCCCATTTTGGCGGTGCGCTCCCGAACCATCTTTAGGAACCTATTACCAAAATCAGCAAGCTGTCAAACAAGAAGTCGTCTTTTGCGGAGAAAATTGGCGGGATCATCGGCAGGGAGAAATCAGCTGCGGGCTTCGCGCCTCGCGGCGCTCGTTGCAAATTGCTGGCGCAATTTGTGAAACTGGTTACGCTCGGCCCTGTGGGCCTCGCTAAGGAACAACGTCCTGTCGCGCAGATCGCACTACAAAAAAAGCCTCCCAGTGGGAGGCTCTTTTTGTAGTTGGTCGGGACGGCAGGATTTGAACCTGCGACCACTTGACCCCCAGTCAAGTGCGCTACCAGGCTGCGCTACGCCCCGAGGAGGTTTCGCCGGCTTGGCGAGGGCGGCATTATACTCAATACCGCCGGTGATACAAAGGCTATTTGGCCGGCTGCAGGGCCTTCAGCAGCTCTTCCAGTTCGCGGATGGTTTCCTGCACAAAGGCCTGTGTTTCCCCGGCAGAACCTTCCTCGTCACCCTCGTCTGTCATCCGTTGCCGGGCGCCACCGATGGTATAGCCCTGCTCGTATAACAGGCTGCGAATCTGGCGGATGGTCAGCACGTCCTCGCGCTGGTAGTAACGGCGGTTGCCGCGGCGCTTGACCGGCTTCAGTTGGGGGAATTCCTGCTCCCAGTACCGCAGTACATGGGGCTTTACAGCACACAGTTCGCTGACTTCACCTATGGTGAAATAGCGCTTTCCTGGGATAGCGGGCAATTCATTATTGTGGCTCGGTTCCAGCATATTCTTCTACTCGGGCTTTGAGCTTTTGGCCTGGACGAAAGGTGACCACCCTGCGGGCGGAAATGGGGATCTCCTCTCCTGTTTTTGGGTTGCGGCCGGGGCGCTGGCTCTTGTCGCGCAGGTCGAAGTTGCCGAAACCGGACAGCTTCACCTGTTCGTTGTTTTCGAGGCATCCGCGGATCTCCTCGAAGAACAGCTCGACAATTTCCTTGGCTTCCCGTTTGTTGAGCCCAAGCTCTTCAAACAGGCGTTCGGCCATTTCAGATTTTGTGAGCGCGCCCATCTTCCCGTTACCTAGTTCCTAAGCTCGGCTTTAAAGTTTTTTTCTAGTGAATCAATGACTTGATTCACTGCCAGATTGACATCTTCATCGCTAAGAGTGCGCGAATGATCGCGGAAAGTCAAACCTAAAGCGAGACTTTTCCTTTTAGGATCAATACCTTTGCCCTCATAGACATCAAAAAGCCTTAAGTCCTTCAGGTAACTGCCCGCCACCGTTCGAACATTTGCCATAAGGTCCGCTGACGGTACCGATTTGTCGACAACGACGGCTATATCCCGGCGAACTTCCGGGAACTTGGACAGTTCGGCAAAGCGCGGAACCACCCCTTCCAGCACCGCTTCCAGCTCGATTTCGCACACATACAGGGGCGCGGCCAGGTCCAGTTGCGCCTGGGCGGTGGGATGCAGGGCGCCGAGGTAACCCACTACCTGCCCCTTTCTGGTTATCTCCGCCGTCTGCCCCGGATGCAGGGCGGCGCGCTCGGCGGCGCCGAACTGCACGCTGTCCGCTTCCCGGCCCAGGGCAAAGACGCTCTCCACGTCCCCTTTCAGGTCAAAGAAATCCGCGGCCTGGG
>JAHEBL010000239.1 GCA_024642265.1 Haliea sp. | reverse complement strand
GCATGCGCGGGGTCACCGACTTTGCCCGCAATGTCGGCATTGACGCCCGCATGGGTGTGTATATCGACGGTGTCTACCAGGGCCGCTCCTATGCTGCCGACGTGCCCCTGCTGGGGCTGGAAAGCGTGGAATTGCTGCGCGGCCCCCAGGGCACACTGTTCGGCAAGAATACCGAAACCGGCGCGATCAGCTTGAACACCAAAAAGCCGACAGAGGAGTTCGAAGCGGAAATCGGCGCCGAATACGGCCGCTACGAGATGGGCAAATTCACCGGTTATATCAACGGCGCGATTACCGACACGTTATTCGGTTCGGCCTCCGCCTCATACCAGGAGGGCGATGGCTACTACGACAATATCTTCCTGAACAAGGACGTGGGCGACTGGGACACCAGCGCCACGCGGGCACAGTTGCGCTGGCTGCCCAGTGATATGTTCGATATTCGACTGTCCGGGGACTACACCAAAAAGAACAGCGACCAACCCCTTGGCACCAATGCCGCCCTGGAGCCCTACAAAACCCAGCAGAACTACGTGACAACGGACGATTCGGAAAACTGGGGCACAGCGTTGACCGCCGATGTATTCCTGCAGGGCGACTACACCCTGACTTCCATCTCTGCTTTCCGTCACAACGAATTCGAGACCCTCGCCGATGACGATTACACCCCGCTGGAACTGGTAAGCGTCAACTTCAACGAGGACTCGGACCAGTACTCCCAGGAGTTGCGCCTGGCCTCGCCGGTTGAAGAGAAATACGACTGGGTGGGCGGCCTGTATTATTTCTACAACGACCTGTCCAGCGCCCGCACTGTGTCCCTGAGCGACACGCTGCTGGGAGGACTCCTGCCCCCATCGGTTGCACCCTTTGCCGGAGCTATCTCCGGCTATACAGAGGTGCCGAACAAGCTTACCAACAAAACCTGGGCGGCCTACGTTCACGGTAATTACCGTTTCACCCCGAAAATCGAGCTGACCGCGGGCATCCGCTACACCAGCGAGGAGAAGGACCTGGATTGGTCCCAGACAAGCTACCCAAATGATCCCACTGTGGCGGCCGGGCTGGAAGCCGCTACCGGCGTACCCTTCAGCCAGTTTCCTGGCGCTGCACTGGGCGCTATCAACTATGACAAGATAAGCAGGGACCTGACCGATGACGACTGGTCGCCTACCGTGGGAGTAAACTATTTCCTGCAGGAAGAAGTGATGCTGTACGCCAAGTATGCCCGGGGTTACAAGAGTGGCGGCTGGAACGCGGATTTCATGACCGATGGCCTGGAATACTTCGGTTATGAACCCGAATCCGTGGACAGCTACGAGCTGGGCTTCAAATCCACCCTGCTGGACGACAGCCTGCGGCTGAATGCAGCCTACTACTACTCGGAGTACGACGATTTCCAGGTATTCCAGACGGTATTCAATTCGACCAACAACCCGTCGGTGCAGCTGACCAATGCGGCCTCGGTTACCAACCAGGGCGTGGAACTGGAGTCAGTATGGATTCCCATGGACCGCCTCCAGTTCACCTTGAACGCGGCATACCTGGACACCGAATACGATGAGTTCGTCAACCAGGACGGTGCCGACTACAGCGGCAACGAGCTGCCCTTCTCACCCGAGTGGAAGCTCTATGCAGGCGCGCAATACATCCAGCCGGTGGGCAGTTTCGGCGATGTGACTTTCAACGTGGGCTACGCTTACACCGACGACCAGTATACCGACCCCAGCAACGTGGAACCTTTCGTAATCGACTCCTACGGTCTGTGGAACGCCAGGGCAACCCTGACACCTGTCAGCGAGGCCTGGGAAGTATCGATCTGGGGCAAAAACCTGGGCGATGAAGAGTACCAGATGCAAAGCAACCTGAATCTGCTGGGCACGCCACGCTACACCTGGGGTGCTCCCCAGATGTACGGTATAAGTGGCAAGTACTTCTTCGGCGGATGATCGGATTGGGGCTACCCCGGTAGCCCCGCCTGTTTTCCTGTGTACCAAGGCGTGACCGCGCCGGACCCGGCGCCTGAGTGCGCAGGAGGAAGCACACGATGCACCGTGTTTTTCATGTCTACGTAGTACCCGCCGCGGTGTT
>JAHEBL010000147.1 GCA_024642265.1 Haliea sp. | reverse complement strand
TCAACCCGCGATGCCGAGTCCACCTTCGCCTATGTAGTGGATGGCGTTCTCATCACCAATCCCAACGGCTTCAACGGTGAGCTGTACGATATCGAGCAGATAGAAGTCCTGAAGGGCCCCCAGGGGGCATTGTACGGCCGCAACGCCGTCGCGGGTGCAATCATCGTCAATACCAAGCGCCCGACCAACGAGTTCGAGGCCAGCGTCAAGGGTACGCTTGGGGATGACAACCTCAAGAAGGGCCAGGCCATGGTGAGTGGGCCGTTGATCGAGGACCAGCTTTACGGCCGTCTGACGGGGTTCTACAGCAAATCCGATGGGCAGTTCGACAACGACTTCACCGGTGATGACGACAAGGTCAATTATTCGGAGGAGAGCGCGGCACGCGGTCGCCTGATCTGGGAGCCGACGGATCGACTGACAATCGACGCGATTGCCAGCTATCGGCAAGTGGAAGGGGGAGCCATCAATTTCAATGCCGTGTTTGCCCTGCCGGTGGCGGCAGATTATCTCGGTAACCCCGACCTGTACGGGGACGTCAACGACCACAACTTCAAGTATATTTTCAACGTACCCGGCGAAAACAAGCAGGACAACACTTTCTTCTCGCTGAAGTCTGACTATGAGATGAATTTCGCGACCCTGACGGTTACCGCCGCTTATGACGACCTGAAGGAACACCTGATTTCGGACGGTACCAGCGCCGCATTCGGAGGCTACTCGCTGGGCGCTGCTGCCTCGCAGACTGCCTGTACCCAGACCTATAACTCCTTTGATGCCTCACTCCTGCAAAGCCCGTTCTATGCGATCCAGGACGGTCTGCCGCCGGGGGCCTACGTGCCGGAATACGGTGGGCTCAACGGCCTGCTGCCGCCTTACTCGCCTACCACCTGCGACGGTTACCAGTACCAGCAGCGCGACCAGAAGAGCAGCAGTCTGGAGGCCCGTCTGACATCCAATGAGGACCAGAAGCTACGCTGGCTGGGCGGCCTGTACTACGCCGATATCAAGCGCACCTCGGCGGTCGGTTATGGCGCCGACCTGGGCCAGGGCTTTCGCCGGGACATTTATATCCCGCCTAACGGACCCAACCCCACTGACCAGTTGTTCTGGGACGAGTTCAAGACGGAGGTGTACGCCGCTTTCGGTCAGATAGAACTGGATGTGGGTGAAAAGGGAGAACTCGCGCTGGCCCTGCGTTACGATGAAGAGGACCGTTCGGTCGACAACAAGGTACCCAACGTACTGAATGCGCAGATTTTCGGTCAGTTCGGCCGGGCGCCGATCAACCCGGCATACGACGGGTCCCTGACCGACACCATTCCAAACCGCGACGATACCTACAGTGAATGGCAGCCCAAGATCAGCTACACCTATGATTTTACCGACAACCTGAATGGCTACGCCTCCTACGGCGTCGGTTTTCGCTCGGGGGGGTTCAACAATATCGGCAGCCAGGCCACCATCGATAACACCTTCGGGTCCTACCCCACAGCGCCACAGAATGTTCGCGACGATTACGACAAGGAAACTACCGATACGTATGAGCTGGGCTTGAAGAGCCAGTGGCTGGACAACCGCCTGAGGGTCAATGCCGCAACGTTCTACACCGAAGTGGATGACTACCAGTTCTTCAACTTTTTTGCCGGCCCCTTCGGCCTGCTGCGGGTGGTAAACAATATCGAGAAGGTGGAGATCTACGGCGCGGAAATCGATTTTGCCTACGCCTTCAACAGTTACCTGACCTTCAGCGGCGGTTATGGCGCGATCAGTTCCGAGATCAAGCAGAACAGCAACAGGCCCTACACAGAGGGTAACGACCTGCCCTACGCCCCGCAGGGTTCCGGTGCACTGAGTCTGGACTTCAGTATGCCGGTAGGAAGCATGGAGTGGATGACCAGGCTCGATTATGAATACGTTGGCGACACGTGGTTCCACAGCGTGCAGGAAAACGAGACCATCAACTACTTCACCGATCTGTCAAACGTCTACGGCGTACCGGGCTTCGGCTTCGGTCCCAGCGAGTACTCCAACACCAAGCGGGACGCCTACTGGAAACTGAACTTGCGGGCGGGCCTGTCGGGTGAGCACTGGAGCATCGAGGCCTGGAGTAAAAACCTGACTGACGAGGATTACCTAGAGGAAATCATTCCGGCGCCCGAGTTCGGCGGTTCCTTCATTCACGATTCTGCCGGCCGCGTCAGCGGCATTGATGTGACCTACAGGTTCTGACGATCTTCCGGGGGCGGGCGCTGTGCCGCCCGTTCCCGGCAAGCAGGCTCTGCCATGGTTGCGCGCGCGCCCGTCCTTGTTCGAACAGGCGCGATCCAGTAGTCGTATTGCCCGGGGTGGTATAGCGGAGCGTCACGCGGTGGTCGTTGCCAGCACCCTCGCAAAAATGCATCGCAGTGATATCAATGTACCGGAATTGCGTTGCAGTACGCGTCCTGAAAGCGCCCTTCAGTTTGCCTGCCTGCACACCTCTCTTTCAGTGATCCACCATGGCGGATAGACTGCCTGCATGACACTTGAAACCATAGACCTGTTTCACCTGGCAATAGCGTTCCTGCCCGTTGTTTTCGTGATCGGCATCATGTGGCACTGGCGCCTGCAGGCAGGCAAAGCCAGCTGGGCGGTGCTGCGTATGCTGGTGCAGTTGATGCTGATCGGCTATGTACTGGTTTATATTTTTGCTTCGGAATCCAGCCTGGTGGTGCTTGGGGTGATACTGGTGATGGTCATGGCCTCCTCCTGGATTGCGCTGAATACTATCCCGGCGCGACGCAGGGCCCTGTACCCCATCGCCCTGGTGTCGGTAGGCCTTGGGGGTGGCGTTACACTGGTGTTGATTACCCAGGGCGTTCTCAAGCTGGGTGTGTGGTTCGAGCCGCGTTATGTGATTCCCCTGGCAGGCATGACCTTTGCGAATGCGATGACGAGTGTCAGTCTGGCCGCGGAGCGTATCGAGTCGGAGCTCGCCAATGGTCATGAGTTTGTCAAAGCCCGGAATATCGCTTTCAATGCCGGGATGATCCCTGTGATCAATTCCCTGTTCGCAGTGGGCCTGGTATCCCTTCCCGGCATGATGACCGGCCAGATTCTCTCCGGTGTTTCACCCTTTATTGCGGCGCGCTACCAGATTATGGTGATGTGCATGATCTTTGCCTCCGCCGGTCTTTCCACGCTGTGCTTCCTGATGCTTGCCGGGCGCCTGCATAAGTTCGAATAAGCATATGACAGAGCTTACCGGCATCACCTGGAAAGGTCAGCGCTGGCACTCTTTCGCAAGTCCGCTGATGCTGACCAGCGCATTGCTCGATGCGCCATCGTGAAATGAAACCGATTCTGAAATGGTTCGCGTAGCTGCAGGCTGCAGATTTGGATCCATTATCGCCCATGCATTGAGCGCCTGCTCATCCTGCGTTATTTCGAAGCCGTCTATTGTTATTGTGCAGTAACTTTCATTGTTGAGCTGGACCGTGTAATCCAGACGGTTGCCGGCAGCCTGCAGCGGCCGAATATATATCGCGAGCCGACCGATCAGCTGTCCTGTCTGGGGGTGTCTGATACCGATAATTCGATCGTTATTGCACCAGTTGCCGGGGCTGGGGCACCAGCTGAATGCATCGTTAAAACCGAACAGCGTGACCTCTACACTCTTATTCCCGAAGGTTTCAGTGGCAGACGAAGTCGGCGTAGTGACCAGGGAGACAGGCGGGGAGGAGAAAGCCGGTAACGGGCGCTCCGGTAGCGAATTGTGGTCAGTGCTTGTGATGGCGTATGCAGAAGTCGCGGTGTTCGTTGCCGTCGCGGGGGAGGGCGGCGCGGCGCCACTGTCGCCCCGCGCCCTCGCATCTGCCAACCTCAATTCGTTGACCCAGGGTTCCCATACCATGTTCCTGGCGGCAATGCGGCAGTCCAGCTCACGCGCTTCCTGCAGTGAATTATTTCCTTTGTTGTAATCGTTACAGTCTTTCAATACGCCGGCAATCACAATGTTCATCGCTTCGTCAGCGCCCATGCCGGACGGCAGAGGTCCCGCGGCGGCCCGTGTCCAGCAGCGGGTATCATAATGAGTTGCTGTCCGGGGGTCCGCCGCTGGAATGGCAAACGCCAGGGCCTTTGGTTCGGTCATCGCCTGATATTGGCCATAGAACAAAGAGTCGCATTCACTACTGCGGTAACGTGCCTGGGTACAGCCCACCAGTACCGCAATCAACACTACAGCGCAGACGAACTTCATCCCTTACTCCTTTGCAAAACCTGCTGTCCAAATATTGTGGTGACAGCATTCGGGTTATGTAGGCAGGCATAGCCAACGCATGGAGTCTAGGTCGATAAGGGGAGTGGCGCCAGTGACGACTGGTGTGCGCGGCGGATTCCTGTGCCGGCCCCAGGATGAATGATATCCCGGGAGCGCCGCAGCTACAGGTATTGGCGCAGGGTCAGTGTGTCTCCGCGCTGGCTGAACTCTATATGTTTCAGGAACGACATTCCCAGCAGGATCTGGTCGGTCTGGAGACCCGGTGTGATGCCCGCCCGGACATCCTGTAGCTCGATGCCTCCCACGCTGACCCGATCCAGTATGGCAGCATAGCTGGTGCCCGTGCCGTTGGCGGTCTGGGTGCGAAAAGCCTGTCCCCGCTGCAGCCCGAGGCGTGTCGCGACAGAAGCTGGAACCGCCACGCCGGTGGCGCCTGTGTCCAGGATAAAGGTCACGGCCTGGCCGTTGATCTCCCCACTTGTGACATAGTGGCCAAACTTGTTGCGTTGCAGGACCACTTCCCTCACGCCTTCATCTGTGGAGCGGGTCTGCAGATTCTGATTGGGATTGTATTGTGTCTCCAGCAGGTCGTTGAAAAAAAACACGCCAAGCGCCAGAAATACCAGCCATGCCAGTATCTGCATGCCAAGGCCCATGCGTTTCTGTTCTTTAATGGCGTCTTCGTGTCTGCTCACAACTTTCGGGCTCCATCCCGTCTGGTTATGCTCGTTGATTTACAGGGCGTGGATGGAGTTAAGGCCTGCATGCTGAAGCTGGTAACCGTGTTGAGCCGGGTTTTCGGCAGTCGTGAGGCTTTATCAGGCCTATTTTCAAGCACTTGAAGGTACTTCACGCCGTTGGTCGGATATTCGCGTTCAGGCGGAAGTTGTTGTCCGGGTCGTAGCGGCGCTTGATCTCGAGCAGGCGTGGATAGTTGCCCTGGTAGTTCCGGTTATGAAAGGCGGCATTCTCGGCATCGGCTTCGTTGACGTAAAAGCCATGGGTAAAGGGCGCCAGGGATCCCCAGTAGTCTCTGATGGCTCGAATATGGGCCTGCGGGGCCGCGTCCGGCTGCCACGCCATGGTGGCGATCATATTGTACTCCGCATAGCGATGGGCAAATGCCGTGGCGTCACTGGGGATGCGTTTGATCGCGCCTCCTGCCTGCTGGAAGATGATCTGGGTGGAGCGCTCCGGATCGGGACCCATGCCGTTGATCAGCGTATCGATCAACTCCGGCGTGATAGCGGAGACAAATCCGCCCTTGAGGTAGGATGCCGTTACCCTGGGCAGGGTACTGTCGCCACTGCGCTGCAGGGCCACATAATCGGCGGGTCCGATTTTGCCAGCCATGGGCGGGCCGAGTTTTTCCACTGGCGCCATGACCTTGTCGGCATTGGCGGGATCGCCGCTGTAGCACAGGGCAAGCACCACGTAACCGGGTTTGCCTCCCGGGGGGTATCCGAATACCAGGTCGGTCTGTAATTCATCCGGAGCATTCAGGCTGAACTCCGCATAAAACTCCAGCAGGTCGCGCGCCCGCTCGATGGGGTAAACCAGATCGCCCGCCATCACCTGCCTGTTCATCGGGTGCAGCTGGAACTCGAAGGAGGTCACCACGCCGAAATTCCCGCCACCTCCGCGTACAGCCCAGAACAGGTCAGGATTCTCATGTGCGCTGGTGTGGCGCACACGGCCATCGGCGCTCACCACGTCCAGCGATCGTATATTATCCAGGGTAAGTCCATAACGCCTCGCCAGGCGGCCAAAGCCACCACCGGTTGCGAGGCCACCGACGCCCGTGTGGGATACGGTCCCCGCCACTGTCACCAGCCCATGGGCCATCGCCTCGTGGTCCATCGCACCCAGTAAACTGCCGCCCGAGACAAAGGCCACCTGCTGCTCCGGGCTGACCCGCACATAGCGCATGCCGGAGAGGTCGATCATCATGCCGCCGTCACAGGTCGACAGACCCGCTGAGCTGTGCCCGCCGCACTTGACGGCGATCACCAGCTGGTTGTCCCTGGCAAACTGGATGGCGTTGCTGACATCGGCCTCGCCACTGGCCTGCACGATCAGCGCCGGGTGTTTGTCGATCCCCGCGTTTCGCACCAGCCTGGCCTGCTCGTAGGCGGCATTGCCGGGCAACAGTAGTGGCCCATCCAGGGCGGCGGACAGTTCCTGTACCGCAGCCCGGGTGAGTATCTGTTCCTTTCCCGCCAGGGTAATCGCGTCCAGGTCCCCGCCAACCTCCGTCATTGCGGCGAACAACTGTCGGTTCGGAAAAAATGCGCCTGCAGCGGCGAGAGTTAGTGTGGACTGACAAAAATCGCGTCTTTTCATTGGGAACTTATCTCCGGGTCATAATCACGGCTTCTACCCAGTGTAGTAGAATGCCGCCAGCACGGGGTAGTCACTCTTTCACGTGCACCAGTTTGCCCCGGTCGGGCACTCTGCCGTCGGCACGCATTGCCTGCAGCAGGCGAATTTGCGCGGACACATGACTGGCGGACCTGGCCAGCAGCTTCCTGAACCGCTGCTCGTCGTGCAGCCCGGCGAAAGCCGGGTGAGCGCGGACCCACCACCATTCGTGTGCGCGACCCGAGCCGAGCAGGGCGCTCAACTCTTCGAGGGCCTTATCGTTTTCACCGAGTACCGCGGCGGCCACCGCCCTGCTGCAGGCAGCACGCTTGGCAAGCGGCGAGGCGTCGGACGCACTGGCCGCAGGCAACCCGCCAAGCAGCTCCCCGATCGCCGGCATGGCGCTATCGCCCCCGGCTGCAATATGCAGGATCAGGGCCATGTTCAGGTAGGCTGGTCGTGCGCCGGCAAGCTGGGGCAGCGTTGCCGGGGTGCCGTCGAAGGCCAGTGCGCTCGTGACCCAGTCGGCCGCTTCGTCGGAGCTGCGTCCGGTTATGACTCCCGCGAGCGCTACATCGCTCAAGAGCCACAGATCGGAGTCGCCTCCGACGTTCACAGACTGCCCGTCTAGCGGTGGGTAAACGCCGGTGTATTGGGCCAGCAGCAATTCTCCCTGGGCCGAGCCCTCCTGTTGTACCTGTTGGGCCACTGTTTCCTGGTCTATCGCAAGGTAGGCCTCGACCAGCCAGTAGAGCAGGTCCGGATCCGATGGCGCTATCTCAAGGGCGGTCTCAATGCTGGCCACAGCTGCAGCGAAGTCGCCCCGAAAGAGTTGGATCAGGCCAAGCCTCCCGTAGGCAAAATGGTAGCGTGGCTCAAGTTTGAGTACCTGCAGTTCCAGTTCCTCGGCCGCGTCCCAGTTACCCTGGAGG
>JAHEBL010000146.1 GCA_024642265.1 Haliea sp. | reverse complement strand
GCCAGAGTGGATTTACCGTGGTCGATGTGGGCAATGATGGAGAAATTGCGGATGTGGCTGAGATCACTCACTCAATAGGGCTCGGTTGACGCGGGCAGGGGATGCTGCCGGCGCAGGAAAATGAAGGAGATAACGACACGTCTGGCCGCCCCGTAAAAAACGCGCGATTGTACCCCAACCGGGATACAACCGCCACGCCCAAAGGGCCCTGCGGACCGGGGGCCCGGCCCGCCCTCAAATCACCGCCTGTCAGTCCTTAAGCTTGAGGCCGATAAACAGCGGGGATCCGCGCCGGATAAGGCGCAGCGGAACCGAACTGCCGCCGCTTAAACCTGCCACCGCCTCCTCATAGGCCTGGGCGGTTTTCACCGGCGTCGAACCCACCAGGGTGACGATATCTCCAGGCACTACGCCCCCATCAGCGGCAACGGAGTCGGGCAACACCTCGCGCACAACCACCCCGCCATTGATGCCGAAGCGCTCCAGCAGATCAGCGGATGCGGTTTCCACTACCAGTCCCAGGCGCCCGCCCTGGCCTGTGCCGCCGGGACCGGCAGCCAGACTGTAGCTGTCATCGGCATCCAGTCCACCCACCTTCACCTGCATCTTTTTACGTTTCTTGTCGCGCACAATTTCCACTGGTACGACGGTATCGGGCGCCACCAGGCCAACCACATGGGGCAGGTCCGCGGATGCCGGAATATCATTGCCATCAAAGGTGATAATGATGTCCCCCGCCTCCAGTCCGGCACGCGCGGCGGGGCCGTCCTCGGCCACCTGCACCAGCAGCGCGCCCCGGGGACGCTTCAGCCCGAAGGATTCGGCGAGATTCTTGTCCACATCCTGGATAGTCACGCCCAGCCAGCCCCGGGTGACCCGACCCTGGGCCTTCAGCTGATCCACGACATTACGCACCACGCTGACCGGAATAGCGAAAGACAGACCGATGGAACCACCACTGCGGGTAAAAATCTGCGAGTTCACACCCACGACATCCCCGTCGAGATTGAACAGGGGCCCACCCGAGTTACCCGGATTGATGGCCACATCGGTCTGGATGAAGGGTACGTAGTTTTCATTGTTCTCGGTGGGCAGGCTGCGACCCTTGGCGCTGACGATGCCGGCAGTTACCGAATAGTCCAGGCCAAAAGGCGAGCCGATCGCCAGCACCCACTCACCGACCTCGAGATCGTCCTTGCTGGCCAGCCTGAGCGCAGGCAGGCCCTCGCCCTCGACCCTCAGCAGGGCCAGGTCAGAACGGGGGTCGGTCCCTACCACTTCCGCATCATACTCACGCCGGTCGCTCAGGCGCACCAGCACACTGTCGGCGCCATCCACCACGTGGTTATTGGTAACGATGTAGCCATCGCTGGAGATTATAAAACCGGAGCCCATGGCCATCTGCTCCTGAGGCGAAGGGGGCCCGCCCCGGAACTCAAAAAAACGCCGCAGGTATTCAGGCATCTGTTCCGGCCCGAGTTGCTCCTGGCCACCCCTGGCAGCACTGTGTTGCACTACGATCTTCACTACTGCCGGCGAGTTTTTCTCTACAATTTCACGAAACTCAGGCAGTGCCGCAGCCGCGACCAGCGACGGCAGCAACAGTACCGATGCGAGGCAGGCAGCAGTCAGTAATCGATAAATCGCATTCATAGTTTTGGACCCCGATAACAGTGTCTGAAATAAAAATTGATAATCTGGATCAGATGGGTCGAACCCGCAGAGCCCCGCCTGGCAACACTTCCAGCAGCGTGGGCTGCAAGGCGCTGTCGTGGCGATGGCGCCACGCATGCCAGCGCACCAGGGCAAAGCCCAGCAATAGACCCGCCAGTGCACCACCAATGCTTGCAAGTTCCGAGCCTGCGGGCCAGAGACTGCCCGCACCGGCAGCAGCCAGCAGCATACACAGCAGTGGCAGCACGTAAACGACCAGTGAACCCCGCAGGATGACCTGTTCCGGGATACTGATGCGGACCTGGTCATCGACGGCACAGCCGTCGGTACCGGCAGGGCCGGCTAACACCCGGATGTACCCGGTACGGCCATCGGCGATACGGTTGAGCAAACCGTGGCCACAGCCCTTATTGGCCGCACAACTGCCACAGGTACTCTGCCGTATGGTCTCCACCCACAAGGCCCCTGTTTCCACTGCCACCACCCTGCCCGTTTCCACCAGCATGTCAGGGCGCCGCCACGATCGAGTCGGCTACCATGCGGGCGGTATTGAGGGGCACCTCGCCGATGACCGTCACCAGCACCGGCATGCCGGACAAGTGCATACCGCGTGTATAGGAGATGGTGCCCCCGCTGCGAACCACTCCCTCACCGGGCGTGATATCCTCGCTCAGCGATTCCATGAAAACCGAAAATACCGCCAGACCGTCGGTGTAGGTCCTGCGCATCGATATTTTTGCCGGTTCATCGGTGGCAGTAAAACCCTGTGGCAGCCAATTGACCGCCCATTCCGGGCGCGCACCGCCAAGGGACAACATGGCGGCCTCGGGCTCAGCGTGCTGGGCTTTGTGCACAACATGATCGCCATCGCCGGGAACCGCCTCGGCTGTAAAGGAGAGACTGGCAAACTGGAACTTCTCGAGAATTTTACTGCCTCGCCCGATGGTCGCGCTTTTGAGCAGCAAACCGGTTTCACGGTCGAGCTCCAGGATGTAGCCATAGCGGTACATGTCCCTCGGTTCAATCCGTATCTGCACGGCCCTGCGGCCGGCAACCAGCTCGCCATCGAGAACACCAAAGCGATAGTGCTGTGCAACGCCACACTTGCCGGCCTGCAAGGTCGCACCCAGCTGCAACAACTGATGGCCGGGGTGAACGCACTCCAGCGGATGATCAACACGAATGACTTCCGCACCCTGCCCCGTCAGTTCAGTAAGGCGCTCATTGGCCACTCCATCCTCGACGAGGTGCGAGACCTGCATGGCCTGCATTTCATCGCCGCGCTGAAAGGTGACAATACCGTGATAGCTGACCTGCTGCAGGCTCCTCGACATTTTGTCCAGCCAGGCCAGCGCATCCGCATCCGCTGTCGCACAGGTCTCCGCGCTGGCCCGGACCGCCGTCAGCGCAAGGGCGGTGAGCGCAGGCAGAAGAAGGAGATGACGCCAGCTGATAGTCCCTTTCACCGTCAAGCGTCCCTTACTCCTGGATGCGCGGTACGCGGGCGAACGGCACCAGGCCGGCGGGCGAGTTCAGCGCTGCCTGTTCGGCGTGTGCCTGCATGTACTTTTGCAAGCGCTGTCGCGCCAGCTCCTGATAGGCGGTTCGTGTGGCAGGCTGCAGAACCGGAACACTCTGGGTGCCGTAACTGGCCTGCACTGAAGTCGCGCCGAGGCTGTTTACCATACCGACGGGAGAGACGCTGCTGGCAATGGCCTGGCTATCGTTACCGGAGTATTGGAGCTGAGCCAACTGCTGCCCCCCAAGTACAACCGCAGCCGCTACCGAGGCCGCCACCGCCATACTGGCAAGCGGTCGCTGCCAGCGTTGCCGCAGCCCGGTAATGCCGCGCCCCTCGCCGGCCAGTTCCTCGCGCACCCGCGCAGACACGTCCAGTCCAGGATGAGCCGGATGCTGTCCGCCAGTCACGGCGCGCGCCATGTTATAGCGCACCCACGCCTGGCGCAGTTCCGGGTCGCCGGCTATACGTGACAGTACCCGTTCAACTTCCAGCTCATTGGCCTCATCGTCCATCAGCGCTGACAGAGACTCTCGCATCATTTCACTCATAACCTGTTTCCTCGCGCGCCTGCGCGCGCCGCTTGAACTTGCCGTCCCGGCTTATCGCCCTGCATGGAACCCCGCGGCGGCAACACTACGCGTTGCCATCCAGCTGCTCCCTGACCTGGCCGTCTATGGCCTCTCGAGCGCGAAATATCCTTGAACGCACTGTGCCGACCGGACAGTCCATTATGTCGGCAATGTCTTCGTAACTCAGACCGTCGAATTCCCGCAAAGTTACCGCGGTCCGCAGGTCTTCCGGCAAATTCTTTATCGCCCGCTCCACCACCTGTTTCAACTCTGCACCAAAGAGGGCGCTCTCGGGTGTCTCGATTTCGTGCAGGGCACCGCCACTGGCGTAATATTCGGCGTCTTCGACCTCCACGTCCGAACCAGGCGGTCGCCGGGAGCGGGAGACCAGGTAATTTTTCGCCGTGTTGATGGCGATACGATACAACCAGGTATAAAAAGCACTGTCGCCACGAAACCTTGGCAGCGCACGATAGGCTTTGATAAACGCCTCCTGTGCCACATCCTGGACTTCATCCGCATCGTGAACATACCGGCTTATAAGGCCAAAAATCCTGTGCTGGTACTTGAGCACCAACAGGTCAAACGCCCGTGTGTCGCCCTTCTGTACCCTGGCGACCAACTGCTGGTCCGTCACTTCGGCCGTCACGCCCTGCACCCCTCCATGGTCAAGGACATCACTGCCCCGCCGACTTTCCGGCTCTTGTCTGCATAGACAGCGCAGCGCGCGACAAGTTCGCTGTCGCAGCCAAATTGCCGCCCATAAGAGGCAGGGATATCCATAAAGTTCCGCAACAGGGTGTTTCCTTATTGGCTGCCAGCTCGTATATACTCGGCTGCAGTAGTGCGAAAAAGGCTAAGTCTTTGACTCGCATAATATATTTCACATCCTGACGCGGCAAGCACAGTGCACTATGGCCACCCTACACCAACATGATGTGCTCATCATCGGCACCGGCGCTGCCGGGCTGAGCCTCGCCCTGCACCTGCCCGCTCACCTGAAAGTCGCCCTCATCTGCAAGTCCCAGCTCAACGAGGGGTCAACCTACTGGGCCCAGGGGGGCATGGCGGCCGTGCTACATACCCGGGACACGGTCAATTCCCACGTGGAAGATACCCTGGCAGCGGGCGCGGGCCTGTGCCGCCGCGAAGCGGTGGAGTTTACCGTAAATAACAGTCGCCGGTGTGTGGAATGGTTGGTCGAGCAGGGCGTGGACTTCGACCTGCGTGAAGAACAGGCCAGTATCGAGCAGCGCGAATTTCACCTGACCATGGAAGGTGGACACAGCCACCGCCGGATTATCCATGCGGCTGACCGCACCGGTAGCGCGATCTCCGAGGTGCTGACCGAAAAAGCCCGGCAGGCCCCCAACATCGAATTGTACACCCAGCGTGTCGCGGTAGACCTGGTCGTCGAGGACGAGCGCTGTCAGGGGGCCTATATCCTTAACCGAGAAAATGACCGGGTAGAGTTGTTCCAGGCACAGGCGGTGGTACTGGCCACCGGCGGCGCCAGCAAGGCCTATCTCTACACCAGTAATCCCGACGGCGCCTCCGGAGACGGCATTGCCATGGCCTGGCGAGCCGGCTGCCGGGTAGCCAACCTGGAATTCAACCAGTTCCACCCCACCTGCCTGTATCACCCGAGGGCAAAGTCTTTCCTGATCACCGAAGCCATCCGCGGTGAGGGCGGCAAGCTGCTGTTGCCGGACGGCAGTCGTTTCATGGACAATTTCGACCCCCGCGGTGAACTCGCTCCGAGGGATGTGGTGGCACGCGCGATCGACCATGAAATGAAGCGCCTTGGTGTCGACTGCGTTTTCCTCGACATATCACACAAGCCTGCAGCATTTTTGCAGAGCCATTTCCCCACCATCATGGCGCGCTGCGCGGAATTCGGCATCGATATCAGCGAGGAGCCCATTCCTGTTGTGCCCGCGGCCCATTACACCTGTGGCGGCATCATCGTGGACACACGTGGCCGCACCGATCGCGCGGGCCTGTACGCCATCGGGGAAACCTCCTGCACCGGCCTGCACGGTGCCAATCGCATGGCCAGCAATTCGCTGCTGGAGTGCATCGTCTACGCCGAATCCGCCGCCATGGATATCGCCAGTACATTGCCATCGATTACCGCACCCCCGCCCGCGGCGGCCTGGGACGAAAGCCAGGTGACGGATTCCGATGAAGACGTTGTGATCTCCCACAACTGGGATGAACTGCGCCGCTTCATGTGGGATTACGTGGGTATCGTACGCACCAACAAGCGCTTGCAAAGAGCCCTGCACAGGGTGCAATTGCTGCAGGCAGAAATTGCCGAATACTACGGTAATTACAAGGTCAGCAATGACCTGCTGGAGCTTCGCAACCTTGCGATGGTGGCCGAACTGATGATCCGCTGCGCCATATCGCGCAAGGAAAGCCGGGGCCTGCACTACACCCTGGACTACCCTGACTTGCTGCCCGAGGCATTGGATACCGTGCTCACCCCGGACAATTCACCGCTCCAGGGTTAAACGAACCCGCAGTCGACGGAGCTCGTCTGCTGATGCGCTGTCCGGAAACAGGAACACCGCCCCGGCCGGTGCACCCGCCGGTCCACTCCAGGCAAGGTATATCACCCAGCGCAAAACCGTGTGACTGCGCGCGAGACCGACTGTCCTGAGAACAGTTCCCTGTTGCAGCTGCCACTCTCCCCGTTGCCAACTGATGACCGCGCCGACCAGGGGCTGGCAGGCCAGGCGCCAGCAGCACCACACAGACGCCGGCGACAGGAGCAGCGCCGTCGTGGGGTAGCCCCGTTGTGCAAGGCGCCAGAGACTGGCTGCTGCAAGCAGGCAGAACACGCTGTGCCATATCCGGTAGATACGGGAACTAGCGATCTCCAGGCGCAGTGAGTGTGAATTCGAGCACTTTGCTGACAATAGCCCTCAACTCCTCATCTTCAGGTCGCTCACGCTGCATGAACCAGGCGAACAGGTCCTGGTCCTCACAACTCATCAATTGCTGGAAACGCGCCCGGTCCTGCTCGTCGAGACCGGCATAGCGGGCAAGCACGAAGGGCTCCAGCACCAGGTCGAGCTCCAGCATGCCGCGCCTGCTGGCCCAGCGCATGCGATTGATTTCCTCTTTCGGTATTGTGCCTGTCATCGTAGTTCCGGATGTCATCAAAGCCCGTCATTATATCGCCAAATGTCGCCACACACCCGCCACGAAACCAGACAGATGCTGACAGTTATGGTGCCAGGCCCTATCATGACCCTCCTTTCATGCCCGGACCTGCGCCGTTGAACTGTACGTACGCCAAGCTGAACCACGAGTCGCTGCTCCACCTGCGGGGACCCGACAGCCTGTCCTTCCTGCAGGGGCAGGTAAGCTGTGACACCCGCAAGCTGGACGCCTCCCTGGCCCTGCCCGGCGCCCTGTGCACAGTCCAGGGCCGGGTCGTGGGGGACTTCCTGCTGTGCGCACTGGGGGAGCATCACCTGGCATTGCGGCTGCGCCGGGATGTGCGCGCAACAATGGCCGCCGTGCTGGCCAAATATATTGTTTTTTCCAAAGCTGAGCTGGAGCCGGACCGGGAGGACTGGCAGGTGCTGGCCTGCTGGGGACCCTCAGCTGGCGCCGCCGTGCTGGAAAGCTTCGGGGCGCAGCCCCGGGGGAAATTTGGCGCCAGCGTGGGTGAGGGTTTCGCTCTCGTGCAAACAGATGATGCCGGCCAGCAGTTCGAACTCTATCTGCAGGCGGGTGCAGCTCCCGGGCTCTTGCAAAAAATCGGGGAGCACATGGATGCGGGCAGCGAGGCGGACTGGCAGGCGCTGCAAATCGCCAACGGTAT
>JAHEBL010000238.1 GCA_024642265.1 Haliea sp. | reverse complement strand
CCGTTCAGGATGGCGGACGGTCCCCGGGGCGTCGGAACCGTTGAGGGGGCGACGACGTTTCCCGTAGGCATGGCCCGGGGTGCAAGCTGGGATCCCGGGCTTGAGCAGCGCGTGGGTGCAGCCATGGGGCGCGAGCTCAGAGCTGCCGGCGGCAATGTGCTGCTCGCCCCGACCATCAACAATCTTCGCCACCCGGGCTGGGGGCGATCGCAGGAGACATACGGTGAGGATACGCATCATCTGTCGCGGATGGCGGTGGCCTTCGTGCGCGGCGTTCAGCAGTACGCGCTTGCAAACCCAAAGCACTACGCCGCAAACAGTATCGAGGATACGCGGTTCCAGGTGAATGTGACGATCGACGAGCGCACCTTGCGGGAAATCTACCTACCCCAGTTCCGCGCTGTAGTAATCGAGGGTGAAGCCGCTTCGCTTATGACCGCCTATAACTCGGTTAATGGACAGTTTTGCGGTGAGAACGAACAGCTGTTGAGACAGATTCTCAAGACCGATTGGGGCTTCGACGGGTTCGTGCTGTCGGATTGGGTATTCGGTACCCAGTCCACTCTCGGCTCTGCCTTGAACGGCCTTGATCTTGAGATGCCGGTGGCGAGATTCTACGGAGATAGTCTGCTGGCGGCCGTCGCAGACGGCCGGGTGCCGGAATCGGTCGTCGACGAGGCAGTGAGCCGGATGGTGCGTAAAAAGCTCGAGTTCGGGCTCGACCGGCCGAGCGGGCTCGACGCCAGTGAGGTTGGTAGCAAAGAGCATCTGGCCCTGGCGCGGGAAGTAGCGGCCAAAGCATCTGTGCTTCTCAAGAACGATGCGGGAGTCCTGCCCCTGATTGCGAGCGCACATCCCCGGGTCGTTGTTACAGGCGCCCTGGCCGACATGCCCAATACCGGCGACACTGGCAGCAGCGGCACCAGACCGGCCTTTGTGGTGACTCCGCTGCAGGGCATTGAGGAACTGTTCGGCGATATGGTCACGATAGACCACATTGGCAAGGACGTCCTCGATCCCGCCGACCTGGCAAGGGTGCAGGCGGCAGACGCGGTGATCGTTGTGACCGGGCTCACCGCTGCAGACGAGGGTGAGGGACTGATCGGTGCGGGCGACCGGCTGGAGCTCGGGCTCCCGGCAGAACGCAGCCAGCTGATCAGGGATGTTGCCGCGGTCAATGACCGCACCATCGTGGTCCTCGAAGGGGGTAGCGCGATCACCATGGGCGACTGGCTCGCTGACATAGAGGCGCTGCTGATGGTGTGGTACCCGGGCCAGATGGGAGGTTACGCGATCGCGGATCTGCTGTTCGGGCAGGCAAACCCCTCCGGAAAACTACCGATCACATTCCCGGTCAGTCTTGAGCAGTTGCCGCCTTTTGACAATGAGTCGCTCGAGGTGAGCTACGAGTATTTTCACGGTTATCGCTATCTCGATCGAAATGGTTCGACGCCCCAGTTCCCATTTGGATTTGGCTTGAGTTACACGAGCTTTGCGATTGAGGATCTTCGCGCCAGCCAGACGCAGGCCGGCGCTGGTGATCTGGTGCGCTTCAGCGTCGATGTGAAGAACACCGGCACAGTTGCGGGCGCAGAGGTTGTGCAGCTCTACGTCAATTACCCGGGCTCCGCCGTGCCGCGGGCCGAGCGCGACCTCAAGGGCTTTGCCAGGGTCTTCCTGGAGCCGGGCGAGACCGAGAGGGTAGAGATACCAGTGGCGGTGAACAGCCTGGCATACTACGACGTTAGCCAGGGAGGCTGGGTGCTCGAGGGCCTCAAGCACGAGGTACGTCTGGGCACATCTTCCCGGGACCTGCCCCTGGCCGCCACGCTTTCCGTCGCTGCGCAGCAGGATGTGCCCGTTGATTGACGGCGAATTGGCATGCAGGGGCGGATCAGGGTGCCGGTGTTGTGGATGGTGTTGCCCATAACGGTGATAAATGCGCCCGCTGATAATTGGAGAAAGGTACGCCCATGAGCCATGCCCAATATAAACACTGGTCGCCTTTGCTGGGCCGCCAGGACGCAGACCGGATGATGGCCATTGCCGAGGCGTTTGGCAGTTTTGGTACCTATGCTGACGAGGCGACCAGTGATGGCCTGGGTGAAAA
>JAHEBL010000237.1 GCA_024642265.1 Haliea sp. | reverse complement strand
CGGCGGGAGAACTTTCACCGGGGTGCAAATGAACGCTTCCTGCCCGGCGAGGAAGACCTGATCCGCGACATCTGGACCGAGGTGAACCACAACCTGTCCGGCGAGCTGGAGCAGGAGGGTTGGCCCCAGCTGACCCCCGAGGAGTGGATGGCGCGCTATGAAGTCATGGACTTCAGGGTAATGGAGCGCCTCCGGCGGCGGGTGGAGGCCATTGTCGAGGACAGGGAAACCGCAGAGAAACTCAAGCCCTACTACCGTTACATGTGCAAGCGCCCGACCTCCAACGATAATTACTACGACACATTCAATCGTCCCAACGTGACGCTGGTGGATGTATCCGGGAGCCAGGGCGTCGAGGGCATGACGGAGCGCGGCATTCTCGTGGACGGTCAGGAGATCGAGGTCGATTGCGTGATTTTCGCCAGCGGCTACGAGGTCACCAGTGACCTGGATCGACGCTGGGGATTTGAGGTATTCGAGGGCCGCGACGGCTTTTCGATGTACGACAACTGGGCGGGTGACATCAGGACATTCCACGGTGTCATGACCCACGGGTTCCCGAACCTGCACTTCATCGGCCTCAACCAGGGAGGGCTCAATTCCAGCCTTACCAAGAACTTCGAGGAGCAATCCCGGCACATCGCCTATATCATCAAGCAAGCGCTTGAGCGTGGCGCCACCGCCGTCGAGCCGAGCAAGGCGGCGCAGGATGCCTACGTGAGCCATATTCGTGAGACGGCCATCGACCGGACCGAGTGGATCCGCGACTGCACGCCCAGCTACTTCAATAACGAGGGCCAGCCCGACGTGGATGAGAACGGCAATGAAAAGTACCGTTTTTACCTCGGCGAGGTCTACGGGCCCGGCTGGGGCGCCTTTGTGCAGCTGCTGGAAGACTGGCGCAGCACAGGCGAGCTGGAGGGGCTGGTACTGACGACGAGCCAATCCCAAGTCGCCGAGCCGGCCTGAGTCGCAAGCGAGCCGGCTGTTAAGGAGGAACACACCATGGACAAAAAAGTGGAACTCACCGACGCGGATCTCGCTGAGCCGCTGACATATTCCGTCGAACCGTTCCTGTGCCGGGACTATGCCATGGCTGAGCGTGAAAAGCTCTGGGCCAGGGTATGGCAGATGGCAGGCCGGCTCGAGGACATCCCCGAGGTCGGCGATTTCCTGACCTACAATATCGCCGAGGAGTCGATCATTATTGTTCGGCTCGCGCCCGACCGCCTCAAGGCCTACTACAATGTCTGCCCGCACCGCGGGCGCCAGTTGATCAACACGCCGGATGACAGCAACGGAGTCCGCGGCAAGAAAGGGAAATTCGTCTGCGGCTTCCACGGCTGGTCCTACGACCTGGAGGGCAAGAACAGCTACGTGCTCGACCCTGAGGACTGGAAGGGCGCACTCACCGCCGAGCGCACCTGCCTGTCCGAGCTGAAGGTTGATACCTGGGCGGGCTGGATTTATGTCAATATGGATCCCGAGTGCGGGTCACTGCGCGACTTCCTGGAGCCCGCGGCCAGCGTCCTCGACCCGTTCCAGTTGGGGAAGATGCGCTACAAGTGGCGCCAGTGGGTGATTTACCCCTGTAACTGGAAAACCGCGATCGAGGCGTTCATGGAGCCCTATCACGTGGCGGGCACGCACACCCAGCTGCTCAAATACGGCCAGTTCTATGCCTACAGCAAGCCCTATGGCCTGCACGGTGTCAGCGGTTTCGACGAGCGTGACCCGAGCATGAAAATGGCGCAGAGCGGCTCGGTTACGCGGGCCGGGTCGGGCAAGGATCCGCGCGTGTCAACCTACGAATTGGCCCGCGAGAATTACGAGACCGTCAATTACGCCGCCTCCACCGAGACCCTGGTGAATGCGGCGAAGCGGCTGGTCGACGAACTGCCCGAGGGTACGCCGGCCGACAAGGTTATCGCTCACTGGCTGGCGTCGGCGAAGGCTGACGATGCCGCCAGGGGTGTGATCTGGCCTGAGCTAACGCCTGAGCAGATGTCCGAGGCGGGCCTTGCCTGGAGCCTGTTCCCCAACCAGACCATCCTGCAGGGTGTGACGTTCGCGCTGTGCTACCGGGCGCGTCCCTACGGTGACGATCCCAACC
>JAHEBL010000145.1 GCA_024642265.1 Haliea sp. | reverse complement strand
GGCAATTCCACGAGTGGCTGGCGAAGAACAGGGACAGCAGCATCATAAGGGCCGACAAATCGTCGTTGCAGGCCTACCTGGGTGCCAGGTTGCAGCAGGGCCAATCGCCGCGCTCAAGCGCACGGTTCATGTCCTGTGTGCGCGGTTTCTATCACTACCTGCTGCGCGAAGGGCGCATCACCGTGGACCCTACCCTGGACGTGGACAGCCCGAAACTGGGGCGACCGCTGCCCAAATCACTGTCGGAGGCGGAAGTCGACCGGCTGCTGCAGGCCCCGGACCTGGATGTGGCGCTGGAGTTTCGCGATCGCACCATGCTCGAGTTGCTGTATGCCTGCGGGCTGCGGGTGACCGAACTCACCAGCCTGCAGCTGGGGCAGGTGAGTATCAACCAGGGAGTGGTGCGGGTGTTTGGCAAGGGCAGCAAGGAGCGCCTGGTGCCGATGGGGGAGGAGGCGCTGCTGTGGTTGCGGCGCTATATGGCGGGGCCGCGGGCGGAGTTGCTGAAGGGGATTCCCTGCGATGTGGTGTTTCCCAGCCGCCGGGGTAGCCAAATGACTCGCCAGACGTTCTGGTATCGTATTAAAATCTACGCCCTTCGTGCGGATATAAAGAAAGAGCTGTCGCCCCACACTCTGCGGCATGCTTTTGCCACGCATTTGCTGAATCACGGTGCGGACCTCAGGGTGGTGCAACTGTTGCTGGGACACAGCGACCTGAGTACCACCCAGATCTATACGCACGTGGCGAAACAGAGAATGCAGGAGCTGCATGCCCAGCACCATCCGCGGGGATGAGGAACTTACAGGTCGGTAATGACTCCAATGCCCGGTAGCGCAGCTCCGGATTGTTGCGGGCGCCGGCTCAACGGGTGGGAGATACCCGCCGAAACAGAGGATACAACATGATCAACCCGATTCTTCGCGCAACCGCAGCCCTTGCCCTGCTGGCAGTGGCCTCGGTGGCCGCTGCAGGTGCGCCCGCAGACAAGGCAGTGGCCGACAAATTGCGCGCCGTGCTGGCAATGCCCGCCATGGGGCTGGAGGTGTCCAGCGTCGAGACCAGCGTGATCCCGGGCCTGTACGAGGTGCAATTCACCACCGGGCCGGTGGTTTACTCGACCGCAACCGGCGAGCACGTGATTCTCGGGGACCTGTTTTCCGTGGATGAAAAGGGTTACACCAACCTGACTGAAAAACGGCGTGATGGTGAGCGCCTGGAGAAAATCGCCAGGATCGATGAGAAAGACATGATTATCTTCTCCCCGCAGGGCAAGCCCAGGGCGCACATCACGGTATTTACCGATGTCAGCTGTTTCTATTGCCAGAAGCTGCATCAGGAAGTGCCCGAACTCAACAAGCGCGGTGTGGAGGTGCGTTATCTCGCCTATCCCCGTTCCGGGGTAGACTCCCCCGGTTATCGCCAGCTGGTCACCGCCTGGTGTGCCAAGGACCGGCAAGACACCCTGACCAGGCTGAAAAGCAAGGAGTCGGTGCCGGAGAACGTCTGCGCCGACAACCCGGTGGCGGCACAGTACGAGCTGGGTCAGCAACTGGGCGTGCGCGGCACGCCGGCCATGGTGACCGAGGCGGGAACCCTGATTCCCGGCTACCAGTCCGCTGACGACCTGATGGTCACGCTGGGGCTCAGCGCGGACTGATTTCTGAAGATGCGCCGGGGGGTATTCGATCCCTCGCGCAAATCGCATTTACCAGCCCCGGGTCACGTTGACAGCATGGGGCTGACTCAGTACTGTTTCACACCTTTTTTGGCATCATCACCGCCCGCAAGAGCGGTAAGCAGAGTCGTCAGTCGTGGATGAAAAGTTTCGGCGCATCGAGCGTCTCCCGCCCTATGTTTTCAACATCATCGGTGAGTTGAAGCAGCAGGCGCGCGCGGCTGGCGAAGACATTATCGATTTTGGCATGGGTAACCCCGACCAGCCCACCCCTGGCCACATCGTGGACAAGCTGGTGGAAACCGCCCGTCGCGGTGACACCCATCGCTACTCGCAGTCCAAGGGCATCCCGCGCCTGCGCAGGGCCATCTGCAGCTGGTACAAGCGCCGTTACGATGTCGATCTCGACCCGGCCACCGAGGCGATCGTGACACTCGGCTCGAAGGAGGGCCTGGCTCACCTCGCGCTGGCCACTACCGGTCCCGGCGACGCGATACTGGTGCCCAACCCCTCCTATCCGATACACCCCTATGGTTTCGTCATTTCCGGGGCCGATATCCGCCATGTGCCGATGGGCGAGGACGAGAACGCGTTTTTCGTGGAACTGGAAAAAGCCATTCATACCAGCTGGCCCAAGCCGAAGATGCTGGTGCTGAATTTTCCCTCCAATCCCACCGCGCACTGCGTGGAGCTGGAGTTTTATGAGCGGGTGATCGCCATTGCACGGGAGCACTCCATCTGGGTGGTGCAGGACCTGGCCTATGCCGACCTGGTCTACGACGGCTATGTGGCCCCCTCCATCCTGCAGGTGGAGGGTGCGAAGGATATCGCTGTGGAGTTCTTCAGCATGTCCAAGAGCTACAATATGCCGGGCTGGCGGGTGGGCTTCTGCTGCGGCAACAAGGCGCTGGTGGGCGCGCTGGCCCGCATCAAGTCCTATCTCGATTACGGCATGTTCACCCCGGTCCAGGTGGCGGCTATTGCCGCGCTGGAGGGAGACCAGGCCTGCGTCGAGGAAATCCGTGGCATGTACCAGGCGCGCAGGGATGTGCTGTGCAGCGGCCTGAACGCCGCCGGCTGGCCGGTGAAGCCACCCCGGGCCACCATGTTCGTGTGGGCGAAAATACCGGAGTGCTATCGGGCGATGGGCTCCCTGGAATTCAGCAAGAAACTGCTGACGGAAGCCCATGTGGCGGTATCGCCCGGTGTGGGCTTCGGTGAGTATGGCGAGGATTACGTGCGCTTTGGCCTTATCGAGAACGAACATCGCACCCGGCAGGCGCTGCGCAGTATCAAGCGTATGATCAAGAACGACGGCTTTGCCTGATTGGCGAAGCTGCAATCCATTTACCTGACCAGATACTTTCTATGAGCTCTAAACCAGTAACAATCGGCCTGTGTGGCCTCGGCACCGTCGGCAGCGGTACCTTCCGGGTGTTGCGCGAAAATGCCGCGGTGATCGCCGCCCGCGCCCAGGCGCCCCTGCAGGTTATTCATGTGGGCGCCCGGCACGACAATCACGGCTGTGAACTGGGCGATATCCAGGTGAGCCGCGACGTGCTGGCGGTGGCACAGGACCCTGACGTGGCCATCCTGGTGGAACTCATCGGTGGCACGACCGTGGCAAAAGAGCTGGTGGAAACCGCGATCCGCAACGGCAAGCACGTGGTGACCGCGAACAAGGCCCTGATCGCCGAATTCGGCAACGAGATTTTCGCACTGGCCGATGAGCACGGTGTGGAGGTTCGCTTCGAAGCGGCTGTCGCCGGCGGCATTCCGATTATCAAGGCCCTGAGGGAGGGACTGGCGGGCAACCGTATCGAGTGGCTGGCGGGCATCATCAACGGCACCGGCAACTTTATTCTCACCGAGATGCGCGACAAGGGACGTGAATTCGCCGACGTGCTGGCCCAGGCCCAGGCACTGGGTTATGCCGAGGCGGATCCCACCTTCGATGTGGAAGGCATAGACGCGGCCCACAAGCTGGTGATCCTGGCATCCATTGCGTTCGGCATACCGCTGCAGTTCGAGTCGGTCTACACCGAGGGCATCAGTCAGCTCACCACGCAGGACGTGGTGCATGCACGGGAGTTGGGTTACATCATCAAACACCTGGGTATCGCCAAGCAAAATGGCGATGGCGTCGAGCTGCGGGTGCATCCCACCCTGATACCTGACGACCTGCTGTTGTCGGATGTGGATGGGGTCAAGAATGCGATTCTGGTGGAGGGCAATGCGGTTGGACCGACCCTGTACTACGGCGCCGGGGCGGGTGCGGCGGCGACCGCGTCCGCGGTAGTAGCGGACCTGGTGGACCTCGCCCGGGATCTCGGTGTCGGCCAGGCCTGCCGGGTGCCGCACCTGGGCTTTGCCCGCAGCGAGTTGCGCGACCTGCCGATAGTGCCCATGGAACAGGTGGTAACGCCCTGGTACCTGCGCATGGAAGTAGAGGACAAGCCGGGTGTGTTGTCGAAGGTGGCGAGCATATTCAGCGACCAGGGCATCAGCATCGAGGCGCTTACCCAGAAAGCGCCGGCGGAAGGACAGACCCGCGTGCAGCTGATCGTGATCACCAACAAGGCTGTGCAGGGTAATATGGACAAAGCCGTTGCCGCCATCGAGGCACTGGATACCATTTCCGGCAAGGTCACCCGCATCCGGGTGGAAGAACTGGACGGCTAACAGGCAAGGAAGAAGCGAACGTGAAATATATCAGCACCCGCGGGCAGGCGCCGGCACTCAACTTTGAACAGGTACTGCTCACCGGTCTCGCCGCTGATGGCGGCCTCTACGTACCTGAGCAACTGCCGTCTTTCAGCCGCGATGAGATCGCCGCCATGGCCGCGCTGGATTACCCGCAGCTGGCGTTGAAAATTATCAGCCCGTTCGTGGATGACTGTATCCCTGCGGCTGACCTGAAGACGATCATCGATGAAACCTACGCCGAGTTTCGCCACAACGCGGTCGCGCCCATGGTGCAGCTGGCCGCCAACCAGTGGGTGCTGGAGTTGTTCCACGGCCCCACGCTGGCCTTCAAGGATTTCGCCCTGCAGCTGCTCGGCCGCCTGCTGGACTACGTGCTGGAACGCAAACACCAGAAAGTCGTGATCATGGGGGCGACCTCGGGTGATACCGGCTCCGCCGCCATCGAGGGCTGCAAGCGCTGCAAGAATATCGACATCTATATCCTTCACCCGCATAACCGGGTGTCCGACGTCCAGCGCCGGCAGATGACCACCGTCACAGGGGATAACATCCACAACCTCGCGGTGGAAGGTAACTTCGACGACTGCCAGGCCATGGTCAAGGCGAGTTTCGGCGACCGCAGTTTCCTGCCGGCGGACCGCAGCCTGGTGGCGGTCAACTCCATCAACTGGGCCCGCATCATGGCCCAGATCGTGTATTACTTTTACGCGGCGGTGGCCCTTGGCGCGCCGGCGCGGCCGGTGGCTTTCTCGGTGCCCACCGGCAACTTCGGCGACATCTTTGCCGGCTACCTCGCCCGCCAGATGGGCCTGCCGATAGAACGGCTGATCATCGCCACCAATCACAACGATGTCCTGCACCGGGTGATGACCACCGCGACCTACGGTCGCCAGCCCCTGGCCCACACCCTGTCGCCGAGCATGGATATCACTGTGTCCAGCAACTTTGAGCGCCTGCTGTTCGATCTGTACGATCGCGACGGCGCCGCCCTGGCGGACCTCATGCGCCGCTTCGACAGCGGTGATATCAGTTTCAGTGACACCGCCATGGCCCGTGCCCGGGAGCTGTTCAGCAGCCACCGCGTATCCGACGAGCAGACCTGCGAGCAGATCGCCAGCACCTGGCGCGATAACGAATACCTGCTGGACCCCCACAGCGCGATCGGCGTGGCGGCGGCGCTGGCCGCGCAGCTGCCCCATGAAGTGCCGGTGATCACCCTGGCCACCGCCCATCCCGCCAAGTTCCCCCAGGCCATCAAGAGCGCTGGACTGGACCAGGTGGTGAGCCTGCCCTTGCATCTCAAAGACCTGTTCGAGCGCCCCGAACGCTTTGCGGTCCTGCCCAATGCCCTGTCGGACGTGCAGGACTACATGGCAAAAAGCATCAGCGCCTGAGCGGCGCAGCCATGCAAAAGCTGATTCGCCGGCGACCGCGTGACCCCGAGCGGACGTTGTCGGCGCAGCAGTTGCATCCCCTGCTAGCGCGGGTCTATACAGCCCGCGGGATTTACACGCCCGAAGAACTCGACCTGGGTCTTTCCCGCCTGCTGCCGCCGGCGCGCCTGCTCAATGCCGAACGCGCCGCCAGTTTGCTCGCAGACGCCATGGCCGCGGACAGCCGCCTGCTGGTTATAGGCGATTTCGATGCCGACGGCGCCACCAGCACAGCCCTGGCGGTATCTGTTTTGCGGAGCATGGGCGCGACCCAGGTGGACTACCTGGTGCCCAACCGCTTCGACTACGGCTATGGCCTCACCCCGGAAATCGTGGAGCTGGCGGCCGGCCGCGCCCCCGACCTGATCATCACCGTGGACAACGGCATCTCCAGCTTGGAGGGTGTGGCTGCAGCCCGGGCCCGGGGCATTGCCACCCTGATTACCGATCACCACCTGGCGGGTCGGGAACTGCCCGCCGCGGATGTGATCGTCAACCCCAACCAGCCGGGCTGCGGGTTTCCCAGCAAGAACCTGGCGGGGGTCGGTGTTATTTTCTACGTGATGCTGGCCCTGCGGGCCGAGTTGCGGCGCCGGGGCTGGTTCGAACAGCGCGAGGAACCGAACCTCGGCCATTACACCGACCTGGTCGCACTGGGCACAGTCGCCGACGTGGTGCCCCTCGACCACAACAACCGCATCCTGGTGGCCGCCGGCCTGCAGCGCATCCAGGCGGGCCACGCCCGCCCCGGTATCGGCGCCCTGCTGGAAGTCGCCTCCCGCAACCCGCGTTCGGTGGTCGCCTCGGACCTGGGCTTCGCCGTGGGTCCGCGCATCAATGCCGCCGGGCGCCTCGACGACATGTCGATCGGCATCGAGTGCCTGCTCAGCAGCGACCCGTCCCGGGCCGCGCCGCTCGCCAGGCAGTTGCACCAGCTCAACCAGGACCGGCGCCTGATCGAAGGCGATATGCAGGCCGAGGCCCTGCGGGAGCTGGCCCGGCTGGAACTCGCGGAGGAGGGCGAGCCACCCGTTGCCATGACCCTGTACCAACCGGGCTGGCACCAGGGGGTCATCGGCATCCTGGCCTCGCGCATCAAGGACCGCCTGCACCGCCCGACCATCGCCTTCGCCGACGGCGACGCCGGCCAGATCAAGGGTTCCGCCCGCTCCATCCCCGGCATCCATATCCGCGATATCCTCGACGCCGTCGCCGTGCGCCACCCCGGCCTGATCAGCAAGTTCGGCGGCCACGCCATGGCCGCAGGCCTCAGCCTCGCCCGGGAAGACTACGAGGCGTTCTCCCGCGCGTTCGTCGCCGAGGTGGAGCGCCACGCCGAGGATGTGGAACTGCAGGCGGTGATCGAATCCGACGGTGAACTGGCCGAGACCGAATTCGACCTGGAACTCGCCACCGCCCTCCGTTTCGCCGGGCCCTGGGGCCAGCACTTCCCGGAACCGGTCTTCGACGGTATTTTCCAGGTGGTGAGCCAGCGCATCGTCGGTGAAAAACACCTGAAGCTGGTGCTGTTCCCCGCCGATGGCTCGGTGCTCCTCGATGCCATCGCCTTCAACGTCGACCTGGAGGTCTGGCCCGACCAGTCTATCGAGCAGATCGAGATCGCCTATCGTCTGGACGTGAACGAGTACCGCGGGCAGCGGTCGGTGCAGCTCATGGTGGAGCATATTGTGCCGCGGTGACATCTCACTTTGCTCGACCCTTGGCCGTTGTTCTAGAAAAAGGCGGCAGGGGCCCGGGTGTGTCCTGGCTCCATGGCCGCGCCCCTCCGGGGTGCCCTCAGTCGGTCAGGAGCCTTAAAGCGCTTCGCTGTCTCCTTCCACTCCCTCGGCGCTG
>JAHEBL010000144.1 GCA_024642265.1 Haliea sp. | reverse complement strand
GCGGCCCGGGCAGGCTCACGGAAATGGAACTCAGCAAAAAGATCCCATAGTTTTGCGTCAGGCCAAAATCATGCAGGAACGGAAAATCATCAAGGGGAATACGGCAGGTACGGCCGATCTGTCCGCGGGGGTTGATATCATAAACATCCAGCGCCAGTTTCACGCCGGCCAGACCCAGCCCGGTAATATTGATCCCGAAATTGATCTGGTGGCCGGTGTGCCTGTCGATCTTGCCATGCGCGCTCATCGTTTTGACGGAGTTCAGGCCGCCATCGTAGAGTTCCTTGCCCAGGGTTTCCAGGGTGGCCGGATCCAGGCGGTAGGGCTGCCCGCCCTCGTAAAACGCACACAACTTGTCGCCATGCCACGATATGCTGGTGTTGGCCGGGTTGGCCATGGGCCGCAGGAAATTGGCACGCAGCCCACCCTCTATCTGGGTGCCGAAGCCGCGTGAGCAAATTTTCCCGGCCGCACTGTCCTGCTCGTACCTTGGCGTACGCACATAGCGATTCCGGAAATGGGCCCGGCCCCCGGTGAACGTTACCGCACTGATCATCCCTGGCCCATCAAACCAGTGGCCGTATTGCTCGGTGCCGACTTTCATCGTGCCCGGACCGTTGCGGAAGAAGGTGCCTTTCAGGTCAGCCGGGATTGCTCCCCGGATATCATCGATCCAGCCGGAGTGCTCCTGGTCCAGGCCGGCAAACCCCTGGTGAAAATCGTAGCGTTGCTCCATCGTCGTTTCCAGGCCCTGCTCCACCAATCCCATTTTTATCTCCTTTTTTACCTGTCAGCACATCGTCGCCTTGCGCAGACTATTCTCGCCAATATTATTATAGCTGCAGCGCCCACACCTCAGGCTAACACAATCACTGGTTATACCAACGCAAGGTAATCCCATAAACTGGAGATAGGCACTGAGATTCCATTCCGGCGCACTGCCAGCGGCGGCAACATCAAAACAGACAGGACTGAAGCAGTAGCCGTCAAATCACGAGGCTTGCGCATTCGTCATACCCACACACGTTAAGGCACCCCTGATTATTATATTTTTGCAGCCATCTGCGCCGGCGCAGGCGGATCGGGCGAGGCCAGTGTACCGCAATCTCCAACGCCTGGAAGCTCTCATGGCGGTTTCACCAAAAGAAGTTGCAGTCGGCCCGCAGCCGGTTAGACTGGCGCTTTCCTTTACGGATGGAGACCGGCCGAACATGCCCGAAACGCTTGGTGGCGCGCACGGTTTTGCCCAGACCTGGATTTTTGCCACTGGCATCATGGTCTGGATCATTATGGCGCTCATGCTGCTGCACAAAATAGTATCGGTACTGCGTGAGCGCAAGCAGCTGGATATCAGCGGCAGGTGGGTAGTGGTCACCGGCTGCGACTCTGGTTTCGGGCGGGGTGTCGTCGAAGCGCTGGTGACGCGCGGGGCGAAGGTGATTGCCTGCTGCTTCACCCCGGAAGGCAGCTCCGCCGCGCTACAGGCCGGAGCCGAGCAGGCTCCCTGCCTCGACCTGAAGAATGAAGCAGACGTTATGCAGCTGGCCACGGCCGTGGAAAACCACTGCAATGGTCAGCTGTGGGGCCTGGTGCACTGCGCGGGAATCGCGCTGCCGGGTTTCATCGACTACCAGCCGATCTCCTTTTACAGGGAGGTGATGGATCTCAATTTTTTTGCACCGGTACTGCTGACCCAGAGACTGCTGCCGGCGATGCGCGCCAGCCAGGGGCGGGTCGTCATTGTCAGCAGCGTGGATGGGCTGGTGAGCCTGCCGGGCAATGCACCCTACGACGCCTCCAAGTTTGCTGTCGAGGCATACGCCGATGCACTGCGGGCGGAGCTCTCGTTCTGGAATGTGTCGGTCAGCGTGGTCAACCCGTCAACCATGCGCACCCCCATGTCGATGTCTTTTTTCGAGGGCCACCGCAAGGCCTGGCTGGAGATGGAACGCCTCGATCCGCAGGGCGAGTGGAAATCGCTCTGGCCGCCAGCATGGCTGGACGAATACATCGCACTGAATACCCGGCAGCTTGACAAGATTTCCCAGGACCCGGCCCACGCGGTGCGCGATATAGCCCATGCACTCACCGCCTGCCGGCCCCGGCTGCGCTATCTCTCCGGGACGGCCGCGAAGACCCTTTTCTATGCCCTGTGGATCGGCCCGGAATCCTGGGCGCTGCGCTTCAAGCGCGTCATGATACAGCCACCACCTCCAGTGAAGCCTCTATGAATATTACCGATTTACTGCACGTCAACATCAACTGCAGCGACTTCGAGCGCTCCCGGGCGTTCTATGAAATGTTGGGATTCAAGCTCCTGATGCCGGTTCAGCCGGAAGGCAGCGGCGATGTAGCCGAGGCGGTAGGAATGACGTCCTATAAAGTGCACGGCGCGCTGATGAAGCACCCTGAGGGCTTCGTGATAGATCTGCTGCAGTGGCAGGAGCCCGGCGATGATCAACCCCCCTACAGCAAACTGAACCACCTGGGCCTGGGGCGTATCGCCTTCGTGAGCAGCGATATCGACGCCGATATCGAGACACTGCGGGAGAACGGGGTCGAGTTTCTGTCCGCAAACCCGGCGGCGGTGCCTGGTCCCCGGGGCAGCACCACGCGATTTATCTGCTTCCGGGACCCGGACGGTACCATTCTGGAGCTGGTCGATATGGGCACCATGACCAGCTGATGGACGGTATCTGCCTGCAACCAGAACCTGTCAAATGAATTAATTCGAGGTCATATGAGCGACACCAGGGATTTTGACGTAGTTATTTACGGCGCCAGCGGTTTCACCGGGCGCCTCGTTAGCGAATACATGGCTGCCTGCCAGGGCCTGGGCTTGCGCTGGGCGATGGCCGGGAGAAGCCTGGACAAACTGGCGCAGGTGCGTGACGAGATAGGAGCCGCAGCCGATACTCCGCTGGTAGCGGCCGACGCCAGCGACCCCGCATCCTTGAACGCCATGGTAGGCAGCACCCGCTGCGTCTGCACACTGGTGGGCCCCTATCAACTCTATGGCTCGGCCCTGGTGGCCGCCTGCGCGCAACTGGGCACCCACTACGTGGATCTGTCCGGCGAGCCGGTGTGGATGTATCAAATGATCAACAGGCACCAGCAGGAGGCGGCCGCCAGCGGCGCCCGCATCGTGCACAGCTGTGGTTTCGATTCCGTGCCTTTTGATCTTGGCGTGCTGCACCTGCAGAACCTCGCCCGGGAACGATTTGGCAAGCCCTGCCAGCAGGTACACGCCCGCGTCAGGGCAATGAAAGGCGCGTTTTCAGGTGGCACCGCGGCCTCGCTGAACGCCACTGAGGACGCCATCGCCGGGAATGAAGAGCTGAGCGCCGTCATGAACGACCCCTTCAGCCTCGCCGACGGGTTCCGGGGGCCCGAGCAGCCGGCGGGTGACAGCGTCTACGAGGACGACATGATCGGGATGTGGGTCACGCCGTTCATCATGGCCGTCATCAACACCAAGAACATCCATCGCTCCAATGCGCTCATGGGGCATCCCTATGGCACCGATTTCAGGTATGACGAGATGATGGTGGCCGGGCCCGGCGACAAGGGCAAGGCCGCTGCCCAGGCAATCGCATCGGTTAACCCGCTGCGCGGCGATCACGCACCCAAGCCGGGCGAGGGTCCTTCGAAAGAGGTTCGTGAGGCGGGTTTCTTCGACATACTGTTTATCGGCAGCACCGATGATGGCAGGGAAATTCGCACCGTGGTAACCGGCAACATGGACCCGGGCTACGGCTGCACCGCAAAAATGATTGCCGAGAGCGCCGCCTGCCTGGTACAGGATTGCCCGGACCTGCCGGGTGGTTTCTATACGCCCGCGCCGGCGATGGGAGAGCGCCTGATGCAGCGCCTGATCGACAGGGCCGGTTTCACTTTCGGGCTGGAAGAAAAGGCGTAGGCAATTCCCCAGCTGTCAGCCGACAAACGCTCTGGCAGCGGGATAATTTCCTCGTCATCCCCCGGCACCAGGGCATAGCGGGGCAGCTCCTGCTGATGTGCAGGACCGGATGAACCCGGCCCTGCCTGGTAAGGAAGACCAGGCAGCCAAACCAGCCGGACACAAAAAAGGCCAGCAAAGCTGGCCTTTTTTGTACAGGTGAGAACCGCGATGCTTACTTGCAACCACCGCTCATGCTGTTGATCCACTCATTGACCAGCGCGACACCCTCACTGTGAATGAGAGTGCGACCGATTTCCGGCATGCGCACATCAGGCGCATTGGAATCGATGCGGTAGCTCATGATCGAGGTAGACGAGTCTCCCGGCACGATATCGAACTGGAAGCCACCGGAGCCGCTGCCCGCCGCGACCGGGGTCTTGCAGATGCCATAGCTCTCATCCACTTCACGCCAGTAGTCCAGGAACAGGGCAGAGTTGCTGGCAAAACCCTCAGGCCTGTGACAGTGCGCACAGTTGATATCAAGGTAGCCCTTGGCCCGATCTTCCAGGCTGGCAGCCGTATCTTCCCAGTCAGGCACTGTATCGATCGATTCCAGATCCTCCGGGACACCGACCAGGATGCCGGCTCGCTCCATGTAACGCAGCTGGTTTACCGTTTCACCGCCATACACATTATCCATGTTGAGATAGCGCGCCTTGGGGCCAATCAGGGTTATGACATTCTCCAGGCTGCTCGCTCCACTGCCGGTTTCCGGCTGCAACTTGCCGTGGCAGTTCTTGCAGCTGTTGGCATCGGGTATCACGTAGTTGGTGCTGCGTGAGACGCCATTGGCATCGATCCAGCTCAGCTGTCGCGTGCCGCCAGCCAGGGTCAGGTCGGCTTCACTGCTGTCCTCGCGCCAGATATACGGCAATGCCACCCAACCATCGGCACGGTGCAACAGCAGCCGCGTCTCGATAAGCACCTCACCGGCAGCCGGATTAAGGAAATCGTTGGGCATGGTAAAGGTCTTGGCGACGACCGACCCCACCGGCAGATCCATCACCTCGAGATTGGAGTAACCGCCCTGTTTGCCCTCGGGCACGAATATGAAGCGATACTTGGCCGCATAATCCGTGAACAGCGGTGTAATCAGGTCGTAATGAATACCGTCATTGGAATTCTTGCGGGGCTCATTCCCATCGGCAAACAGGTTGTAGCCTGACAGGGTCGGGCAGTTGACCTCCAGCGCGGCAAAGTTGGGAGTTGTAGATCCCTCCTCCGGGGTACACAGTGCCGCGATCTCTTCCCTGGTGGGCGGCTTTTCACCCTCTTCAATTTCCGCAGGGTCATCCAGCTCTACCCGGGGCAATGACGCGTGGGCACAGTTGAAAAACTCCTGGTCAACGCTCGCACCACCCTCGGGGGTGAAGATGCGGCCGCGGCTTATCGAGCTGTCCTCGCGAATACAAATCCGGTCATCATCGTCGAAGGGAGCGCGCTGCTCGGCAATGCCGTCGTAGGCGACCTGCGGCAAACCACCCAGACCGTCGAACAGGGGGGCGATATCACCGGCGAGATCGGCGGGTTCATACCCGTTGTTGCTGTAGCGGTTGTCGTGGATATTCATACGCCGGGGATCCGGGTCGTACAGGGGATCATCGCTGGGCAGGCCGCTGATAGCGTAGTTTACAACCACAATCGCCACCGACTGGTTGTCCTCAATCACGTTATCGAACACTTCCACGTCTTCGAAGGCCATGATCAGCATGCCCGTTCCCTGGGGAACCGTCGCAACGATATTGCCCTTGGGAGCGAAGTTCGGCACGTTATTGGCGCGAACCGTGTTGTTGAAGATACGCGAGCGCGTGCCCGCCCGGCTGAGTCCGGGCAGGTCGAACGCGAGTATGCCGCCGGTGTTCTCGGTGGCGATATTCTCGTATACGTCGGAGTTGGTCGTGTTTTCAATCTCGATACCGGCCACGTTCAGGCGCGCGGTATTGCGCCGCACAATCACCTTGTCGGACTGTCCCACGTACACGCCGGCATCGCTGGCGCCGATGGCGATACTGTCTTCGATCAGCACATTTTTCGACTGCACAGGGTAGATAGCGTAAGCGCCGTTTTCTTCACAAGGCCCGCAAGTCCACTCAACCCGCATACCGCGGATTGTCACACCATTGCTGCCTTTAAACTTGATCCCGTCGCCGGGAGTATCCAGCAGGGCGAAGTTTTCCAGCACGGAGTTGTTGCTGGTCACCAAAAAGCCATCCCCGCCCTCGCTGTTGGCAAAGTTCAGGACAGTTGCCCCCTCACCCTGGCCACGCACGGTGACGTTGTTCACATCCAGGCTGAGGCCTGCCCTCATGGCGAACTCACCCTCGGGCAGGACGATTATATTCCCCGGCTCCGCCTCGATCAGCGCGGTCTTCAGCTCGGTCTCAAAGTTCTCCCCGGGTTGGATATTGATGATATTGGGGTCTTCAGGCTCCGGGGGGGGAGCGAAGTCACCAGCACCGCCGTTGCCGCCATCGGAGCAGGCAACCAGCAGCGCGAGTCCGAGCAGGCCTACGGGTTTAAGCATGCTGTCCAAAAATGCAGATTTATTCATAATCTTTCGCCATCTATGAAATAGGATTTGGGTTGAATGGTTTCAGCGGCGGGATTATCAGGACCTTTCCTGAAACAAACCTTTAAAACCACAGGCATCGCAAAGCCTATAGTAGGTGGTGACACCCTGGTCCGGCATTGCCGCGGACGCCAACAGCATGACCGTGCACGCCAGATTCACGAAAGTGCGTGGCGGGCTGACTTACAGACAGGGGCTCTGGCCGATTGAATAATCCGGCGTTTGGGCCACAATCAACCCTGCACCCGGCACTCTTTACAGCGGCGAACACCGTATTTAAAGAGCCTTTGCCGGAACATCCACCACGGTTATGACAGGTCACATCCAACATGCGTGAAAGCAACACTCCCGCAACAGCAGAACTGCCCCTGCTGCGTTTCATTCCGTTCAGGCGGGTAGATGTGCTTGCCATGTGCCTGTCCGAAGACCGGCTCACGCCCGGGCAGGAGCAACAGTTCAGGCAGGCGCACGAAAAAATGGAGACTTACTTTCGCGAGGACTTTTCGGGGATAAAGCAGCAACTCAAGGACGCCTATGCAACGCTGGACCCGGATGCGGATACGCGAGTAATCAACGAGTTCTGCAAGCGCACGCCGCCAGAGGAGTTGGCAACGCTGCTGGGGTCTGTACTGGATCGGGCCAATTACGAGAAAGTGACCGACAAGGAGCTCAAGCGCGCGCTCAACTCGGCATCCCTGTTCCAGGTGCGCCTGTACGTGGATGTCAACGATTTCGAGGAAGTATTGCTCTTTACCCGCGGCGCCAGCAAGCGAGAGGAAACCGTACGGGAGCTGTTCGGCCTGTGGCGCAGGCAGATCCGCTTTACCAATTACGAGCGGGTAGTACTCTACCTGCGCCTCAAGGAAGATATCGACAGCGACAGCGCGCTGGGCTCCTGCCAGCCTGGCAGCACCGTTTTAAAGCTGTTCCAGAATGTGCCGGAGGCAGACCTGGAAATGCTGTTCCCCAATATCCGCGTAGGCATGCGCATGCTGGATCGTATCCTGATCGGCGTGCCCGCCCTGATCAGTGGCGGCGTGGTGCTGACCACCAAGCTGGGAGCGACGCTGCTGTTGCTCGGTTCCCTGCTGGGTTTCTGGCTGGGAGTATCTACAGAACCGGTGCACCTGGATGAGACGGCGCTGCTGGCTCTGGCGGCCGGTGCGGCGGCGCTGGCTGGCTATGTCTGGAAACAGTTTTCAAATTTTCGCAATCGCAAACTGAA
>JAHEBL010000236.1 GCA_024642265.1 Haliea sp. | reverse complement strand
CCGGCGGGCCCAATTTTCCACTGTAGATGGCATCGGCCAACTGCCCGATCGCTCCCTGCGCCCATAGTATCGCGGCCTGCCCGACAGGTGTCGGCGGAGTGTTGGCCGCACGGGCGCCGTCGATGTCGCCGACTGCAATATAGTGAATAACCAGAGCCTCGCGCAGCGGAACTGCGCGCGGATCAATTGTCACCGCCCGTTCCATGTAGTCAATGGCCTCGGCCAGCCTGCCCTCTAACGAAGCTACCCAGCCCAATTGCACAAGAGCGGCCCGGAAATTAGGATTCAGCTCGAGCGCACGGCGGTCAAGCGCCGAGGCTCCTGACCAATCGCCAGCGGCCATCAGGATTCCTGCCTTCGCATGGTAATTGCCCGGGGCGAGCGGATCGAGGGCGATGGCGTTATCAATTGAGGTCAACGCCAGATCCATCTGTTTCAGGGATGTGAACTGCACATTCGCTAACAATTCATAGCCGCGGGCGTAACTGGGGTTCAGGGCCAGTCCGCGGCGCAAGTCCGCCTCAGCCTCTGCCGGATCGTCGTCTAATATTGAGCGCAGCGCGTAGGCCTCGCCCAGTTCCGGGTCCAGCGCCAGTGCCTTGTCCAGCAGAGGTGCCACGACCTGGCTGACGGCCTCGAGGCTGGTGGTCGACTCGGCCTGGATCAGGATAGCGTCTGCCATACGAGCATAGGCCAGGGCATATTTGGGATCCAGGGTGAGCGCTCGCTGCAGATGCTCAATGGCCTGCTCCGCATCCGCCGAGGACCGGCTGGCGAGGAGCTCGCGCGCGCGCAGTAATTCGAGGTGGGCATCCAGACTGGCGGTCCCCACGGTGTGCGTGATAGCGCCGTCGCCCCGCTCCAATGCCACCGACATGGCGCGCGCGATGTCCCCTGCCATGACTTGCTGCAGATCAAACCAATCTGCCAGTGTAAGATCATAAACTTCTCGCCACAGGTCCGCGCTCGTTTGGGTATTGACCAGCCGGGTCTGGATCTGTAAGCGATCTCCTAAGCTGCGCACGGTGCCATCAACTACGTAACGCACACCCAGCTGCCGCCCCACTGTGGGCAGGTCGCGATCTGTACCTTTGAATTTAAAGGCTGAAGGACGGGCAGTCACCCGCAGTCCCGGATTGCGCGCGAGTGCCCCGAGCAACTCCTCGGCCAGGCCATTGGCCAGCAATTCGCTGTTTTCTCCCTGACCCTGGTTGTTAAAAGGCAGAACTGCGATCGTCGGCGGAGTCTGCACCGCTGCCCCGACGGGGGCAGATGCGACCATTTGCTCGGAATGCGAGTCAAACAAATTCAGCACGATGGCCACCGGTGCGATCACCAGGGCGATTCCCAGCAGTATCGTGAGCCGGCGTACAGGGGAGCTTCGGGTGGGAGCCACTCTCGGCGGCGCCACCAGTGCCGTCCCGCCTGGCGGGGTTTGAGTGGGCTCGACGTCAGACGCGGTAACCTCTGCTTTGAGTAGATAGCCGCGCTTGGGTACGGTCGCGATAAGTTCGCGATACGTATTGTTGCCACCTGCGCTGGCAAGCTGCTGGCGCAGCTGGTACACGCTTTGGGTCAATGCCTCGTCGTAGGTGTCGCCGCCCGGCCAGATCTGGCGTAGCAGGTCCTCGCGCGACACCAGTCCGCCAGCATTGCACGCAAGCGCCTGCAGCACAGCCATGACTCGCGGTTCGAGATGCACATGACCGCCGGGTCCGCTGACCACGCCGAGCTCCGAGTCAACGCGCAGGTTCTTCAACCTGAAAGCGCCGGCGGAAATCCGCTTTTGGGCCGCCCTCTCCAGCATGGTGTCGCTCCCCGACCAGGAAAGACTCAGTCATATTACTCCTGCCAGTCACCGGCGCAATCGATTTTACATTGCCACTAACCTACTGATTTATATGGAAATATAAATTCCTGATAAATCTCTGATGAATTCTGCAGGCGGCCGGGTCTCCCCGGATCGATGATTAGCTTCGCAAGGGGATCGAACCGGCAAGTCAGCGGCAAGAGCAAAGCCCCGACACACTGTAACCTTTGGAGATCGCTGAAATGAACACACTACACCATGCAAATCGGGCACACGGCGTCAAGACATCCCGATATCCGTTCAAGTCGCTGTGCTTGAGCATCGCATTGCTGGGAGGGGCAGTCGCG
>JAHEBL010000235.1 GCA_024642265.1 Haliea sp. | reverse complement strand
CTGGCGATCAATTGTCACAGAGTGCAAGAAATGGAGCATTAGCCTCGTGACATTTCGACACCATCGTAAGCAAACAAGGAAAATGGAATGTAACCAAATCTGAGGGCACGGCTGGGGTGAGCCCCCTCGAAAAAATCAGGCCGCGCTGAGCGGAGCAAACAAAAGTGGAGCTTTCTGCGAGCACTGTCCGAGTCCCAATTTTTTGCAGAGCAAAAAATGGTCGAGTTGCGCAGCAGCCACTTTTGTTTGCGGAGCTGCGGCCTTTTCGAGGGGGCTCACCCCAGTCGCGCCCGCCTGGCAAGGACCGAACAAGAACGAATACAGGCAGGATCAATCAGAGCCCGTCAGAATCAGCTATAGCGAAACAGCGGATCCAGCTCGGTAGCCAAACGGGCATCGATGGCCGCGACTTCCTCGTCGCTGAAGTAGTCGCGGTAACCGCCGACCTTGGCGCGACGCACCTTGTAGCTGTCGGGGTTGTCCTTGTCGCGGGGCATCATGCGGCCGCCGGCGAAACGGAACTGCTCCTTGCTCTCCATCTTCTTCATATTCTCGTAGGAGGAATACTCAACCGCCGCCTCGACATCGGCATCGCTTGCATCCACCTGCATGAAGTCCAGCAGCTTGCGCAGCTCCACCCTCGTATCACTGCGCAGGTCCTCGTAGCGCAGCAGGTGGAAGGCATCGACCTTGTCGGCCTCGGCCGCCCACAGGTTCAGGTAATCGGTCACCGCCCGCATGCCGCCGCCGTTATCACCCATAACAAAATCGAACAGGCTGATATCGCTGCCCTGGGGAGGGTAGTTGTTGATGGTGACCTTGGAGGGCTTGATGCGGAACTTCCACTGGAAAAACTGGGACACCGCCACATCGCGCGGATCCCGGGCGAGCAATACCACACGCTTGTCGTAGAACGGCTGCTTGCTGGTGAAGTCCCCGGTAAAATCCTTGATGTAGTTGTCGTGGGTAAAAAAGATCTTCGGCACTGCCTTGTTGAGGTTGTGGAAGTTGTCAAAACCCAGGATGGCATTTTCCGGCAACTTGTACATCACCCGGAACAGGTGGGAGATCATCACCCGCAGCCAGGTGCGGCCGCTTTTGCCAAAAGACACCACTACGATATCGGCGTTCTGCAGCTTGTCGAACTGCTCGACGCCCCGCAGCTTGCGCTCGGCCTTGAGAATCTCGGCTTCCGGCTGGCCGCGCATGCGCCAGTGCAACCACTTGCGGGAGAGTTTCTTGCGGGCGGTCTGCAGCCCCTGGCGGAGGTTCTGGATGGCGAGATTCATGCCTTTTCAACCCCGTAGCCGAACACCGGGTCGAGCTGCTCCACCATGCGATCAAGCTGCTCACACTGTTCATCGGTAAAATAGTCGCGGTAGCCGCCGACCTTCGCCTTGCGCACCTTGAAGGACTGGGGGTTGTCCTTGTCGCCGGGCTTGACCCTGGCGCCGCTGCCCTTGAAGAATTTTTCCTGTTCCATTTTCTTCATGTTGTCATAGGCCGCGAAATCCACGGCCTCCTGTACCTGCTGTGCGGTCACCTCGGTGCCGGTAAATTCAAGAATACTCGCCAGCGCCGCGGCGGGGTCGCTGCGCATATCCTCGTAACGCACGATCAGCACGTCTTTTAACTGGGGGATGGCGCGGGCCCAGCCATTGAAATAGTCGACGATGCGCGGCACGCCAGCGTCCTCGTCCAGCACGAACTCCCATACCCCGATGTCGGCGCCATGGGGGGGGTAGTCATTGATGAACTTCTTGTTGGGGCGCATGCGAAACTGCCACTGGAAAAACTGGGACACGGCGACGTCACGGGGGTCGCGCACCAGCAACACGATACGCTTGCCCAGGAAGTGGGCCTTGGACTCCTGGTTGCCGGTGTAGTCGCGCAGGTAATTGTTGTGGGTGAAAAACACCGCTGGCAGCCGCGGATCGAGTTTCTTGAGGTTGTCAAAATCAAGCAGCTCGCGGGCATCCAGGCCGCCCTTGAGCTGGTAGGCGCGCGACAGCATCACCCGCAGCCAGGTGCGGCCAGACTTGCCCCAGCTCATCAGCACCCAGTCGCTTTTCTCGAGCTTCTTGAACTCCTCGCGACCACGCAGCCAGCGCTCAATCTTCTTGCGCCGCGACGCGGGCAGCCAGAAGCAGAGCAGCA
>JAHEBL010000234.1 GCA_024642265.1 Haliea sp. | reverse complement strand
ATATTCCAACAGGGTCCGGACCAGTACGATATCGCTGTAAGCGGCGGTTCCTATACCCAGACCAATACCGTCAGGGAGCGCATTATCGGCATGACAGCCCGCTACAATTTCTAGCGGCCAGTCAACCCGGTAAGCGGCGCGCGGCGTGTTTTCCCGGTGAACCCACGAGGGGGTTCACCGGGCAGTCCTGTCCAGGCGCGATATTCCCAACTTCCCCCGGGTTCGAGCCGAACCCTGTCACAGGGTGTACCGCAGTGACTTCGGCCGTCCTCATCCGGAAAGTACCCGGGACCAGCGCGTTATAGCGTTGGTATTCGGTAATGAATTTAAAACGCGCATCCCCGAGGGTCGAGTATTTACTGCTGCTGCGCGAGCGCGCCGAACGACAGGGTGCACTGCCAGCGACTTTCCGCAAGTGCACCGGCGGATTCTTGGCGCCGGTGACGGCAGCGACTACCAGTAGCGGACGTTGCCAGTGTCCACATGGATAAAATTCGAGGCGGTGTAAAGGCCCACACCGCCTGACTGCATCTTTTTGGCCGCGCCATGCAGCGTAGCCAGCCTCGTGCCCGGCAGCCGGATATCGATTGCCTTGCCCTGCATGTGCAGGCTGCGCTTGGCAACGCCGCTGCTGGCCTTTTGCAACATGGCATTGCTGGCGGGTGAACGATAGCCGGATATCACTTCATAGCCCTGGTGTGAGCCCACCCGCTGTTGCAACGCGGACAAAAGGTCGAGAAGGTCGGGGTCCATCGGGTATACTTCGCCACTGCGGTGGTCACGCAGCACAGTGTTGATAGCGGAAAGGGATTCGGGCAGGTAGTTCCCCGCCATCCAATAGGGCTGGCTGACCCGTTCGCCGGTATGGAGATTGTGCAGCGACAGGCTGCGTTCGTTGGTTGCCCATACCCTGGACAGGGGAGTCACCGCCAGTACCGAGCTGGCCAGGGAGGCTTTAAGTAGCCGTCGGCGACTGAGGTTTATCGGTTTTATTACTGAATGTTCATCAGACATGACGTCGCTGCTGCCCCGCGGATATCACTCTTATAGCTGACGAATTTACAGGATTTATGGTGCGAATTACAGCAGATTTTTTTTCCGGGCGCGGCTTGTTACTGCTGGTACTTTGGTGTTTTTGCAGTTTGCTTCCAATGCCCTCCCGCGGCGCTGGCGAGGAACCAATGCAAGCGCTGCTGCGTCAGCTGGCGGTGCAGGGTAGTGTGGAAATCGCCGGTGCCACCGTCTACGACCTGCAGGTCACGCAGGCATTCTATGAGCGCGGGGATTGGGCGCCTGCGTGGACCCGGCCGGACGCGGTCGCCGAGCTGGCGGCTGCCATAGAGCGGGCCTGGCGGGAAGGCATGAACGGGCAGGACTACCACCAGCAGCAGGTCCAGGGCCTGCTCGATGGTGCGCTGATTCTCGATGTGTCCGAGCGGGACCTGCTGTTGACTGACAGTCTCGTGCGGCTGACCTATCACTATGCGCTCGGCAAGGTGGACCCGCGAGATTATCTCGCGTCCTGGAATTTTGATCGGGAGCTGCCCGACACCGATCCGGTGGCCTGGATGGGACAGGTGGTAGCGGACGGCGGTATCGGTTCCGGACTCGACAGGCTCAGGCCGACCAACCCGATTTACGACAAAATCGTGCGGGCACTTGCGCACTACCGCGCACTCGCGGCCGCGGGCGGCTGGGGCAGCATAGATGCGGGGCCGACCCTGAGACCGGGTGACAGCGGGCCGCGCATTGCGCAACTGCGCCTGCGCCTGCAGGCGGAAGGGGAGAGCGAGGCCGCGGCGGCCGATCCGCAGTACTTCGATGCCGGCCTGGAACAGGCGGTCATTCGCTTCCAGCGGCGCCACCGGCTGGACGCGGATGGTGTGGTCGGCAAACAGACCCTGGAGGCCATGAACGTTCCGGTAGAGAGGCGGGTCGGCCAATTGCGGGTAAACCTGGAGCGCGCCCGTGTGTTGCGGGCTATTCCCGACACGGCAGTTGTGGTCGATATTGCGGGTTTCGAGGTATCGATGTTCCGTGGTGGCCAGCGCCTGTTTGAGGGGCGGGCCCAGGTCGGGCGCCCCTACCGCAGTACACCGGTATTCAGCGACTCCATCACCTATATTGAATTCAACCCGACCTGGACGGTGCCGCCGACGATC
>JAHEBL010000143.1 GCA_024642265.1 Haliea sp. | reverse complement strand
CCCCAGGGTGGTGAAATGTTCCAGATCCTGTTCCTTGTCGGCCTGTTTGTCCTTTTCTATTTCATCGCCATCAGGCCACAGCGCAAGCGCCAGAAAGAGCACCAGCAGATGGTATCGGCACTGGCCAAGGGTGATGAGGTCGTCACCTCATCCGGTATTCTCGGCAAGGTCACCTCACTGGACGATAATTACATGGTGCTGAACGTGGCCAATAACGTGGACATGAAGTTCCAGCGCGTTCACGTCCACGCGATTCTGCCCAAGGGCACACTCAAGTCCATCGGCTGACGCCACCTCCGGGCCGGGATGGACCTTCAATACCCACGCAAGATCGACCTCGCCCGCACGCCGACGCCCCTGCAGTACCTCGAGCGCGCCTCCGGTAAATGGGGGCGCGGGCATCGCCTGTGGGTAAAACGCGATGACCTGACCGGCTGCACCCTGAGTGGCAACAAGGTACGCAAGCTGGAGTTCATCACCGCCCACGCCATCGACAATGGCTATGACACCCTGATCACCTGCGGCGGCCTGCAGAGTAACCACTGCCGGGCCACCGCGTTTGCCGGGGCCCAGCTGGGACTGGCAGTCCACCTGCTGCTGCGAGGCGAGGCGCCGGCAGAGGCTGAGGGCAACCTGCTGCTGGACCAGCTGGCCGGTGCAACGGTCAGTTGCTACCCGAAACAACAGTACGTCGCGGAGATAGACCAGCTGTTCAGGCAGTGGCAGCAGCATTATGCCGGTCTCGGCCGCAAGGCAATGATTATTCCCACCGGCGGCAGCGACGGCATCGGGGCATGGGGCTACATAGCGGCCAGCCGCGAGCTGGCGACAGATTTTGAGACCAATCACATTGAACAGGCCCATATTGTCACCGCCTCGGGGTCGGGGGGCACCCAGGCGGGGCTGACCCTGGGCGCAGGCCTTTACGGACTGCCCGCGACGGTGTGGGGCGTCAACGTCTGCGACGACGAACAGTATTTCCTCGACAAGGTTGCCGCCGATGCGGCGGACTGGCGCCGGCGTTATCCCGGCGTGCCCGCCCTGGACATTAAACCGCATGTGATTGATGGCCATGTCGGGCGGGGCTACGGCATCGCCGATGAACCTGTTTTCCGCCTGATTGCCGAACTGGCCGCACTGGAGGGGCTGGTCCTCGACCCGGTCTACACCGGCAAGGCGTTTGCCGGGATGCTGGCGGAAATCGCCGCCGGGCGCTTTGCGGGGTGCAGCGACATTGTTTTCATGCACACCGGCGGAATTTTTGGACTGTTTCCCCAGCGCGGCGGTTTCAGCTGGTAAAGTGACAGGCGCGGCCACCGTCAGCCTGCCTGGCGGACGGCCCGATACGGCCCATGACAACGATAAGACAAACGGGGGAAAACCGTGGCAGAGCTGATTACCTGGATAAATGGATGGGCCTGGGGTCCGCCGATGCTGGTGCTGCTGCTGGGCACAGGACTCTACCTGAGCCTTGGCCTGCGGTTCATGACCGTGCGCAAAATTCCGGTTGCCCTGCGCCTGCTGTTACAGGGACGCCAGGGCAGGGGCGAGGGGGATATTTCGCCCTTCAGCGCGCTGATGACCTCGCTGTCAGCCACTATCGGCACGGGCAATATCGCGGGGGTGGCCACCGCAGTGGCGCTGGGTGGCCCCGGGGCGCTGTTCTGGATGTGGATTACGGCGCTGCTGGGAATGGCAACCAAGTACGCCGAGGCCGTGTGCGCGGTGCGTTTTCGTGAGCAGGACGCACTGGGCAACTTCAGCGGCGGACCCATGTACTACATTCGCAATGGTCTGCACCGGCGCTGGCACTGGCTGGCTTTCCTGTTCGCGCTGTTCGGCAGCCTGGCGGGTTTTGGCCTGGCCAACACCGTGCAGTCCAATTCGGTTGCCCAGGTGCTCAACGACTCCTTTGCCGTTCCGCCATTGGCCACTGGTCTCGTGCTGATGGTACTGGTTGGCGCGGTGGTGCTGGGCGGGATCAAGCGCATTGCCAATGTCGCCAGCTGGCTCGTGCCGTTCATGGCGCTGAGCTATATACTGATGAGCCTGGTGGTAATCATTACCCACTATGAACACATCCCTGGCGCCCTGGTAACCATTGTCGAAAGCGCGATGACAGGAACGGCCGCCACGGGCGGGTTCGCCGGCGCCTCGGTCTGGGCGGCCATCCGGTTCGGGGTCGCCCGCGGGGTGTTCTCCAATGAAGCGGGCCTGGGCAGCGCACCCATCGCGCACGCTGCCGCCCGCACCGACCAACCGGTGCAGCAGGGCATGATCGCCATGCTGGGCACCTTTATCGACACGCTGGTCGTGTGCACCATGACAGGACTGGTGATCGTCATCATGGATGTGTGGCCCAGCGGCGTCAGCGGGGCAAGTCTCACCTCCATGGCATTCTCCAGCGCCTTCCAGGGGGGGGAGTACGTGGTAGCCCTGGGCCTGTGCCTGTTCGCGTTTACCACGATGATCGGCTGGTCATTCTACGGGGAACGCTGCGCGGTCTTCCTGCTGGGTACAAGAGTCATCATGCCATTCAGGGTTGCCTGGGTGATTGCCATTCCGCTTGGCACCCTGGTGGAGCTTGACCTGGTATGGCTCATCGCCGACACCCTGAACGCCTTCATGGCTATTCCAAACCTGGTCGCGCTGATACTGCTGAGCCCACTGGTGTTCAGTATCTCCCGGGAATATTTCGAGCGCCGCTGATGGTTGCGCCAGATCAAGGCGCACACGGCGCAAGGCACATACCATTGCCCACCGGACACTGAGGGTAGCCGGGGCCAGTCCGTCCGGCGCATAAAGAGGGAAAGATGACCGATATACTGGGTAGCGTAGAGGAGTGTGTTGACAGGGCCATCGCCAGGGTGGGCAAAGAACTGGTTTTGATGGCGCCGCTGGGACTGGGTAAGCCGGTGCAGCTGGTGAATGCCTTCTACCACCGCGCGTCAGCTGATCCGGACATTTCCCTCCACATCTATACCGCACTCTGCCTGGAGACGCCGCCCATAGGCACCGGCATCGAAGCGAGCCTTGCGGGGCCGATCATGGAGCGCCTGTTCGGTGACTACGAGGAGCTGGCTTTTCTCAAGCCGATGCGCGACGGCACTCTACCGGCCAATATCCAGGTGAGTGAACTGTACTTCAAGGCCGGCTCCATGAAGAACGTGCCCTCTGCCCAGCGCAACTACATATCCAGTAATTACACCCACATCGCCCGCGACATGTTTGACGCCGGAGCCAATGTGCTGGTGCAACTGGTCGCCGCCCGGGAAACCCCTGAGGGCCTTTCGGTGAGCCTGTCCTGCAACCCCGACACCGGGGCCGAGTTGATGGAAATGTACCAGGCGTCCGGCAAGTCCTGCATTACAATCGGCCAGGTCCATGGGGACCTGCCCTATATGGAAAACGATGCCGAAATAGGCGTGGACGGATTCGACCTGTTGGTCAACAACCCCCAGTACGACAAAACTTTGTTCGCCGTGCCCAATGCCGCGATTCCCCTGCAGGACTATGCCACGGCGCTGCACGCCAGTTCTCTGGTAGCCGACGGCGGCACCCTGCAGATCGGCATCGGCGCGCTGGGAGACGCAGTGGCTTATTCCTGCATCCTCAGGCAGCAGCACAATGCCGATTATCGCGACGCTCTGCGCGCCATAACCCACCAGCATGTGCCGGGAGCGGACCACAGCGAGCCTTTTGACAAGGGGCTTTACGTCTCCACCGAAATGTTCGTCAACGGTATGATGCACCTGATGGAGCAGGGCGTGGTCAAGCGCAAGGTCTATGACAATCTTGTGCTGCAACTGGGGCTAAATACCGGCGCAATCGACGCTGTCGTGGACGAAAAACTGTTCGGCTACTGCCGCGCCCAGGGGCTGATTCCGCGTCGGCTCGAGCAGCGGAACCTGGATGAATTACATTACTGGGGCATCCTCAACGCGGTCACCCTGGTAACGCCGGACACCCTGTCTGTTGCAGGCAGGGAGATTGCCAATGACACCGACGCGGCGGATACCCGTGCGGCGCTGCTGGCCGATGTCGAGGGGCGGCAGTTGCGCAACGGCCGAATCCTGCACGGCGGTTTTTTTCTCGGTCCGGCGGACTTCTATCGCAAGCTACGCGAGCTGGATGCGCAGGGTCAGGAGCAGATCTGCATGACGGGTGTGCGACGCACCAATCAGTTGCTGCTGGATTACCCACTGTACTGCGCCCAACGCCAGCACGCGCGTTTCATCAATACCGGCATGATGGTGACCCTGACGGGGGCGGTGGCCTCAGATGCGCTGGAGGACGGCACCGTGATAAGCGGGGTAGGGGGGCAGTACAATTTTGTCGCCATGGCGCACGATTTGCCCGGTGCCCGGTCAGTGCTGTGTATTCGCAGCACCCGCGGGGCCGGCAAGCAGTTGCAATCCAATGTCGTGCCGTTTTATGGCCATATCACCATTCCCAAGCACCTGCGGGACGTCATCGTCACGGAGTACGGCGTGGCAGACCTGCGTGGCCAGAGTGACTCCGAGATCATCAAGCGGCTGATCAATATTACCGATTCCCGTTTTCAGCTGGAGTTAATCGAGTTCGCCAAGACCCACGGTAAACTGGAACAGGGCTACCGGATCCCGGAACAGGCCCGCAACAACACGCCCGAGCGCCTGCAGCAGGCGCTGGCGCCGCTGGCAAAGAAGGGCCTTTTGCCTGCCTACCCCTTTGGCTCTGATCTCACCGACCAGGAGCTGGCGCTGGGGGCAAGCCTGCGCAAGATCAAGGCCCTGAGTGAGGAGCCGGGGCATTTCATCAGCGCATCTTTCAGGGCACTGCTGCATCGAAGTGACGAGGAGGCGGCCCGGCCGTTCCTCGAGCGGATTCACCTGGAGCACCCGGAGACCACCAAGGACTTCCTGATCCAGCAGCTGCTGGTGATGGAGCTGCAGGAACGCGGGTTTTTGAAAGTCAGTTAGATCGCTGAATTTCAGCATCGGAATGGCTTGGCACACTCAGTGGGGACAGCAAGCAGCCTCTGGTGCGTGCCCCCACAACTGGGTATTCTTGGCCAATGTCACAAAATCTGAACGACCGACTGGTTATCGCGATCTCATCCCGGGCCCTGTTCAACCTGGATGACAGTCATCGTGTCTATGAAAGCGAGGGGCTGGAGGCCTACTCGGCCTATCAGGTTGCGCGGGAGGAGGAACCCCTGGAACCCGGCGAGGCGTTCCCGCTGGTGCATAAATTGTTGCGGCTCAATGACCGGCTGGGCGAGGATTCGCGGGTGGAGGTGGTGTTGCTGTCGCGCAACAGTGCGGATACCGGGCTGCGGGTGTTCAATTCCATCCAGCACTACGAGCTGGCCATCAGCAGGGCGGCCTTCTGCGGTGGTGAGAGCCCCTGGCGTTACATCAATGCTTTCGGCTGCCAGCTCTTTTTGTCAAACGAGGCCGAGGATGTCCGCTACGCGCTGGACTGCGGAGTGGCGGCTGCCACCCTTGTCTCCAGCAAAGGTGGTGGCTCGGATAGTGACCAGCTGCGCTTCGCGTTCGACGGTGACGCAGTGATCTTTTCCGATGAGGCGGAGCGCGTCTACAAGAGCGAGGGACTGGCCGCGTTCACCGCCAGCGAGAAAGCCTCGGCCCGGCAACCCCTCGCCGGCGGACCCTTCAAACCCTTCCTCGCCGCCCTGCAGCGTCTGCAACAGGCTTTCCCGGCCAGCGAGGCGCCAATTCGGACGGCGCTGGTCACCGCCCGCTCGGCGCCCGCCCACGAGCGGGTCATTCGCACACTGCGAGCCTGGAACATCCGTATCGACGAGTCCATCTTCCTCGGCGGACTCAATAAAACCGAGTTCCTGCGGGCCTACCAGGCCGATGTCTTTTTTGATGACCAGCCGGGTCACTGTGCCTCCGCCAGCCCCCATATCGCCACCGGTCACGTGCCCCACGGCATTGCCAATATCTGAGATTTGCCGGGCAAAGGGTTATTACTTTTATATTTGGCCTTTGCCCGGTTTAATGGCTATTCTTCATAAGTCAAAGGTGCTCCAGCTGGGGCTGATCCGGAGGATGGCATGAAACTTCAGCAGTTGCGCTACATCTGGGAAGTGGCGCACCACGAGCTCAACGTGTCGGCGACAGCCCAAAGCCTTTACACCTCACAACCCGGTATCAGCAAACAGATTCGCCTGCTCGAGGATGAACTGGGGGTAGAGATATTTGCCCGCAGCGGCAAGCACCTGACCCACGTAACCCCGGCCGGCGAGGTCATTCTCGAGACCGCCGGGGAGATACTGCGCAAGGTGGAGAGTATCAAGCAGGTCGCCCAGGAGTACTCCAACGAGAAAAAGGGCGCCTTGTCGATCGCGACAACCCACACCCAGGCTCGCTACGCGCTGCCTTCCACCATCAAGTCGTTTATGCAGCGCTATCCCGACGTCTCACTGCACATGCACCAGGGAACGCCCATGCAGATTTCCGAGATGGCTGCTGACGGCACCGTCGACTTCGCCATTGCCACCGAAGCACTGGAGTTGTTTTCCGACCTGATCATGATGCCATGCTACCGCTGGAACCGCTGCATACTGGTGCCGAAAGACCATCCCCTTACGCAGCTGTCGGAACTTACCCTGGAGGCAGTGTCAGAGCACCCGATCGTGACCTATGTTTTCGGCTTCACCGGTCGTTCAAAACTGGATGAGGCATTTGTCGAGAAAGGCCTGGAACCCCGGGTGGTTTTCACCGCGGCAGACGCGGACGTGATCAAGACCTATGTGCGCCTCGGCCTCGGCATCGGCATCGTGGCCGCCATGGCCTATGACAAGAACAAGGACAGCGACCTGGTCGCGCTGGACGCCAGCCACCTGTTTGCCAGCAGTGTGACCCGCATCGGCTGCCGTCGGGGCACTTTCCTGCGCGGCTACATGTATGAGTTCATCGAGAATTTCGCCCCCCACCTGACCCGGGAAGTGGTGCAGGACGCGTTCCAGCAGCACACCAAGGCTGAGCTGGAAGAGCTTTTTTCGCACCTCGACCTGCCCGTGTACTGATTTTTCCCGCCGGGACTTGTACCCCTGACAGCAAGCCGGTAGTGTACGGCGCGTTACTCATCAGGAGACACCAACATGGAACTGGCTTGCCTGGACCTGGAGGGGGTTCTGGTCCCCGAAATCTGGATCGCCTTTGCCGAACGTACCGGCATAGAGGAATTGCGCGCGACCACCAGGGACATACCCGATTACGACGTTTTAATGAAGCAGCGGCTGGGCCTGCTGGACCAGCACAAGCTTAAAATCGGCGATATCCAGGAGGTGATCGCCACCCTGCAGCCCCTGCCGGGTGCTATCGACTTCGTCGACTGGCTGCGTGAGCGTTTCCAGGTGATCATCCTGTCAGATACGTTTTATGAGTTTTCCGAGCCGCTGATGCGCCAGTTGAAGTGGCCCACGCTGTTCTGCCATCGCCTGGTTACCGACGACAGCGGTCGGGTGGTGGACTACAAACTGCGCCAGGTAGATCCGAAGCGTGCATCGGTGAAGGCGCTGCACAGCCTCAACTACCGGGTGCTGGCTGCCGGCGACTCCTACAACGATACCACCATGCTCGGCGAGGCCGATGTGGGCTTCCTCATCCACGCGCCCCAGAACGTTATCGACGAATTTCCCCAGTTTAAATCCGTCGCGAACCTGGAGGAGCTGAAAGTGGCGTTCGTAGAGGCGAGCAACCGCAAGCTCACACTGTAGGTACCGTGTCGGGGACCATGACAAAAGAATACGGCCGTCGTCACACCCGACCGCGATACATCTTAACAGGCTGTGGGCCCGGAGCGATGATTCGTCGCTTCGCTCCTCACCC
>JAHEBL010000142.1 GCA_024642265.1 Haliea sp. | reverse complement strand
ATGCGTACCTGGATTTATTTCCCCGAGATGGAGCGCGACTACGCGGGCTTCAATCGGGCGCGGCGCGAGTTCTTCAAGGCGCGCGGCATAGACCCGATCCCGGCCAGCACCGGTATCGGTGCCGGGCTTGTTCCCGCTGAGCACAATCTCTGCCTCGGTGTGTATGCCGTCAAGGGTGCCAGCCCCACTGTGCGAACCGTGATGACCACGCCCACGCTCAATGAAGCCCCGGTGTACGGCTCGGACTTTTCCCGCGGCATGCGGATTCTGGAGACGAATAAGATTGCGCTCCACATCTCAGGGACTGCGAGCCTCGACGAGGCTGGCCGGACGGTGCATCTGGATGACTTCGAAGCCCAGGCGGATCGAATGCTGGTGAACGTCGCGGCACTGCTCAAGGGTCAGGGGGCAAGCTTTGGCGACGTGGTTTACGCAATAACGTACGTAAAAAACCCGGCAGATGCCCGGCGCCTGCGGGAGAAGTTCCGCGACGCCGGCTACGAGGGCTTTCCCAACGTTTTGGTTGCGGCGGAGGTCTGCCGTCCTGAACTGCTTTGTGAAACAGAAGCCCTCGCCGTGCTGCCGCGGAGCACTTCCTGAAATGGTAACGCGCTGGTAGATTTTCCGCCTCCCGCTAAATTGTTCATAAGCTGCATGGGGTGACACTGGCCCACCTCTGGCCGGAATGCAGGGAAAGTGTCTCCAGAGTAGGGGGGTGCGATTACTCCCCCGTGCTGTTTCAACGCCACCAATTAGCTTATAGATCAATAAAAACAAATAGATATAGTGATTTATTAAACTATTTTCTAAGGCTTTCCAGCCCGCGTACGCCGGGTTATGCTGGCGGCTTCTGATTGCACGGAGAGACCTGATGCCGAGATTGCGAGAGGTAGCACGAGAAGAGGCGGGGTCCCTCGCCACCAGGATGTATGACCTGCTGTTTCCCGGTCGTGACCCGGTGCGCCAGCCGGGGACCAGCACGGGGACGCCGGGCAACTGGTGGACTGTGTTTGCGCTGGTACCGGACTGCCTGGAGCACGCGGTCAATGGCTTTCGCTTCTACCGGGACCCCGCGCGAAAACTCGATCCGCAGCTGCGGGAGCTGGCCCAGACCCGGGCCGGTTTTGCCAGGGGCTCCCGCTTCGTGTATTCGCAGCACTGCAAATCCTGTCGCTCGGTAGGCGTGCCCGACAGCAAGATTCGTGACCTGTCCAGCTGGCAGATCAGCGACGCCTATACACCGCTGGAGCGCTCGGTACTGGCCTACACCGATGCACTGGTGCTGGAGGGCGGACGGGTGCAGGACGAGGTATTCACGGCGCTCAAGCGCGGCCTTTCCGATGAGGCGATCCTGGAACTGACCTATATCACCGCTATGTACGACATGCACGCGGTGATGAGTCGGGCGCTGCGGCTGGAGTACGACGATATCGATGAGCGCATTACCGAGATCGCCGCGCCAACGGGCGGGCCCGATGACGTTATGGGCGTGGTTGACCAGGCAGACCGGGAGAACCAGTAGATGTCATACCATCACCTGGCGCTGGCAGCCCGCGACATTGGCGAAACTCACCGCTTCTATGAAGAGCTGATGGGATTCGAGCTGGTGAAAGTGGAGATCGGCGAAGTGCCCGGTGGTGGCTGGGCCAAACACTTCTTTTACCGCATGGAGAATGACGCCGCTTTTATTGCCTTCTGGGAATTGCACGACGTGCCCGGGGCGGGCGCGATGGAGACCAACCTGTCAAAGGCAGCGGGCTTGCCGGATCATATCAATCACATTGCTTTCGGGGTGTGCAGTATGGCGGAGCTGGCGGAGCGCAAACAACGCTGGCTGGGGGCGGGCCTGAAGGTGATGGAGATCGACCACAACTGGTGTCATTCCATCTATACAAGGGATCCGAATGACAACCTGGTCGAATTTTGTCTTACCACAGGCACGTTCGATCGAACCGATCGGGAACGTGCGCTGGCGGCACTGACGCGGGACGACCTGCCGTTCTCCGCCGCGCCCGCCGCGATCGATTTTCATACGCCTGCCGATCGCTGAGCAGGCACCGCTGGCAAAGCACTCAGCACAATCAGCTTGAGCGGTAAATGGTCGCCTGCCGATCGCAAGCGGGACACAGCGGATCCGCACCCCGCGCTGGACAGTTATCTTTTAAAATATGCGATAGTTGCATCCCCCTCTGGCCACGATAAACTGAGGCCTGCCCAACACTGGAACAACAAACGGCTATGGTTGAGATGTGGTGCAGTAGAGAATCAGCGTGCGCGTGATTGCACTGCTTGTCGCGATGGCGATGTTTGTATTCAGCCTCTGGATGTACAGTCGCACCGGCGATTGGGTCGCCATCGTTTTCGCCATCGGCAGTGCTGCATATGCTACCTATTTTTTCACCAGTGCCCGGGGCGGGAAGCCCTGAGCACTGCCACCGATCGACATCTACAGGAGTGACAGCATGTCCAATCGCATAGCCGGTTACGGCGTAACATTGTTAGCCTGGGTTTTCCTGCTCAGCGCTTGCGCCAGCCTGACCACCCCGATGGACCCACCGAATGTGTCGCTGGAGAGTTTTGAAAGCCTGCCTTCTACCGAGGGTGGCGCCCCGCGCTTCCTGATCAAGCTGCGGGTACAAAACCCCAATGAGCAACCGCTGGATATCGCAGGCATCAGTTACGCTATCGAACTGGTCGGTACGGAGGTAGTCACCGGGGTCAGCAAGGACATCCCGGTTATCGAGGGCTACAGCGAGGGAGTCGCATCGATCGAGGCCAGTCTCAAGTTGTTTCAGGTGCTCAAGCTGCTGGCCAGCCTGGGGCGGACCCAGGAAGAGGACCTGACCTATCGCTTTACCGCCAAAATCGACTTCAAGGGGCTGGTTCCCACCCAGCGGGTTGAGGAAGAGGGGCAGATAAGCCTTAAATAGACTCGCCGGCCGCGCTGCCTTCAGCCAAGCAGTGACTGCAGGAAAATAGCCAGGATGATGGTAGGGCACACCAATCGCACCCACCAGGGCCAGATCTTCCAGAACAGGCCCTGCTCAATATCCGGGTTGCCCTTGCGCAGTTCCTGCAGTAACTGGTCCCGGTGCCAGACCCAGCCCACGTAGATACAGAACAGGAAGCCGATCAACGGCTGGCTGTACCGGGTGGTTATAGTGATCACCAGGCCGAACAGGCTGTCAAAGTTCAGCAGGATGGCCGTACTGACCAGGGCGATACAGCCCCCTATCAGGTAGGCGGTTTTCCTTCTCGCCACGCCACGGGTCTCTACCACGTAGGCCACGGGCACCTCCAGCATTGAGATGGAGGAGGTGAGGGCGGCGATACTCATCAGGAAAAAAAAGAACACGGAGACCAGGATACCCGCCAGCCCCATACTGTTGAACAGTTCGGGCAGCACCGTGAATATCAGGGTGTCCTCTGAGATCAGCTTGCCGTCCGGGGTAAAGATCTCGACGCCATTATGCAGGGCCACGTACATGGCCGGCAGCACCAGGAACCCGGCCAGCACTGCAATACCAATATCCACTGCAGTCACCATGCCGCCCACGAGGGGCAGGTTCTGCCGGTCGTCGAGGTATGAGCCGTAAATCAGCATGGTGCCCACGCCCAGCGACAGGGAAAAAAAGGCGGAACCCAGCGCGTTAAGAATAAGGTCGGGTGCGAGTGCGCGTTTGAAGTCGGGTAGCAGGTAAACCTTCAGTCCCTCCATTGCCCCTTCCAGCGTCATCACATAGATCACCAGTACCACCAGGGTAACGAGCAGCACCGGCATCAATCGCTCTGACCAGCGCTCGATTCCGTCCCGCACGCCCCTGGCGATGATGGCCACAGTGAGGCCCATGAACAGCAGCATACCAAGTACATTCCTGGTGAAGCCGAATGAGGTCAGCCAAGCCGCCGCAGACTCACCGCCGAAAAGCGTGAGCAGGGAGGACAGGCAGAACGCCATCATCCAGCCGGCGACAATGGCGTAGAAACTCAGGATGAGGCTTGCCACGATGAAACCGATGATGCCGGCGGAGCCGCCTATCAGGCGTTGGGCGCCGGTGTTGGATATCTGTCGCAAAGCCGTAACGGCGTTGGCATGAGCGTGCCGGCCTATAATGAGTTCTGCCATCAGTGCGGGGTAGGCCAGGGTGAACGCGACAACCAGATAGACCAGCAGGAAAGCCGCGCCACCGTTGCTGGCAGCCTGGGTGGGAAAGCCCCAGATATTGCCAAGCCCGACGGCGCTGCCTGCAGCCGCCATTACGAAGCCGAAACGGGAACTGAACTCGCCTCTTGCTGATGCCATGACACGACCTTGTTAGTGTTGTTTTCGCCGTGCGCCAGTGTAGCACGACGGCAGGCTTTGGCGGCGAGGCTAATTGCCGAGATCGGCCTGGCAGGGGCGCTGCTTCTTGTTGGAGGAGGTGTCCACCCCGAACAGCTTAAGCGTCAGGCTGGGTATCAGCATGAGCGCGGCAGATGTTGCGTCTGCTACCGCGCTCACGGGGGAAATATCCGCCTTGGGGTCGCTCATCTTACCTTTTAACCTGACCTCCGAGGGCACCTGCAAAAGCCGGGACTTTGACATCGGCGTTATGCGCAGATCCATTCTCTGTTTGACCAGGTCAAACTCTGCGCTGCCGGTTGCCAGCATCTTGGCGGATTCTATGTAGAGACTGTCGGTGCTGGCCACCCCCTGGCTCAGCTGGAATTTGGCCATGGTGCAATCCAGGTAAGTGGATTTTTCCGTCAGGGCACCGGAGTAGATCCAGGCCAGCAGGTCGGTCGCCAGCAGGTCGTAGGCGGCGCCCTCGACAACAGCATTTTCCAGGGCGAAAGCCACGCTGCCATTGAGATTCCTGACCAGGGTCTCCGTGCTGTCACCCATCAGCGTGACCCCCCCCAGGATGGTGAGGGCACCGGAGACATTGAAATCAATTCCCACGTCCTTCAGCACGGCGCCCAGGGGCAGGGCGCTGGCCTGTCCGGCGATACTCAGGGCGGGAGGGTCCGGATTAAGGTCAATGATGCCGCGAATCTCGGTGAGCGCCTGATTGTACTGTGCGGAGAACTGCTCAAGTGTGAAGCGCTTGTCCTGTCCTGTCAGGCGTACCTGCAAACTGTCGATACTGCTGTACTGCCCGCTGATTTCACCGATCGTAATCGTCAGGTCTACGGGGTAGGCAGGCGCCTGCTGTCGCAGTTTTTCCAGCGCCGTGGTGGACTGTTCCGGGTCCCGGGTCGCGTCTTCAGCTGTGGCATCCTGTGGCTGGCTAAAATCGACATCCTGCAAATGCAGGTGTGGTGTTTCCAGGGTGAGCTGCACACTGCCGATGCCCTTGTCAGTCAGCGCGAACAGACCATTGCCAATGATCTGTGTTTCCCCCACCAGGGCCCTGAGCGTACCCTGGAGCTGCCCCGGCGCGGTTTTTATTACAAGGCTGCCGTTGGCGGGATTCAATGCAACGCCGGACAGTGCCTCGATTAAAGCGCTGTCACCTAGCCTGAACTGCGCCGCAAGGTCGGCGGAAATCTTTCCGGTCAGGTCAGAGACGCCGCCTTCGAGCGAGAATTCAAGTGGCGTTTTGCTGGTGCCGCCGGCCAGCGACAGGTCAGACAGCGACCAGGCACCTTTTTTGTCCCGAAGTTTGAAAGCGCCCCCCAGTGTTCCCAGCGGTTCAGCGTAGTTGAAGTCAGGTAATAGTGTTGCGATCAGTGTGTGGATATCGACGCCCTGAAGTTTGCCGTTTAGCGAGACATCGCTCAATGTGGCCAGGTTGCCGATACTCCCCGTGGTCTCGATTTTCATATCACCTTCGCTGACAATTCCAACGACATCCCGCAGCTGGAATATCTCTCCCTTTTGAGCCAGCACGGCAGTCAGTCGTAAGGGGCCCAGCACTGGCATCGGCTCAGAGATGTACTGGGAGAGCGCCGCGACATCGCTGAGTTCGACAAGCACGGGTGCGGTCAGATCCGCAAGAGGTCCGGGTATGCCGGGGCGAAAGAGCGCGCTCAGCGGGCCTATTCTTGCGTCCAGATCGCTGGCGTTGATCAGCACTTCGCCGTTACTGAGCTTGAGCTCTCTGCCCGTACCGCTGATGTCCACTGATGCGGTGACCTCCTGGTGCGGTGGAATAGCGTCGAGCTGGAGCAGGGCGCTGAGCGCAGCGGAATCGAGGGTGTGGGCGTCAAGCCGGAACTGGATGTCCTCGAACGCGTATTTCCCAGCGTCATCCGGGAGCCTGCGAATATTGCCCACGGCGCCGGCAGCACGAAGTTCCACAGTTTCGGGCGAGCCGGACTCCACCAGGACGTCCTGCAGGGTGAGGTCATCCCGGTAACCGGAGAGTCGCCCCGTGGCGCGCCAGGCCCCGAGGTCAAAAGGGAGTTCACCCAACCAACGCCGAAGCACGGTCACGGAGGGCCCCTGTGCATCTACCAGCAGCGTATTCTCGAGTGAATCGCTGTCCTTACTGGCCTCGTAAAGATTCAGCCGACCGCTGACGTTTACTGTCAGCCCCTCTGCGCTGGTGGTCGTCAGGCTGAAGGACTCGATTACCGGTTCATCCAGGCTGCCAGTCAGCCTGATATTGCTCTGCGCAGCGCCGAGTTCCCCCAGGTCAAGGTCAATCCAGTCCACCAGGTAGGAGACGGACGCCATTTCACCGTTGGCGACCAGCTCCAAGTTCGTTTCACCCGACATGCGGTAGTTCAGCCAGCCCCCGGCTTGAAAGGCATACTCGGGTAAATTATTCAGCAGGAAAGTGGTGTCGGACAGCACAAAGCCGCTGGTGTCACCGACCATGGTGCCCTGCATGCGAAGTTGTCCAGCGAGGTCGCTGCCGCCCTCGAAGCCCTTGAAGAACTCGCGAATATCACGGTAAAACGCGTTCAGCTCCAGCTTGTATTGAAAGTACTGCCGGTCGCCTTCGAGGGTTCCCGCGAGGCTGAACTCGCTGCCACTGAGGGGCGCAAGGAGCTTTATTCTGGTCTCGGCGGCAGTGACACCCGAGCCCTGGTCAACAGCCAGCAGATCCAGGGTGACCTCCAGCGGTTCCCCCTCATAGCCGGCGTCGGCGCTCAATCTGTAGTTGCTATTTTCCAGCCGGTCCCCGTGCAGCTCTTTCAGCGGGAAGATCCAGGTATTGGCAGAGGCAGTTACCAGGTGCACCTGGTCTATCCTTAATTGCCCCGGCAGCCAACCCAGGTAGCCGAGCCACTGCATGGGCTGAGGGTCGGCGCTACTATCGCTGTCGGATACGTAAATGAGGACTGAGCTTGCCCGCACCGAGGAACCTGACCGGGGCTTTCCCGAGGGCGCCACGAAGCCCCTGTGGGTCGCGAAATCCAGCACTGACAGCAGGGCGGGGCCATCGCTTGCCCCCGGCATGAGGTGGATTTCGTCTGCGGATAGCTTGCCGGCGTAAAAATCAGCCCTCGGGTTGACCATATCCAGCCGCAGGTCGGAGAATGTTTGCACCGCCCATTGCAGGGCCCCAAGCACAAACGACTCCGAGCGCAGCGCCAGCAGAAGCGCGACAACAGTAGCGAAGACTACTCCAATAAATGGGAGCCAAAATCGGCGCATCTGGCCAGATCTTCCCGATAGTGATGTCTGCAAAGTGTAGCATGCAGGTCACCCAGCAGGCATGACCCCAGGCTTCGCCAGCGCTCAAACTTATCAATTTCTATGTTATGATGCCGCCGCCTGACGGGGGCCCCGACCCCCGGACTCTCCCCGCTGCCCGGGTGGTGAAATTGGTAGACACAGGAGACTTAAAATCTCCCGCTGCTAACGCGGCGTACCGGTTCGATTCCGGTCCCGGGCACCATCAAAAGCAACGATCCTGCCAA
>JAHEBL010000039.1 GCA_024642265.1 Haliea sp. | reverse complement strand
GCTGACGAGGAATGACCCGCCGGATACTGCCGGGAAAGCGGGCGCGAATAGTGTGCGCAACGTGCTACACTGGCCGCCAGTGTTGACTAATTATGGGAACAGAAGCGGAGTCCAACATGCCCAACAACCCACCCCGCCGGCGCCGCACACGCGACCCGAAATCCACACGGATCTCCATTCTCGAGGCGGCCAAGACGATCCTCGCGCAGGACGGTGCCGAAGGGCTGAGTGTATCCAGTGTGGCACAGCTGGCTAACGTCAACCGCGGCACTGCCTACCAGCACTTCCAGGCCAAGGAGGATCTGGTGCGCGCCACCCTCGACTGGGTCAGCCACCAGTTGCTGGATGCCGTGTTTGAGGGGGGTGACCAGGACGGGGAGATCCCTGAGGAGTTGCTGCGGCCCGACAAGGCGCACCTCCCCGAGGTGATCGAGGGCATGGCCGCGTTCAACCTGCGGCTGGCCAACTACGCCATCGAGAATCCCGAAATCGGGCGTATCTGGTTGTACGATGTGCTGTCCAGGGAAAACCCCAAGGAAGACGTTTTCTACAAGCGCTTCGAGCAGGCTTTGCAGAACCTGGCGAGCAGCGACGCCAGCCTGGATGATATGGATGCCGAGGTGCTCGCTGTGCTGATGCTCACCGGCTATTTTATGTGGCCCGTCTGGGTCCGCTCCCATGCCAAGAGCAAAAAGGCGCGCAAGCAGATGGCCCAGCGCTTTGCCGGCGAGGTATTGCGCCTGTCCCTGCACGGCGTGCTGCGCGCCGACAGCCAGTCGATTCTCAGGGCCTATATGAAAAGCAATCTCGGCGCCGCCTGAGCCCGGCCGGAACGGGTGGCGGTATGAAAACAGTAAAAAATGGGTACACGTAAATGGCTGTTTATATGCTCTTTATCAGGGAAAACGCCGTTCGCGATCCCGAGGAAATGGCCAGGTACTCGCAATTGAACCGGCAGAATGCCGGGGAGTTCGACCTGACGCCGCTGGTGGTCTACGGCGACATCGAGGCGGTGGAAGGTGAGTCGCCGGATGGCATGGTGATCCTCAAATTCGACACGGCGGGCGAAGCCCGCGCCTGGTACAACAGCCCGGCCTACCAGGCAGCTCTCCCACATCGCTTGAAGGGGGCGGATTACCGGGTGATGATCGTGCAGGGGTTGTGAAGTCGGGTTCGATCCGATCATGCGGCAGCGGCGCCACTGTATGAGCCTGTTTACCCGGCGGGCGCAGCCGTCAACTCCTCGCGAATCCGGTGCTTCAACACCTTGCCGGCGTCATTTTTTGGCAGCGTCTCCCGCAGCGCTACCTGCTCCGGTATCTTGAACCTGGCGACGCCCCTGGCTTCGAGGAAGGCGGCAAGGCTGGCGACATCGAGCCTGGCCCCGGCCTGCGGCACGATCACCGCGCAGGCGCGCTCACCGGTCCGTGGGTCGGGCAGGCCGACAATTGCAATCTCGGCGATATCGGGATGGTCGAGCAGCAGGTCTTCCACCTCTTTGGGTGCGATATTCTCGCCGTTGCGGATGATGATGTCCTTGATGCGTCCGGCGATGACCAGGTAGTCGCCGTCGACCCAGCGACCCAGGTCACCGGTGCGGTAAAAGCCCTGCCCGTCAAATACGCTGGCCTCATCCTCGGGGTGAACATACCCAACCAGCATTTGTGGTCCACGCGCCAGCACCTCGCCGGTGTCTGCGCTTGTGCCATCGCTGCTGGCGAGCCTGACGTCGGCGATGCCGGCCCGGCCGTCGGTTTCGGCGGCGTGGGCAAGGTCGTCGGGATCAGTGACGCCGACGGTCGTTACCGGTACCTCGGTTGAGCCGTAGACCCGGGTCACCAGCGCGCGCTCGAAATAGTCTGCCGCCTCGCGGATAAGCGCTGGCGGCACGGAGGCCCCGCCGCACACGAACAGTTTCAGATCCGGGAGACGAGTCTCCGCCCTCCTGGCCGCGGCCAGCGTTTGCACCAGGAAGGGCGTGGCGCCGGCAAAATGGGTGCAGCGCTCGGCGAGCAGGTGGGCCACGGCCACATCGGGCTCCCACTGCTCCATCAGCACCGCGGTTGTTCCCAGCAGCAGCGGGCACTCGAAGGCGTAGATGGAGCCGCCGATATGGCTGATCGGGGACGCAACCAGGAACCTGTCACCGGGCTCTACCAGCCAGTGCCTGCCGATCTGGTGGATCAGCGCGTGAATCGAGTTATGGCTGTGCATGACCCCTTTCGGGCTGCCCGTGGTGCCGGAGGTATACATGATCATACGCACAGCATCCGGGTCGGGCGGGGGCAGTGGGGTTGGTTCGACTTCTGCGAACAGCGCGTCGTAAGCGGTGTGCTCACCGCAATCGCCACGCACGACGACAACCTGTGGCGGGTCCTGCAGTGACCGGGCCACACCGGCCAGCATGTCCGCTGTCCGGTGGCCGCGAAAGACCGCCGGGATGAAAATCATGCGGCTTTCGACATCCTCGAGCATGAAACACAGATCGTGTTCGCGCAGCGAGGGCAGCACCGGGTGCGCTACCATGTCCGCCAGCGTGGCCGCTAGGTAAATGACCGCCGCCTCGTGCCAGTTTGGCAGCATGAAAGAGATGACGCTGCCCCGCGGGAACCTTGCCGCCAGCGCGTGGGCCAGGGTGGTCGCTCGCTGGTGCAATTCGCGGGCGTCGAGGCGTGTTTCCCCATCGACGATGAGCACCCGCCGCGGGTCTGTTGCGGCGGCCCGCGCCAGCGCCCCGGCCAGCGAGTCGCCAACCCAGAACCCCCCGGCGTAGGCCTGCCGGGCTCTCGCCTCGTCCCAGCGGATCGACCTGCCCGCCACCGTGCGGCGGCCCTCGCTCACCGCTGGCACCGGGGCAAAGTTGTACGCATGTCAGTTCTCCCGGTGAGTCGGTTTGTCTGCAAGGCCAATCGGCACTGGTCGGCCCGCTGCGCATCTGATGATCGGTAGAAACGCACCTGGACAGGAATTTTGTTCCGGACCATTATATAATCAACAACGATGATTATAAAGTGCTTCACTTCAGATTGCGCTCGGGCTAAAGTGACCGGCAAAGCAGTCGGACAAGGAGAATGCGGGAGATGCAGGTTGCGATCATTACCGGCGCTGGCGGCGGCATAGGTCTGGCCACGGCCAGGCAACTGCATGCCATGGGCATGGCCATCGTCGGCATTGGCCGCAGCGAAGATAAACTGGCCGCGCTCGAGCGGGAAATCGACGACCCCGATCGCGTGGTCACATTGTCGATCGATATCGCCGCGGATGAAGCGCCGCAGGCGATTGTCAGGCTGGCCCTGGAGCGCTTCGGGCGGATTGATTTTCTCATCAATAACGCCGGGCTGGGCAGCCCGAAGCCGCTGCACGAAACTGACGACGCAAGTCTCGATCTGTTCCTGGGGGTCATGCTGCGCGCCCCTTTCCGCCTGGCACGCGATGCCATCACGCACATGCAACCGGGCTCCGGCGTGGTCAACGTGACATCGACCTTCGCCGTGGTCGGCGGGCGTCGCGGTGGCGCCTATTCGGCCGCCAAGGGCGGACTGACCGCGCTAACTTTGCACATGGCCTGCGAGTACGGCGCCCAGGGTATTCGCTCCAATTGTGTCGCCCCCGGGGTGACGGTCACCGACATGGTAAAACACCGGCTGGAGGACAAGGCCTTCAAACGCATGAATACGGAGATGACGCCTGCGCCGCGGCTGGGCACGGTGGATGACGTCGCCAGTACCATAGCTTTTCTCTGCTCCACCGGCGCCGAACACATCAACGGGCAGACCATCGTCGTGGACGGGGGCTGGTCGACCACCAAGTACCTGTCGCCCGACGCGGTGAACGCGGGTTGAGTTTGACCACGCAGCAGCCGGTACCTGAGCGGTGCGCCGGCTATATTGAGAATCTGGATTAACAGGTGAGTGTTCATGGCACAGGATTTGTTGCAGCTGAATAATCGCATAGTCGTCGTTGCAGGCGCCGGTGGTGGCGGGTTGGGCACAACGGTCACCCGTATGGCCGCGCGTGCCGGTGCCACCGTCATCGGCGTCAGTCGCGGGCAGGAAAACCTCGACAAGCATCTGGGCCCAATGGTCGCCGAGGGCCTCCCGGTCATCCCCCTGGTGGCCGATGTCGAGACCGACGAGGGCGTTGCCACCGTTATGGATTGCGTGCGCGATACCCGGGGCGACCTGCACGGCCTTGTCACGGTGGTCGGTGGCGGTCCACCCGCTACCTGGGGACCCGCCACGCGCTTGTCCCGGGAAGCCTGGCATGCGCTTTTCTCCACCAACCTGGACTCCATGTTTTTTATCAGCCAGGCGGTAGCCGGCGAGCTGAAAAAGCGGGGCAGGGGCGGCTCGCTGGTGGCCATCTCCTCCATCACCGGTGTCGGCAATATGCCCTACAACATCGGCTATGGCGCGGCCAAGGCCGCCGTGCTGTCGGTGGTGCGCACCCTGGCGCTGGAACTGGCGGCCAGTAACATCCGCGTGAATGCCGTCGCACCCGGTGCGATGGCCAGTCCCGCCTCCATGCTGCCGCCGGATCCGGTACTGGAGCGGCGCGCGATCCCCATGGGCCGCAAGGGCGACATGGAAGAAATCGCCGGCACCGTGCTGTTCCTGCTGTCGGACGTCGCCGGCTACATGACCGGCCAGTGCCTGGGCGTGGATGGCGGTATCAGCCTCAAGTGGTCGCACCTGGGCGAGGACAATACACCGGTACTGATTACCAATGAGGATTTTATCGCGGCGATGAAAAGCGAATGAGGAATCAGCCCGTGTCTTTTCAGCTGCCTGGCAGCGCCTGCGCGGCGTGCCTGGGGATGCAATGGTATGTCGTTGCCTAGCGCGCGCTTCACCGCTGCCCACCCGCCGGGTCTCGCCGCGGGCTGGCACCTGGAACGGCTGACCCCGCCCAGCCGCCTGTACGGCGCCAACGGCATTTGCACCGGTCCCGACGGGCGCATCTATGTAGCGCAGGTATCGGGCAGCCAGATCAGCGCCGTCGATCCCGAAACCGGACTGCTCGAGGCCATCAGTCCCAAAGGCGGCGATATCGTGGCCCCGGATGACCTGGTGTTCGATCGCGATGGCAACCTGTACGCGACGGAAATCACCGAGGGGAGAGTCAGCGTGCGCGCGCCCAATGGCCGCACCCGGGTGGTCTACGGCGATCTCCCCTGCGCCAACCCCATCGCCTTCCACGAGGGCCGTTTGTTTGCCGGCGAGTGCCGGATGGGCGGACGCATCCTCGAGCTGGACCTGGCCGGCGGTGCGCCGCGCGTGGTGCTGGACAACGTGCCCATGCCCAACGCCATGGAGGTCGGTCCCGATGGCATGCTCTACTTTCCGGTGATGGGTGCCAATGAGATCTGGCGGGTTGCGCTGCAGGGCGGCGCGCCGGAAAAGGTGGCCGGGGACCTCGGCGTTCCGGACGCCGTCAAGTTCGACGCCGCCGGGCGGATTATCTCTACCCAGGTCGCCAGCGGGCAGGTGCTGCGTATCGACCCCCGCACCGGCGAGCGCACCGTGCTGGCCGATATCGCCCCGGGGCTGGACAACCTGACCTTTGTCGGCGACCGCCTGTTTGTCTCCAGTATTTCCGGCCAGATCAACGAGGTGCTGGGCGATGGCAAAGTCCGCTCGCTGGTACCCGACGGCTTTAACTGGCCGCTGGGCATCGCCCTGGGAGACGACGGTGTCCTGTTCATCGCGGACGGCCCCTTCAGCTACACCCTGCGCCCCGGCGGCAAGCCCCGGGTGGCAGGCATGCTGTTTTCGCCGGGCTACCCGGGCTATGCGCGCGGGGTGGCTGCGGTCGGGGCCGGTGAGTTTGTCGTGGCAACCGCCAACGGCGCGGTGGCGCGGTACTGGCCCGCCCGCCAGGAGAGCGAGGTGCTCGCCAGCGGTTTCGATCAGCTTTACGGCGTTGCCGTGGCCCCTGGCGGTGCTGTTATCGCCGCGGAGCAGGGTGCCGGGCGGGTGCTCGCCATCGCTTCGGGAGAGGTGTCGGTGCTGGCTGCCGACCTGCGCCAGCCGACCGGTGTGGCGGTCGATGCAGCGGGTAACGTGCTGGTCTCCGAGAGCGGGGCGGGCAGGGTGGCCAGGTTGCGCCGTGGCGCCGCCGAAACCCTGCTGGACGGCATGCAGCAGCCACAGGGCATGCTGGTACGCGGTGACCTGTTGTACATCGTCGATGCCACCGCCAGGGAGCTGATTGAGTTTGACATGGCGAGCGGGGCGCGACGCACCATCGCCACCGAACTTCCGGTGGGCGCTCCGCCGGGGGTGATTCCGAAGTTTCTGGGTGCAATCGGTGAGATGGCGGGACCGATGGGGCCGTTCGCGGGTATTACCGGCGGGTCGGACGGCACGCTCTATATTTCCGCCGATGCCGAGGGCAGTGTGCTGGCCTTGCGCCCGGATCATGCCGGCGCGTGACAAAAATTTAATGAAGATTGGAGCTAACGATGACCGTTAAAAAACTGGATTGTTCAGACCTGGATCAGTACATGGGCAAACCCATAGCGCCCGCGCGCATGAAGGAACCCCTGCACAACAACGATTTTCGCCGCTGGGTGCAGGCCATGCACTACCCGAACCTGCTGCACTACGACCATGATTTTGCCGCCGAGGGACGCTACGGCCGCCTGGTGGCACCCCAGTCCTTCGCCGTCAGCGCGGATGACGGCCACGGCGCCGGTCCGGCCTGCGTGGGCTGCATTCCCGATTCGCACCTCATATTCGGTGGGGATGAATGGTGGTTTTACGGTCCACGAATTTTCGGTGGTGACGACATCACCAATGAAAAGACACCCCTCGATTATGTGGTGAAGGAGACATCGTTTGCCGGCCCCACCTGTTTCCAGCGGGGCGACAACAACTATTACAACCAGAACGGTGACCATATCGCCAGGCAGCGCTCGACCTCTATCCGCTATCGCCGGGACCTCGCGGTTGAGATGGGTGCGCTGGATGCCAGTGACGATCCGCGCTGGACCGACAAGGAGCTCGAGGAACTGGAGGCCAGGAAGTACGAGTTCATCAAGGTGATGCATGAACTGGGGCACGGCAAGCGCTACTGGGACGACATCCAGGTTGGCAGCGAACTGCCGGTGCGCGTTTTCGGGCCCCACAGTATCGCCAGCTTCGCCACCGAGTGGCGAGCCTACCTGTTCACGATCTGGGGCGGCACCCACAGGCCCGGCATGGACATGGAGGCCATGGGCTTTACCGAGGAATTCGCCGGCCACGAAAACGACCCGGTGATGGAGCGGGATAATCCCGAGTTGACCGACGGCGCCTATTTCGGGCCCTCACGTGGCCACCTGTTTCCCGACTGGGCGCGGCGTATCGGCATGCCGCGGGCCTACGGCTACGGAGCTTCGATGGGTGCCTGGATACTGGATTACCTGGCCGGCTGGGCCGGCGAGTGGGGCCAGGTCGTGCACTGTGAATCGTCCTATCGCTCCCCGGCCTTTTCGGGCGACGCCACCTTCATGACCGGCAGTATCATCGACAAGCGGGTCGACGAGGACGGGCGCAAGATCGTGCAGGTCGACTGCAGGATGGCCAATCAACTGGGTAAGGTGATGGCCACGGCGAAAGCCGAAATCGAGTTGCCCGGGAAATAAAATGCTTTTCGGTCAGCCCGTCAGCAGCCGCTCCGCAGGACGGCTGTTTGCCTCCGGTATATCGGCCGGTCGCAGCCCGGGAGCTGGTGGCCGGTGAACCTGGCCCAGTTACTCGTCCGGGCGAGCGCAATCTGGCCAGACGCCCCGGCTATCTGCCATGGAACCCGGCAGCATGCCAGCTATCAGCAGTTCGTTCACCGCGCGGCCTGTGCAGGTGGCAGCCTGTTGCGGGAGCACGGACTCGCCCGGGGTGATCGCGTCGCCCTGCTCATGCAGAATCGGCCCGAGTACCTGGAAGCGCTGTACGCCATCTGGTTCGCCGGGCTGGTTGCGGTGCCCATCAATGCGAGGTTGCACAAACGGGAATGCGCCTACATCCTCGAGGATAGTGGGGCGACCGTGTGTTTCGTGTCGCCGGAACTGGAGGCTTACCTGCCGGAACGGGTCAGTAGCGTCGTGACACCCGGGCCGGCCTGGCGGGACATGCAGGCAGGCAGCCCGATCGATGCGGCGGCGGTTGGCAAGGACGATATCGCCTGGCTGTTTTATACCAGCGGCACCACGGGGCAACCCAAAGGCGCCATGCTCAGCCACGGCGGCCTGCGCCAGATGACCCTGTCCTTTTTCGTCGACGTGGAGCAGCTGCTGCGCGATGACAGTGTGCTCCATGCCGCTCCCCTGTCCCATGGCTCGGGGCTCTACAACTTCGCGGCCGTGCAGGCCGGTGCCAACCAGGTTATCCCCGCGAGCGGGCACTTTGACCCGGGCGAAGTCTTTGGGCTGATCGAGGCCTACCCCGGCGCGTTTATGTTTGCCGCACCCACCATGGTAAAAAAACTGGTCGAGTCACCCGATGCCGCCCGCGCCGATACGGGCAACCTGAAAAACATCGTCTACGGTGGGGGCCCGATGTACCTGTCCGACCTGAAGGCCGCGATGGCCCTGTTCGGTAACAAGCTGGGACAGATTTATGGGCAGGGGGAGAGCCCCATGACGATCACCACCCTGACCCGGACCATGCACCGGGACGCTTCCGATGCACGGCTCTCCTCGGTGGGCGTGGCCCAGTCGGTTGTCGAGGTGAAGGTTGTCGACGAGGCGGGGGGCGCCCTGCCGGAGGGTGCTGTGGGTGAAATCTGCGTGCGCGGCGAGGTGGTCATGTCCGGCTACTGGAACAATCCGGAGGCCACCGCGCGCACACTCGTCGATGGCTGGCTGCATACCGGCGACATGGGGTCTTTTGACGAGCATGGCTTCCTGACGCTCAAGGATCGGGTCAAGGATGTCATTATCAGCGGGGGCAGCAATATTTATCCCCGGGAGGTCGAGGAAGTGCTGCTGCTCAATCCGGATGTGCTGGAGGTTTCAGTGGTCGGTCATCCCCACCCCGAGTGGGGAGAGGAAGTGGTCGCCTTTGTCGTCGCCAGGGCGGGCTCGAAGCCCGGCGAGGCCGAGCTGGACTCGCTCTGCCTGGATCATATCGCGCGCTTCAAGCGGCCCAAGCGGTATCTGTTCCTCGAGGCGCTGCCCAAGAACAATTACGGTAAAGTGCTGAAAACCGAACTGCGCAAAATCCTGGCCGACCAGTGAGCCGGGTAGCCCCGTTGCCGCTAACCTATGGCGAGGCCCATTTACAGCGAGGGAAACGCCGGTGAGCACACTTGCAGGAAAAGTAGCCGTGGTTACCGGTGCCAGCCGTGGCATCGGCAAGGGCATTGCGCTCGCGCTGGGTGAGGCGGGCGCCACTGTTTACGTCACGGGTCGCACGGTTGCCTCCGGCGCGCACCCGTTGCCCGGCACTGTCGGTGAAACCGCAGCGGAGGTCGGGCGCCGCGGCGGGACAGGTATTGCGGTGCAGGTCGATCATGGTGTCGACAGCCAGGTAGCGGCGCTTTTCGAGCAGGTCGGGGATGAGCAGGGCCGCCTCGATATTCTGGTGAACAATGCCTTTTCGCTGCCGGAAGACCTCACGGAGCCGAAACCCTTCTGGGAGAAACCGCTGTCAAACTGGGAAATGTTCGATGTGGGAGTGCGCTCGAACTACGTGGCGGCCTGGCACGCTGCGCAACTCATGACGCCGCAAATGTCGGGTCTGATCGTCGCCATCTCCGGCTATACCGGTGTCAGCTATACCTACAGCGTGGTTTTCGGTACCAGCAAATCAGCAGTCGATCGCATGGCCCGTGATATGGCGATAGAACTCCAGCCCCACAACGTGACCTCGATCTCCCTGTGGCAGGGGCTGACCCTTACCGAGCGGGCCGAACGCAACCTGGCAAATATTGCCGGCCTGGAGGGGCGTCCGGCCACCCGGTTCCGGGACGGTTGCACACCCGAGTTTCCGGGCCGGGTGATTGCCGCGCTTGCCTGCGATCCGGATGTGATGAGGCTTTCCGGTGGCACATTTATCACCGCTGAGCTCGCCGGCGAGTACGGAATCACCGACATCGATGGCAGGGTGATACCGTCGCTGCGCGCCGAGCGTGGCATACCAATCTGGGCGCCAATCCGGCAAGGAGCAGATCATGACTGATGACAGGCTGAGTGCGGACAAACTGGCCAGGCTGGAGCAACTGCTCGACCGGCAGGATATAAGCGACTGCCTGGTGCGCTTCAGCAGGGGCATGGATCGCTTTGACCGGGAGCTTTTTCTCTCGGCTTTCCACCACGATGCGGTCATTTCCGCCGGCGAGTTTGTCGGCGGTCCGCGTGATCTCTATGACTGGGCGTCCGCTCTGCACCAGCAGGGCCAGTTCGCGACCCAGCACGACCTGCTTAACCACAGCTGCGATATCGATGGCGCTACAGCCCACTGCGAAACCTATTACCTGTTTGTGGGTCGCAATCGGGACGACAGCAACTGGTTGGCGGGGGGGCGCTACATCGACCGCATCGAGCGGCGCGAGGGTGAGTGGCGCATCGCCCTGCGTTGCAACGCCATTGAGTGGTCGGGCACCGTTCCCAGCCTGCCTGTCCCTTTCGCGGATGTAGCCGATATTCACCTCAATGGCGTGGCAGGGCGCAACAGGGATGACCTGTCCTACCTGCGCCCCCTGGTAAACAGGCGCGAGTTCAGCAGGTAGACAGAGCCTAGGTGTTTGCCTGCATCAGCTCGATTCGGACGCCGTTCGGGTCGGTGCAGAACACCATCGGACCGAAGCGGGAGTCGATCCGGGTCTCGGCGTGGACCTGTCCGCCGTACTCGACGATGCGGGCCGCCGCGGCATCCACGTCATCCACCTTCAGCGTCATGTGGGTGAAGCCCAGTTGATTCATCGGTCGGCGCGCCGTTGATCCGGTAACCGCCGATTCCGGGTAGCCGATCAGTTCAATTGTGACCCCGCCGCATTGCAGGTACTGCGCGCAGAACATCACGCCCGGCAGCTCCGTCAGGTGGTCGAAGGGAGGACCGATCTTCTCGATGGAGTGGCCTCGAACAAAGCCCAGCGCCTCGGTGTAGAACAGGCATGAGCGGTCTACATCTGCAGTGCAGATGCCGATGTGAGACATGACAGCCGGGGCATTCTTTTTCATTTTATTCCCGCCATTGTCGATCAGTAGGATTTGGGCAGCCCGAGGACTTTCTCGGCCAGGAAATTCAGGATCATGTGCGGGCTGACCGGTGCGGTGCGCGGGATCAGTATCTCTCTCAGGTAGCGCTCCAGGTGGTACTCCTGCGCGTATCCCATGCCGCCCAGCGTCAGCATCGCAGTGTGACAGGCCTCAAAACCGGCTTCGGCAGCCAGGTATTTGCCCGCGTTTGCCTCGATGCCGCAGTCCTGTCCCTTGTCGAACAGTGTGGCGGCCTTCATCACCATCAGGTTGGCCGCCTCAACCTGCGCCCAGCACTTTGCCAGCGGATGCTGGATGCCCTGGTTCATGCCGATGGGCCGGTCGAACACGATACGTTCCTGGGCGTAGCGGGCGGCGCGCTGGATGGCTATCCGCCCCAGGCCGACGGCTTCGGCGCCCAGCAGCACGCGCTCCGGGTTAAGCCCGTGCAGGATAATCCTGAAACCATCCCCCTCGGCACCAATCCGGTCTTCCTCGGGAATCCACAGGTCGGAAATGAATAGCATGTTGGAATCCACCGCGTGCCGCCCCATTTTGTGGATGAGGCGGATCTCGATCTTGCTGCGATCCAGGTCGGTGAAAAAAAGGGACAGGCCATCTGTCTTGCGCTTCACATCCGCAAGCGGTGTGGTGCGTGCCAGCAGCATCATTTTGTTGGCGACCTGGGCCACTGAGATCCAGATCTTTTCGCCGTTGACCAGGTAGCCGCCATCCCGCTTTTCGGCGCGGGTCTTGAGCTTCGTGGTATCCAGGCCGACGTTGGGCTCTGTCACCGCGAAGCAGATCCTGTCCTCGCCGCGCAGGACCGGGGGGATCATGCGTTGCTTTTGCTCCTCGGTGCCAAACTGTGCAACCGGTTGCATGCTGAAGACCGGCCCGTGAATACTGGAGGCGGCAGCCATGCCGCCGCCGGACTCGGCGACCGCCTGCATCATCAGGGCCGCCTCGGTAATCCCGAGGCCGGCCCCGCCGACTGCCTCGGGCATGGCGATACCCAGCCAGCCGGCTTCGGCCATGGACTGGTGAAACTCATGGGGGAATACCGCGTCCCGGTCGCGCTCCAGCCAGTAGTCGTCGGAAAACCGCGCGCAATGCTTTAGTACCGCATCGCGGATATTCTGTTGGTCCTGCGTTAGCGAGCAGTCCATGATTTCACTCCTCGGTGCTTGAAAATGATTGTCGGCAACCCTGGAACAGCCGGCCCCGGCAGCGCCGGCCGCCGATCAGACCGCACCACTTGAGCGGGAGTCATCCGGCACAGCGGACCCGGATCCCGTGTCCAGGCCAAGCTCCGCCAACACCTCGCGAGTGTGGGCGCCGAGCCTTGGCGCGGGTCCGCTGACACGACCTGGTGTGTGCGAGAAACCGGTCGGCACTCCCGGAAAGCGCACGTCGCCATTGGGCGTCTCCACTGTTTCGAAAAAGCCCACGGCTTCCAGGTGCGGGTTTACGAACAATTCGTCCAGCGTGCGCAACGGAGCCGCGGGAATGTCGAGCGAGCGCAGCAGTTCCAGCCACTCGCCGGTAGTGCGCAGCATGAACGTTTCGCCGAGCAGGGCATATACGGAATCGATCTGTTGCGCGCGCTGCTCCAGGGTGGCGTACTTCGGGTCCATCGCCCACGCCGGCTGGACCGCCCCGATAAATGCGTTCCACTGCTTGTCGTTATAAATCAGTGCGGAAATGTAACCATCGCGGGTGCGGTAGGGACGCCGGTTAGGGGCAACGGCGCGGGGATAGCCGGCGGGCCCGAGTGGTGGGTTGAACATGGCGCCGTTGGCATGTTCGACCAGCATGAACGACGCCATGGTTTCGAACATGCTCACCTCCACCTCCTGGCCCTGCCCGGTCCGTTCCCGGTGGAACAGTGCCATCATGGTCGAGTAGACCGCCGTCAGTGCTGCGACCTTGTCGGCGACGATCGTGCCCACGTAGTTGGCCTCCCCGGTAAGCATCTTCTGCACCACCGGCAAGCCGCATTCGGCCTGGATGGTGTCGTCGTAGGCGGTCAGGTTGGCATCGGGGCCGCGCCTGCCGTAGCCATAACAGTTGGTGTAGATGATCGTGGGTTTTATGGTCGCAACATCCTCATAGCTGAAACCCAGCCTGGCGATCGCCGAGGCTCGCATCGAGTGAATGAACACGTCCGATGTCGCGATCAGTGAACGCAGTGCTTCCTTGCCTGTCTCCGTGCGCAGGTCGAGTACCACGCTGCGCTTGCCGCGATTAACATTGACGAAAACACCGCTCATACCGGGTTCCGGCCCTACCGATATATGCCGGGTGTTATCCCCGGCGGGCGGCTCTACCTTGATGACGTCGGCACCCATGTCCGCCATGATCTGTGTGCAGTAGGGCCCGAAGACCATCGCCGTCAGGTCTACCACTCGCAGGCCGGCGAGCGGCCCGCCCGCTTTCATGTTATGGGGTTCAGTCGGCTTCACGGGGTGCCCCGGTGCCCATGTATTGCGCCAGGTTGAAATGCAGGTTGGCGATGCTGCGTTCCATGTAGGGATTGGGCCTGGTGCCGCTGAAACCCGCGGACTTCATGCCTGCCTGCACAGCCGCCATATTGGAGAAGTCCTGCGACAGCACATAGCACCAGGCCTCCTCTGTCGCCTCTGAAAATTCCCATTGCGTGTCAGGTTCCTCGCCGGGTGGAAAAAGCTCGTAAACAGCGCCTTCAAAAATACACCAGTCGGGATCGTTGCCATAGGGCCTGGCGCTGTAGCACAGCGCGTTGTTTACGGCGTGCCCTATCTGGAAGTTAGGGAAGATCTGCCATGCGGTACCACTTTTGCCGACATGTTCGGGATCGACCGTGGGCCAGACCACGCCGCGCGCCTCGTCATCTGCCCTTGCCGTGCTCAGCCAGTGCCTGAGCACCTGGTCGGAGGGGGTGCCCTCCGGCAGTTCGTCGGCCAGACGCAGCGCCGCATCGACCAGGGTCTGAGTGGTATTGGTATTGGCTTTTTCCCAGGTGTAGACCTGCATCTCCGCGGTCGAGAGACGGGCGTCGGCGCCCGAACCGACGCGCAACTTGGCCTGCTGGTTTTTGTCCATATCCTTGGGCGCGTCATAACCGATATTACTGTGCTTGCCCTGGGCGCGCGCCCAGCCGCGAAATTCCCCGAACTTGTTGAACTCGGGGTGCGTGGTCTGTACGTGGTAAGTTTCGCAGAACGCCTCCATTGCGACTTTCCAGTTACAGTTGAATATGCCCCACTTGCGCCAGCGATAGCGCATGTTCTGCAGCTGGAAAGGGTCCAGCAACGATGCCGCCGGCGCCAGGTATTCCTGGAGGCTCACGCAATCCGGGTCCATGTTGATCCAGGCCCAGCCACCCCAGGTGTCGGTGTTGACCTTGCGCAGGCCGCTACAGGTATCGGTCAGGCTGCCTTGCCAGTCCTCCTTGTGGAGGATGTGGGTGTTTTCCCCATCCAGGTTGAAACGCCAGCCGTGGTAGCCACAGACAAATTGCGCCCGTTTGCCGCACGCATTCCTGGCGCCCTGCGGTGTATCGATGAGCCGCCGGCCGCGATGGGGGCAGACATTGTAGTAGGCCTGGATCTTGTCGGGGCCGGAACGCACCACGAGTATCGATTCACCGGCGATATCGAAGGTGAGGTAATTGCCCACCTCGGGTATCTCCTCGACGCGGCCCACCTGCAGCCAGACCTTGCTCCACAGTTTTTCGCGCTCCGCGCGGGCGTAATCCGGACAGATATAGGCGTCCACGGGAATGGTTACGGGTTCGGACAGCTGGTCCGCTGTTTCAATATTCTTGCTCATCATATCCTCGCCGATTGTTTGCCATGAAAGCGGTAGTCGCCTGCCGGCGTCGCGTTTCCCCCATACACAGTCAGGGGCGGGGCCTGGATCAGGCGAAAGCCTCTTCCCCTTCGAGCTTGGTCCGGTGAAGCATGCGGCCGCAGCCCGGGTCGTAGGGAATCGCGCGGTGCATGGTGCCGGTATTGTCCCAGATGACCGTGTCCCCGACTGTCCACTCGTGGCGATACACGAACTGGGGCTGGGTTGCCCACTGGCGCAACTTGACCAGCAGTTCGGCGCTTTCCTTGCGACTCTTGCCGATCACGTCGTAAGCGGTGCAGCCGATGACCAGCGACTTGCGCCCCGAGCGGTGCTTCCACACCAGCGGCAGTTCGTTGTCACCTATTGCCATCATTCCCTGCAGCATCTCCAGGCGCGGCTCCGGGTCATAGTAGAACAGTGAATTCCAGGCGGAGTGCATGACCATAAGCTTGTCATAGGCCTGCTTTTCCGCGTCAGGCAGGTCATCGTAGGCGGCGTAGGTGTTGCAGAACTCGGTCTGGCCGCCTTCCGGCGAGAGCACCTTGGCTGAGAGGATCGAGGCCAGGATCGGCACCTCGTTCATGGTCCCGTCGATGTGCCAGTACATCGAGCCCTTGAGGTAGTCGGCGCGCTCGTTGGCCCTGGTGTCGAGTGTGACCTTGTATATATTTTCGCCGGCCATCTCCGGAGCCAGGTTGCCCAGGGTCTGGGTAAAGGCGATCTGCTCTTCATCGCTGAAATTAACCTGCGGGAATACCAGTACACCGCGCTGCTCCAGCAGTTCGCGAATTTCAGCGGCGTGTTCGCCACTCAATAGCGCTGCCTTGCCCGCATGTATTTCCGTGGCGATGCGCGGTTTGAGATCTCTCTTTTCAATTGCCATATGTCGTTTCCTGTAAAGCGTTTTTCAAATTTCTGCCGGCTTTGCGCATGCCACTTTGGACTCAACGGGATCGAGCTGGGTCATCTCCAGCCTGGCTGCTGCGAGTTCCCGTAATGCGGGACGGCGGATCTTGTTGCTGCCGGTCATCGGCAACTCGTCCTCGGTAAAAAACAGCACCCTGCGCGGCACCTTGTAGCTGGCCAGGCTTTCCCGCGCGAAACTGCGCACGGCATCCTCATCCAGTTGCTGGCCCTCCCTGAGAATCACGCAGGACACCACGATCTCACCCAGGGTGTCATGGGGCACACCAACCGAGAATACGCTCTGGACAGCGGCATGTTGCATCAGTGCCGCATCGATCTCTGTCGGGGAAACGTTGGCGCCACCTGTCTTGATGATGTCACCGAGTCGTCCCTTCCAGGCCAGGTTGCCATCCGCAGTAAAATAGCCGGCGTCAGCCGTATGAATGAAACCCTCCCGATCGAGCATGTCTTCCGGCGGGACTTTCAGGTAGCCGGGAGTGAGGGTAGGGCCCTTGGCGATGATTTCACCCGTTTCACCCATGGGCAGGGTGGCACCTGTCTGGGGGTCGACGATGCGTACGATGTTGCCGGGCAGGACCGGGCCGTGGCTGTTGTCTGTAACCAGTCTCCCGGCGCAGCCCGTGACAAATGTAAACGTCTCCGTCATGCCGTAGCCCACCGGCTGCCGCCATGTGGTCTCTATGGAGGGATGGGTAGCCAGGATGAGCTCGGCGTCGACGTACGTCAGGGCGGACAAGTCTGCCGATGCCCAGCCCGGGCATTCCTTCAGCCGGGCCTCCTGGTGCGGCCACGCGATCGCCAGCGATATTCTTTCTGCTTGCAGAATTTGCAGTGCTTCATCCGGATCGAAGTAGCGCTGCAGAACCAGGCAGCCGCCAACGCTCAGGGTGCTGCCGAAGGCCATGGCGAAATTACCGGACCAGAAAAAGCCGTTGGCACTCCAGGTGCGCACCGCGCTGTCTGTTTCATACCAGTTTCCAAACCGCCAGCACTGCAATGCGGCCGCCCGGTGGGTTTGCTGAATTGCCTTGGGTTGTGCGGTCGAGCCCGAAGAGAAAAACACCAGGGCCAGGTCGATCGGGCTGGAACAGCCTGCAGTTGCCCGCGCGATGGTGACTGGAACGGCATCGCCCGCGGCGATGAACTCATCCCATGGCTGCAGCCCCGGTCGGCATTTCTCCCTGTCGAGGCAGACTACACGGCGCAGGAACGGCAGTTGATCGAGCAACAGTTCACCCGGGGCGGCTGATGACAGGCCGGGGCACAGTTCAAGGATGTCCCGCACAAAATCACTGGACGCGACACCCGCCTCCATGATCAGTATTTCAACGTCGGACTGACGAAGCTGGTATTCCAGTTCCTGCCTGGTGGAGAAGGTGTTCAGCGCGATTGTGACTGCGCCCGCCATGGCGGAGCCGAACATGCCGAATATCCACTCGGGCCGGTTGCTTACCAGCAGGCCCACCCGGCTGCCTTTGCCGACGCCGCTGGCCAGCAGGGCCCTGGCTACCTGCAGGGACTCCTCGTACATTTGGGCATAGGTCCAGGACCGGTCGACGCCGGTCAGGTCTTTCCAGCGCAGGGCCTCAGCAGCGGCGAATTTGTCGGCGATTTCCGCCAGGAAGCCCGGCAGTGTCAGCGCGCCCAGGCCGGGTTCGTCCGCCAGCGCCGGGCCATGAATTTCGGACAGTGCGCTCATGATCAATGCCTGTCCCCGACCATCCTTGCCCGGACCTCGGGGTCCAGTTCTGCAACGCCGGGTTCCAGCGGGATATTGAAACTCCTCAGGACTGTCGCCAGCAAGTCGTAGCAGCCGAGCAGGAATAGCATGTCCATGATCTGCTGCGGGTTGTAGCGCTGGCCCAGCGTCGCCCAGGTTTCGTCTGTAATGGCGCCACTGTCGTGCAGGTCATCGGCCACCTGCAGCAAGTTGGCATCCTCCACGCTCCAGCCTGGCGCGCCCGGACCTGCCGTAATGCGCTCCACTTCTTCCCCGGTCAGGCCGGCGCGTTTTCCGAGGATGACGTGCTGCACAAATTCGTATTCGGATTTCCCAAGCCAGCTGGTGCGCAAAATGAGAAGCTCCCGCTCCCGTGCGGTGAGCGTGCTGTTGGTCGCTACATGGTTGTTGAAAGTCAGGAACGCTTTGGCCAGCGCCGGGTAGTGGGCCAGGCTGCCCAGGACATGCATGCCCCGGGCGTCGACGCCGCCATCGTCCCAGCGCGACAGGACGAATTTCAGGCCGCCCGGGAAGGCACCCAGGGCATCCAGGATCTCCTCATCCCAGTCCGGGGGCAACAGTGGGACAATGCGGGGCTTGCTCATCACTGCATCACACGGCCGCCATTGACGCCCAGGGTCAGACCGGTCACATACCCGGCCGCGTCAGACACCAGGTAGGAGCAGGCGCCGGCGATATCCTCGGGTGCGCCCGCGCGACCCATGGGCGAGGCGGGCGAGGCAGCCTGTGCCTCGACATCTACCGGTGACTTGCGCAGCATCGGCGTGTCGACAAAGCCCGGCGGTATGTTGTTTACGGTGATGCCCTTGCTCGCGAATTCCCTCGCCAGCGTTTTTGTCAACGCGATCACGCCGCCCTTGGAGGCGGAGTAGTGCGCCATCATCGGGGCCCCTGTCTGGGCTGAGGAGGAGGAGATATTCACGATCCTGCCCCAGCCGGAGGCCAGCATGTCCGGGATGATTGCCTGGGTGCACATGAACGGGCCCATCAGGTTGATATGCAGCATGCGCTCCAGGCTCGCCTCGGTGATGTCCTGGAAGGGGCAAAAATCCGTGATGCCCGCATTGTTGACCAGGATTGTGATCGCCCCCAGTTCCTCCCGGGTGCGGGCTGCGCTGGCCGCGATTTCCGCTGCCGAGGCCGCATCGCCGATGCAGGCAATGGCGCGTCCGCCCGCATCGGTGATCATCGCGACAGTTTCAGCGGCGCCTATTTTGTCCAGGTCCCACACCGAGATGGCAGCACCATCGCGGGCGAGTTGCAGGCTGATGGCGCGGCCGATGCCGCTGGCACCACCGGTGACGACGGCTACTTTTCCCTCAAGTGACATTATTATCGTTCCTCAGGTAAATCTGAAAACCACCCGGCTCGCGGGCCGGAATTCCCGGTCGCGGCGACAGCCCCGGGGCCATTGCTGCACGGTACAAGAAGGTGCATATGTAGTCAACAATGATGTATACTACTTTGAGCGTTGGCGCGGAGCACCGGCTTGTTGCGGGTGTCGTAAGGCAAGTTGTCCCCGAGCCGTCAGGTAAAAGTGCCGGAGCGGGTTGCTGCAAGAGTAGTGATCAACGTGTATGTTACAACAGGGGTCGACACACAGGGGAGCAGATCATGGCCGATTCGTCCAAAACGGCGCGACGCAATAACACGGATCCTGAATCCACCCGCAGGGAAATTCTGCAGGCGGCGCTGGAGGTGCTGGCCAAGGATGGCCCGGAGAGCCTCAGCGTGACCGAGGTGGCTCGCCGCGCCGGTGTTAACCGGGGTACGGCCTACCAGCACTTCCCGACCCGGGAGGACCTGGCACATGCCACGGCCACCTGGGTCAGTGAGCGGATCTATGAGGAGTTCTACGGCGACTTCGAGGAGGTATCCGAGCGCAACAAGATCTACCCCGCGGACCTGGCGCTCGAGCGCTTGTCGGATTTCGCGATGAATAACCCGGAGCTGAGCCGGGCCTGGCTGTTCGATGTGATGGCGACCCAGGGCGCTGTGACCGATCCGTTCTGGAACAGGTACGTGAAAGAGTTGCGAGAGTTTGTCCAGCAGGGCAACGGCCGCAAGGACATCGATATCGAGGTCTATGCGTTTATCACGCTGGCCAGTGCCCTGCTGTGGCCAATCTGGGCCGGTGCCCATGCCCGGGACACCAGGGCGCGCAACAGGATGCGACAGCGGTTTGTCGACGAGATGATGCGCCTGGTCCTGTTCGGCGCCCTGGTGCCGGAGCGCCACAGCGCCCTGGTCGAGCGGTTCAGGGAGATGCCGGAACCGGTAGAGGCGGAGTAGGGCGGCCCTGGGCGGGCGCTACTTTTTGCGCCCCTTGGGGAAGTGCGACAACAGGTCGTCGAGGATTTCCCCGGAGGCGCCCAGCCCGCCGGGGGTGCCGTGAAACCACAAAATGGGCCTGCCGCTCACGGGTCCGTACTCGGCATAGCCGAGTCAGGGCCATTGCTGAATACATTGCAATCACACGTCGCCGCAAAGCTGGTTGGACAGTGATCGTGCGCTGGACAGGAGGGCATCCTGCAGCGCCGGCAGCCCGCCCTGGCGCAGCGCGCTGCCAATGCCGATGGCGACCAGCGCGTGGCTGAGCTGCCCGCGGGTCTTCCACACCGGCGCGGCAACGACCGTGACGCCGGAGATGTAGTTGCCCGCATCGACGGCAAAGCCCTGGCTGCGGGTCTGGCCGACCTGGGCCTGCCACTCGGAAAAGCTTGGCGGATCATCCCAGCGCAGCGTGCGGAAGCGGGTTTCCAGTTCGCCCGGGGAGTGGTCGCCAAAGGCTGCGATACAACGGCCCGTGGCGCTGATCAGTGCAGGAAAACGACTGCCGATCTGGGCACTGAGCTGGAAGTTGTTGCCCGACTGGGAAACGGCGACGACGATAATATGATCCAGTCCCACGATATGCACGCCCAGCATGGTGACATCGAAGCGCTGGCTGATGCTGTCCAGCGCCGGCTGTGCCAGGTCGGTGAACTGGTTGCGCCGCAGCCATTGCCGCGCCAGGGTGAGGACGCCTGCCTCCAGCGTGTAGCGCTTGGTATCGGGGTCGAAGGCAACGAATTCCTCGGCTACCAGCGCCCGCAATACATACAGACAGGTACTGGGGACGAGTCCCAGCTCGCGAGCGATGGCCTGCAGCCCCAGCGGCGTATCGCTCTTGCCCAGCAGGCGCAGGATAGCAGCGGCACGCGCGATGGCGGGAGACTTGCTCTGCCGCACCGCGTCGGCGAGCTCGCTGCCCCGCGTCGGGGGATGTATCGGTTTGCGTGGCATATACCTGCCCTCCCGGGCGCCGAAGTGGTCGTCTGATGCTGTTCAATATATAAAATTAGTTTCTATATTTACAATAGATATTTTTCTTGCGAGTATGTCCCCCGACCGAATGGCGCCGCGATGCCGCCGCGCTTTCCCAGGGCAGTAAACAGGAACTATGGCAAAACTCACGGACTACACGTCGTTCGCAGACGCCCAGGCCCACGCCAATTCGGCGGCCCTGTGGGAGCTGTTTGACGGCGATCGCGAATTCTTCAATATCGCCCACGAGTGCATGACCCGCCACGCGGATGGCTCGGGGCGCACCGCGGTGCGTATCGCGCATGCCGATGGTTCCGATGAAATTCTCAGCTTCGATGACATAGCTGCCAGGTCCGCACAGTTTGCCCATTGGCTGGTGGAAAACGGTATCAAGCCCGGTGACCGGATCGCTTTCATGCTCGAGCCGTCGCTGCCGTTTTATACCAGCCTGTTCGGTGCGATGATGATGGGCGCTATCAGCGTGCCCCTGTTTACCCTGTTTGGCCTGGACGGCCTGCGCTTGCGTGTCGACGATTGCCAACCCAGCCTGCTGGTGACCAACCAGGAGAAAGCAGGCATTGCCGGCCAGGTCGAGGGGCTGCGCGTCGTGGTTGCCGACGACGGCATGCTCGAGCAGATCAGCAAATACCCGGACCGCTTTGCCAGCAACACCAGGGCCGGCGATCTGGCGGTATTCCAGTACACCTCCGGCACCACGCGTGAGCTGCCCGCCGCGGTCAGGCACACCCACAAGTCGCTGGTGACGCTGATGTTCGCCGCCCTGTATGGTACCGGCATCCGTCCCGGCGACGAATTCTTCTGTCCTTCCTCGCCGGCCTGGGGTCACGGTCTCTGGCACGGCACCCTGGCACCGCTGGGAATGGGCGTAACCACGGGTACTTTCGCCGGCCGCTTTGACGCCACTCGCCTGATGCGGGCGCTGCAGGACTACAGAATCACCAACCTGTCGGCGGCGGCGACCCACTATCGCATGATGAGAAATTCCGGTGACGCGGGGAACTTCCATTTCTGTATCAGGAAACTGTCCTTCACCGGAGAACCCTGCGACCCGGCGACCCTCGATTTTATCGACCAGACCTTCCACGTGCCCGCCTGCAGCATGTACGGCACCACGGAGATCGGGGTCGTGCTGGTCAACTTCCCCGGCGCGGAAGATTATGTGGTCAAGCCCGGCTCACTCGGCAAGCCCATTCCCGGGCTCAGGCTGGAGGTGCACCGGCCGGATGGAACCCACACCGACCCGGGCGAAGTCGGTGAATTGATGCTGTGGAAGCGCGACCGATGGGAAAGCACCAAGGATCTGGCCAGGGTGGATGACGAGGGCTATTTGTATCACTGCGGTCGCGCTGATGACGTCATCATTTCGGCCGGCTGGACCATGAGCGCTGTCGAGATTGAAAACACCATGCTCAAGCACGAGGACGTCAGGGAAGTGGCCATAATTGGCGTACCCGACGAGACGCGGGGGCAGGTGGTCAAAGGGTTTGTCGTGAGCGACCGTCCTGCCAGCGAGGCGTTCGTCAAGGAGTTACAGAATTTTACCCGGGAGCGGCTGGCCCAGCACGAATTCCCGCGTATCGTTGAATTTGTGAGTGAGCTTCCCAAGACACCGGCTGGCAAGGTTCACCGCAAGGTCCTGCGTGACCGCGAAGCCGCCCAAGCGGCCGCGGCCGGCAACTAACCAAGGAGAAGATAGTATGTCTACCAACAAGTTCCCGAAAATTACCGAACAGGGTCTGGAGGATCTGCGCAAGCGCATTGGTGTCAGGATCAGCGATACGATTGAGCCCTGGAACCATGAGGCCAGCCGCGATGCGATTCGTCATTACGCCCACGGCATCGGTGACAATAACCCGCTGTGGTGTGACCCGGACTACGCCGAGAAAACCCGATACGGTTCTATCGTCGCCCTGCCCAGCTTCCTGTTCTCCACCGATCGCATCATCTCCGGCTACTGTGGCGGTTTGTCGGGCATCCACGCCATGTGGGCCGGCTCGGACTGGAACTGGCACAAGCCCGTGCTGCGCAATGACACGATTACTACCGAGTCCTATCTCAAGGACCTGATCGAGCACCAGACCCGCTTTGCCGGACGCTCCTTCCAGCAGATCTACCACGTTGATTTTTTCAACCAGCACGGTGACAAGGTTGCCGATGCCGACAGCTGGGTTTTCCGTACCGACCGCGATGAAGCCCGCGAAAAAGGCACCAAGTACACCGAGGCGCGGGGCCGGGTCGAACCCTATACCGAGGAGGAGCTCGAGGGATTCTCCAAAATCTACGCGGCCGAGCAGATCCGCGGCGCAACCCCCCGTTTCTGGGAAGATGTGGAGGAGGGCGAGGCCCTGCCGCGCATGATGAAGGGTCCCATGACCGTGACGGGCTTCATCTGTTATGCCCAGGGCTGGGGCGGTCTCTACATCCGGGCCAACAAGCTGGCCTGGAAGATGCAGCAGGCGCACCCGGGCCTGGGCATCAAGAACCGCTTCAATGTGCCTGACTGTCCGGAGCGTGTGCACTGGGACGAGGATTTCGCCCTGGAAGTGGGCGCTCCCGGTGCCTACGACTATGGCCCCGAGCGCTGCTCCTGGTTGACCCACCACATTACCAACTGGATGGGCGATGACGGCTTCCTGCGCAAGAGCAAGTGCGAGATCCGCCGCCACAACCCCGACGGCGACGCCCTCTATATCGATGGCACGGTGGCGCGCAAATATGTCGAGGACGGCAAACATATGGTGGAAATCAGCCAGGTTGCGGAGACCCATCGCGGTGAGCTGTCGGCCCGCGGGACCTCGGTCGTCGAGCTGCCCAGCCGCGGCTAGGAAAGCCGCATGGAAGGGGGCGACAAGCCTGCCCGGGCCGGGCTGCTGGAAGGGATCCGGGTACTGGACCTGACGCGCGTGTTGGCGGGGCCCGCGGCCTCGCTGGCGCTGGCCGACCTCGGCGCGGAAATTATCAAGGTCGAACCCCCTGGTGCGGGCGATGAAACCCGCACTTTTCCACCCTTTCGAGAGGGGGAGAGTCACTATTACCTGAGCGTAAATCGCGGCAAGAAAAGCATCGTGGTGGATCTCAAGTCAGACGCCGGTGTGGCCCTGGTCAGGGATCTGGCATCGCGCTGCGATATCCTTATCGAAAACTATCGCCCGGGGGTGATGGATCGCCTTGGGCTGGGTTATGAGACCCTGTCTGCGGATAATCCGCGCCTGATCTACTGCGCTATCTCGGGCTTCGGTATGAGCGGACCGCTGCGCGACCGACCGTCCTTCGATATCGTGCTGCAGGCCCTGTCCGGCGCCCTGAGTGTCAATGGCGAGCCGGGACGCATGCCCACCCGGCTGGGAATTCCCCTGGGTGACCTGGTGGGCGGGATCAACGGGCCTATCGGCATACTTGCGGCGCTGTATGAGCGCACTATCACCGGGCGCGGCCGCCTGATCGATGTCAGCCTGCTCGATGGCATGCTGGGAATGCTCGGTTATCTCGCGCAGCTGGCATTTTTTACCGGTGAGGATCCGCAGCCACAGGGCTCGCAGCACCCCAACCTGGTTCCCTACGGCTCTTTCCCGGCGCGTGACGGTTCAATCATCGTCGCCTGCCTGACAAACAGCTTCTGGGAGCGCATCTGTGCGGCGCTGGACAGGCCTGAGCTGAGCAGCGACCCGCGCTTCGACACGATCGAGAAGCGGCGCGACAATCGCGCCCAGGTGAACGAGATTGTCGCTGCGTTCACGCGCGAAAAATCAGTGCAGCAGCTGGTCGAACTGTTTACCGGGCACCAGGTGCCGCACGCGCCGATTCTCGGCATCAGGGATGCACTGGCCCAGCCCCAGGCGGTTGCGCGGGAAATGGTGGTCGAGGTGGACCACCAGAAGCTGGGCAGGATTCCGATCGTCAACCGGTCTATCAAATTTTCCGACGATCAACGACCGCCGCCGCAGGCGCCGCCGGTGCTGGGCCAGCATACGGATGAGGTCCTGCGCGACATCCTTGGCTTAAGCGACGGGCAGATCGATACTCTGCGCGCTTCCGGGGTCGTTGGTTGACGGTCATCCATTTACAATAATTGTAATGTCAGGGAGAGGTCCAATGTCAGAACTCAGGTTTGATGATCGTGTCGCTGTTATTACCGGCGCCGGCAGGGGGCTGGGACGCAGTTACGCGCTGCTGCTGGCGGCACGCGGTGCCAGGGTGGTCGTCAATGACCCGGGTGCCGGCATGAAGGGCGATGGCACCGACGCCGGGCCCGCACAGGAGGTGGTTGACGAGATTTGCTCAGCCGGTGGCGAGGCTGTCGTCAACATGGATTCGGTGGCAACGCCCGAGGGCGGCAAGGCCATCATCGATGCCGCTATGGATCACTACGGTCGCATCGACATTCTCATCCACAATGCCGGCATCGTGCGACGCGCGCCCCTGGACGAAATGAGCTACGAGGATTTCGAATCCGTGCTGGACGTACACCTGCGCGGCGGCTTTCACGTATTGCGTCCGGCGTTTCCGCGGATGAAGCAGGCGGGCTATGGCCGCATCGTAATGACGGGTTCGATCAGCGGGCTGTATGGCAATGCCGGCGTGGCCAATTACAGCGTCTCCAAAACCGGGCTTGTCGGCCTGTCCAATGTGGCGGCGCTGGAGGGTGCGGAGTTCGGTGTGAAATGTAACGTCATTCTGCCGGCCGCGGTAACGCGTATGTCCGAGGGTGTCGACACCAGCGCCTTTCCACCCATGGATCCCGATCTGGTCGCCCCGGCGGTGGCCTGGCTGGCGCACGAGGTCTGCTCTGTAAGCGGCGAGATGCTGGTGTCGGCGGCCGGGCGCATTGCCAGGGCGTTCATCGCCGAAACCCCCGGCGTGTACCGCCCCGCATGGACAATTGAGGAGGTCGATGCCCGCATGGATGCGATTCGGGATGCAGGCGATCCTGTGACGTTCCCGGTGGTGCCCTCGGGCCAGCTGGATCACCTGCGCTACAGTTTCGGCATGGCCAGCAAGGGCTGAACACCCGCCGTCGCCAGATGCAGGGCGTCAGCCCTGCAGGTAGCGATCCAGTTCCCGGTGCATGTTGAGGATCAGCTTTTCCTGGTTTGCCGCCAGCCAGGTCTGGCGCATGCCACGCGAGCGCAGGCCTTCCTGGATGCGTGGCAGATTGGCGAGATCCTGTTGTGGAATGAGGCCCACCTGCTGCGGATCGGTAACTTCCTCCACAACGGCGCGCTGTAACTCGACGCCCGCCGGGTAGGTCCTTGTCGAGCGAATTTCGAAAGTGCACTGGTTCGGATCGGTCGGGTGTGGCAGGGCCCGGTAGAGCACGGTGCTGCCGGCCTGCACCAGAACCAGGATATTAGGGAACAGGAAACTCACGCCGCCCCAGCGCGCGAGGACCTCCGGCGACATCTTCGGCATGGGCCGCTGCTGTGCGGCCGCGGTGGCATACTGCAGCTTTACGTATTCGGCCCCGAGGTTGGCATCCGCCGGCAGGTCCTTGTCCTTCAGGCTCAGCAGCAGTTCAATGTCTTCCTTGAGGATCATGCCGCCGAGACCCTCCGCGGTCAGGTTCATGCGGGCCGCCATCTCCCCCAGCAGGTCGGCTGCCGGCGTCGGCTCCTGCACATGACCGGCGATGGGCGTCTTGTCACCGCCCCAGAACTGGCCGTGGCCGTTCGCGAACACGTCGTAGACAAGATCCCGGTACATCATGGGGCCGTCCTCGCGGTCACCGTAAACAACTTCCCGTCCCACTTTCTCCAGTTGCGGATGGGTGGCCGATACGTGATAAGCCTCGAAAAAGGCTTCCTGCGCAACTTTCCAGTTACAGGGAATCGCCGCGCGCTTCCACCAGATATGGTGCATATCCTCGAGCACTATATCCTCGAGGAACTGGTGCATTGGCGCGATAAACTGGTCGAAGGGTTGCGGCGCTGGATCCAGGTTTATGAAAATGAAACCCGCGAAAACCTCACTGGCTACCTGGCGCATGGCTACGTCGCTGTCCTGCAGCTTGCCATCGTTGAATTCCTGGCGTTCCAGTAGCCGCTGGATGTTGCCGGCAAGGTCCCAGCGCCAGCCGTGAAAGGGACAGATGATCCTGCCGTTTTCGTAGTGCCCGCAGCCCTCGCCCAGGGTGGTTCCCCGATGCGGGCAGAAGTTGTAGAAGGCCTTCACCGACGCTTCATCCACCCTGACCAGGAGGATCGACTGGTCGCCGATTTTGTAGGTGGTGTAATCGCCCGGGGTGGGAATTTCATCCAGCCTGGCCGCCACCTGCCAGACCCGGCTCCACAGCTTATCGAATTCCAGGCGGGCGAAGTCCGGATCCGTGTAGCGGCCGACGCCAACGCCCTGGTGCCGCGTGGTCCAGGCCGGCGGCCATGCACTCGCGCCGGTCGCAGAGCGTTCGCCGGCAGTGGCGGGCTTGGGTTTGGAGGCCATAGGGTGTTCCTCTGATGCACGCGGCCAAGTGTGGCCTGATTATTATCGACAGCTTGGCGCAATGCTAGGATAGTTAATCAACAGTGTCGTTGATTTGTGTCAATGTCACGGTGCGCGCAATATCCCATCCTGATCCGCAGTGTTCGCCGGGCCGAGGCGGTTGCCTGCCGGTGCGAAGCATGACCACACGGAGAGTTGACATCATGACGACTGCGACCATCGCGCAGGCAGGGAACGGCACCGGGCTGGAAGCAGTGGCTATTTCGCCGCAGATAGGTGCCCGGGTCCTGAACGGCAAGGCTCAGTTGCTCAGCGGCGAGCTGGCCGGGGAGATTCGTGATTTGCTGGAGCAAAGGGGGGTGCTGGTATTTCCCGAAATTCATTTCAGCGATCAGGAACAGGTGGCGTTCACCAAAACCCTGGGTACATTCCTGCCCGAAATGGAGGGGCAGGAAATCTACAGCATCACGCTGGACCAGGCGATCAATCCCCGGTCCGAGTACCTCAAGGGCTCGCTGTACTGGCATATCGACGGCACCATGAACAAGCTGCCTATCGGCGCGGCGATCCTGTCCAGCAAAGTGCTGCCGACCTGGGGCGGTAACACCGAGTTCTGCAATACCTACGCCGCCTGGGACAGCCTGCCGGAGGCCGAAAAGGAGCAGCTTGAGAGCCTGCGGGTAATGCACTCTGCATGGACCTCATTGCTTTACTACGAGCCCGAACCCAGTGTTGCCAAACTGGACGAGATGATGCGGCTGGGGGAGGTCGAGCTGCCGCTGGTGTGGAAGCATCGCTCCGGGCGCAAATCACTGGTTCTGGGTTGCACCGCGCACCATGTGATCGGCATGAGCGCAACCCAGAGCACCAGGCTGCTGGTGCGACTGCGCGAGTGGGCTACCCGGCCCGAGTTTGTGTACAGCCACGAATGGTCGGTGGGCGATGCGGTAATGTGGGACAACACCGGCACCATGCACCGGGCCATGCCCTACGACCCGGATTGCGGCCGCCTGCTGCACCGCACCAAGACCGCGGGGGAAGAGCCGATCGCGTGAGCGCGCACTAGCCGTTCACGGGCTAGTCGAGCAGGTAACGGTCCAGTTCCTGGTGCATGCCCAGGATGATTTTTTCCTGGTGCTCCGCCAGCCATACCTGGCGGATAGCGCGTGAGTGCAGACCCTTCTGGATCCGCTTGAGATTACCCAGGTCCTGCCTGGGGATCTGCAGGACCTGTTCCGGGTCGTCGCCATCGGTCACGTGCTGCACCTCCGCCCGCTCAGGACTGACATCGGCGGGCAGGGACCTGGTCGAGCGGATTTCAAAGGTACAGCGATCGGGGTCCGTGGCATGCGGGCGCACCCGGTAGATCATGGCATTGCCGGCCTGTGGAAATACCATGACGTTCGGGAAAATAAAGATGGTGCCGCCCCACATCTGTAACAGCTCGGGCGTCATTTTCGGCATGGGGCGTTTTTTTGCCGCCGCATCCTCGTAGAGTACCCGAATATATTCCCCGCCAAGGCTGGAACCCTCCGGTATCGGCTTGCCCTTCAGTGAGCGCAGCAGGTCGACATCGCCCTGAAGTACCTGCGCGTCCATGCCGTCCACCAGCAGCTGCAGGCGGTCGGCCATGGCATCGACCGGGTCCTTGTTGGCCGCAAAGCGCTTGACGTTGCCCTGGTAATTGCTGGCCCTGCCCGCAAAAAAGCGTCCGTGGCCATTCGGGAAAGTCTCGTAGTCCACATTGTGGTGGTTGAACTCGTTGAATTCGCCCTCGATTTTTTCCCCGTAGATGAAATTGGCGGCGGCCTCTTCCAGCTGGGGGTGGGTAGCCGGTACGTGATAGCCCTCGAAAAATGCTTCCTGGGCCACTTTCCAGTTGGAGGGGATCGGAATTGCCTTCCACCAGTAGTGACGCATCTCGCTGACGTTGAAGTCCTCCAGCAGCGAGCGGATCGGCGCGATATGGTCGGCGAAGGGTATGCAGTCCGGATCAAAATTGATAAAAACGAAGCCGGCAAAGAGCTCGCAGTGCAGGCTTTTCAGGGCGACGTCGCTGTTGCACAGTTTGCCGCCACGAAACTCCTCCCTGGCCAGTATGTACTCGTTTTCGCCCTGGGTGTTCCAGCGCCAGCCGTGGAACGGGCAGATGATATTGCCATGTTCGAAGTGCCCGGCGCCTTCGGCGAGGGCGGTGCCGCGATGGGGACAGACATTGTGGTAGGCCTTGACGGTATTCTCATCCACGCGGACCAGGAACACTGACTGGTCCCCGATGTCGTAGGTCGTAAAATCATTGGGCCGGGGGATGTCGTCGAGGCGCGCGGCAACCTGCCAGACTTTTGGCCACAGCTTCTCGTATTCCAGCTTGAGAAATTCGGCGTCCGTGTAGCGGCCGACCCGGATACCATGATCCAGGGTCTGCCAGCCGGGGGGCCATTGCTCCCCGGTCTTTTGGGTGGCGGCTGCCGGTGTTGTCTGCGGGTTCGTAGAGGGTGTATTCATCGCTGCCTGTCCTTCCAACCGTTGGTGTGCGTAACCATGCCACGAGAGGGATGCCGGGTGCAGTGCAGCCCTGCGGACAATTATAATCAACAACGTTGTACATATGCAAGAATATTGTCTACAATCGGCGCACAGCAGCTCACCACCGGGAGATTGGACATGCAGCACGCCCCCACGCAACTGCCTGCGGCACAAGAAATCGACATCCCCTCACTCAAGGAAAAATACCGGCAGGAGCGTGACAGGCGCTTGCGCAAGGAAGGGCAGAGCCAGTACATCAAGCCGGTAGACGATTTCGCGGATGCGTATGAAGCCGACCCCTATACCCCGGTAACGCCCCGTAAACCCCTGGACGAGGACATCGAGGTGGCTGTTCTCGGTGGCGGCTGGTCCGGGATACTGGCCGGTGTCGAGCTGCGCAGGGCCGGTATTTCCAACTTCCGCAACATCGACCACGCCGGGGATTTCGGTGGTGTCTGGTACTGGAATCGCTATCCCGGCCTGCAGTGTGACAACGACGCCTACTGCTACCTGCCCCTGCTGGAGGAAACGGGCTTTATGCCATCGCGGAAATTCACCGATGGCGATGAGATCAGAGGCTACGCCCAGAGCATTGCGAAGCGCTACAAACTCTATGAGAACGCCCTGTTTCACACCATGGTCCAGTCCCTGCGCTGGGACGAGAGCATCCAGC
>JAHEBL010000141.1 GCA_024642265.1 Haliea sp. | reverse complement strand
GTGCTGGAGTACTACTACAATGGCTTCGGCCTGGCGGAGGACGACTACACGCCGGAGAGAATACTGGCGGACCGGGACCTGGCCGAGCGCCTGCAGCGGGGTGAGCTCTATACCATCGGTCGCCACCATATGGCCGGGTCGTTGATGATAGAAGTCGCGCCACTGCTCAATGTCACCACCAATCTGTTTGCCAACCTGGAGGATGGCTCCGCCCTGGCGCAGGTGGTGCTGCAGTGGGACCTGGCCCAGGACTGGCAGCTGCTGGGCGCAGCTGCGGCAACGCTGGGTTCAGGGGGCACGGAGTACGGTGGTATCGAGACCGGCATCGACGACCTCACCCTGGCGGTGGGACCGTCCCTGCTGGTGCAACTGGCCTGGTATTTCTAGGCCGAAATACCCAGCTCAGCCTTCGCGCTTGCGTACCAGGCCTGCAGGTGGGTGCAGTCTGCCGGTATTGACTGTTTTACCCAGGCCATGAAGTCGACGCATACCAGCAGGTCGATGTCCGCGAAGCTGAAGTGCTCGCCGGCCACCCAGGTGTTGTCCGCAAGGCGGGCGTCCATCTGTGGCATGGCATGTTCCAGTTGCAGCCTGCCGCGCTCCACCAGCTCGGGTATCTGGGGTACGTCCAGTGGCCCCGGCAGGGCCCGGTTGCGAAAACTGTCACCCCGGTTGCGCAGCATACTGGCGACAGCCATCATCATGGTCAGGAATACGTTGTGGTCCCAGCTGATGACCTGGGCTTTCTCCAGCGGCGTGGTGCCCAGCAGCGGCTTGTCGGGGTAGAGTCCCTCGAGGTACATGCAGATGCCGATCACCTCGGACAGGACGGTGCCGTCATCCAGTTGCAGGGCCGGCACGGTGCAATTTGGGTTGACCTTCCGGTACTCCTCGGTCAGCTGTTCCGCCTTCATCATGTCGACCTGCACGGTCTCGATCTCGATACCCTTGTATTGCATGAACAGTGTCAGGCGACGTGGGTTGGGTGCGGGGTCGTAGGTGTACAATTTCATGCGGATGGCTCCTGCCGGCTGTCGGATGGGCACTAATGGTAGGCATAATCGGCCTGGAGCGCCACATCTGGCCGCCATTTGCCCAGGTAGGCACTTTTGTCGAGTTTCCGCCGCCGGGATAACTGGCTATAATGCGCGCCTGTTCAAGAGAGGACCGTATTGTGATGACTCGTATTGTATTCAGTTTTCTGGCCCTGGGCCTGGCATTCAGTGCCTTTGCCGTAGACCTCACCGATGCCCAGCGCGCAGAGATCGAGCAGCGCATCAAGCCCGTCGGTGAAAGTTGTATGTTGGGTGACAACAGCTGCGGTGGCTCGGCAGCCGTCGCCAGCAGCGGCCCCCGCTCAGGTGAGGAAGTCTACAACGCCGCTTGCATGGCCTGTCACAGCACGGGCGCAGCCGGTGCACCGAAGTACGGTGATGCGACTGCCTGGGCTGAGCGCATCGCCAAGGGCAAAGACGTGTTGCACGACAGCGGTGTGAACGGCCTCGCCGGTACCGGCATGATTGCCAAGGGCGGCTGCATGAACTGTTCCGATGAAGAAGTGATGGCGGCGGTCGACTACATGATCGACGGCAGCCAGTAACCCGCGTGTCACCGGGCGCCCGGCGCCCGGTGGTTTCCCTGCCAGCCCCATTCGTTTCTGCAAGGCCTGGCGATGCTCGCCACAGGGCCTGTCCACCCCTTCAGGCCCCCCGCCTTTAGCCTTTACCCCCGGGCAGTAGCAAATGTAATACACTCCCTGCAGGTGGCCTACAGGCCGCCGCCTGAGCATCCTGCCAGGTTTATCGTGCGAGGACAGCAACGTGGCTTTTGATAAAACCTACCCGGAAATTCGCGCGGCGGTCTCGAAGCTGTGCGCGCAATATCCCGGCGAATACTGGCGCAAACTGGATCGGGCCAGTGAATACCCGACCGAATTTGTGCAGGCCCTGACCGATGCTGGCTACCTGTCGGTGCTGATTCCCGAGACCTACGGCGGCAGCGGGTTGCCGCTGGGAGCCGCCTGTGCGGTACTGGAGGAGATCCAGCGCAGCGGCGGCAACGGGGGCGCCTGCCACGCCCAGATGTACACCATGGGTACCCTGTTGCGCCACGGCAGTCCCGAGCAGAAGCAGCAATACCTGCCGGCCATCGCCGACGGCTCGCTGCGCCTGCAGGCTTTTGGCGTTACAGAGCCCACCAGCGGCACGGATACCTCCCGCATTCGTACCAACGCGGTGCGCGACGGGCAGGACTACGTTGTAAACGGCCAGAAGGTCTATATCTCCCGCACCATGCACTCTGACCTTATGGTGCTGCTGGTGCGGACCACACCCCGGGAGCAGTGCGACAGGCATACCGACGGTATGTCGGTGCTGCTGGTGGATATGCGCGAGGCCGTGGGCAACGGGCTGACCATCAAGCCGCTGGAAACCATGATGAACCATGCCAGCACGGAGTTGTTTTTTGACGACCTGCGGGTCCCGGCAAAAAACCTGATTGGTGCCGAGGGCGATGGCTTCCGTTGTATTCTCGATGGCATGAATGCGGAGCGTATCCTGATTGCCGCCGAGTGTATCGGCGACGCGCGCTGGTTTACCGAGAGGTCGGCCGCCTATGCGCGTGAGAGGGTGGTGTTCGACCGCCCCATCGGGCAGAACCAGGGGGTGCAGTTTCCCATTGCCCGGGCCCACATCCAGACCGAGGCCGCGGCGCTGATGGTGCAGCAGGCGGCGGATCTGTACGATGCCGGCAAACCCGCGGGAGCGGAGGCCAACATGGCCAAACTGCTGGCATCCGAGGCCGCCTGGGCCGCCGCGGATACCTGCATCCAGACCCACGGTGGCTACGGCTTCTCGGTGGAATACGATGTCGAGCGCAAGTTTCGGGAGACCCGGCTCTACCAGGTCGCCCCCATTTCCAGCAATCTCATCCTGTCCTTCATTGCTACACAGGAACTCGATATGCCGAGGTCTTTCTGATGGCGCAGCCGCTCGACGGCCTGCTGGTAATCGCGCTGGAACAGGCGGTGGCCGCGCCCTACTGCAGCTCCCGGCTCGCGGATGCGGGTGCGCGGGTCATCAAGATCGAGCGTGCCGAGGGTGACTTTGCCCGCGAGTACGACCACGTGGCGGGCGGGGAAAGCGCTTATTTCACCTGGCTCAATCGCGGCAAGGAATCCATTTGCCTGGATATCAAGAACCCCGGCGATGCCGGCTTGCTGCAGCGCATGCTGCGGGATGCGGATGTATTCATCCAGAATCTTGCGCCCGGCGCCGCCGCCCGGGCGGGTTTCGATTCGGCGGCGCTGCGCGAGCGCAATCCCGGCCTGATCACAGTCGATATTTCCGGCTATGGCGAAACCGGCCCCTACCGCGATATGAAAGCCTATGACCTGCTGGTGCAGTGCGAAACCGGCCTGGCATCCATCACCGGTGCCCCCGGGCAGCCGGGGAGGGTGGGCGTATCGGTCTGTGATATCGCCTGCGGCATGTACGCCCACGCCGGGGTGCTGGAAGCCCTGATCGAGCGCCAGCGAACGGGGCTGGGCAAGGGTCTCGCGGTGTCGCTGTTCGATGCCATGGCGGACTGGATGACGGTACCGCTGCTGCACCAGGATTACACCGGGCAGGCGCCGGGGCGGGTGGGGCTCAACCATCCGTCGATCGCGCCTTACGGGGCCTACGCCTGTGAGGGGGGAGAGCAGGTGGTGATCTCGATCCAGAACAACCGCGAGTGGAAAAACTTCTGCGAGCAGGTGCTGGTGCGCCCCGAACTGGTAAATGATCCGGACTACCGCAACAATGTGGATCGCTGTGCCAACCGCCCGGCCCTGGACTGGCAGATCAATGCTGTGTTTGCCCGGCTCCCCCGGCCCGCGCTGGTACAGCGCCTGCTCGATGCGCGCATAGCCTTCGGCTCGGTCAATTCGGTTGCAGACCTGTCACATCACCAGCAGTTGCGCCGCAGCGAAGTCGCCACACCCTCCGGCACGGTCGCGCTGGTTGCGCCGCCGGTGATCTCCTCCGCGGGCGATCAGGCCCTGCGGCCCGTGCCCGCGCTGGGCGAGCAGGGCGATGCCATCCGTCGGGAGTTTGACAGCCGTGCCTGATTCCGTGGGGCAGGGCCCGGCCGCGATCGATCTGGCGGGGCTGCGCGAATGGATTGGCCGGCAGGAGACGCGCAGCGATGTCATCTCCCCTGCGCCGCTGCGCGGACTGTCCGCAACACTGGACAACGCCGGGCCCGTGCCCGACCCGGGTGGGCGCCTGCGGGAGCCCTGGCACTGGCTGTATTTTTTGCCGGCACCCGCGGCCTCCAGCCTGGATGTGGACGGCCACCCCCGGCGCGGCGATTTTTTGCCGCCGGTGCCGCTGCCGCGCCGTATGTGGGCGGGCAGCAGCATCCGCTTCCTGTCCCCACTGCATGTGGGCGACGAGGTGCAGCGGGTTTCAACCATCGGGGATGTCAGCCTGAAACAGGGCAGCAACGGGGTGCTGGTGTTTGTCAGCGTGCAGCATGTTATTTTTCGCGAGGGCAGACCGGTGCTGGAGGAAGACCAGCAGCTGGTGTACCGGGAGCGGGGCGGCGCCAGCCCGCCCGCGAGGGCCCTGCCGGCCCCGGCGCAAGCCCAGTGGTCGCGCGAGATCCTGCCCGACCCGGTGCTGCTGTTTCGCTACTCCGCGCTGACCTTCAACAGCCACCGGATCCACTACGATCGCGACTATGCCGTGCAGCAGGAGGGCTACGCCGGACTGGTGGTGCAGGGCCCGCTGACGGCTACCCTGCTGCTGGACCTGCTGCAGCGGGAGCTGCCGGGCGCGCAGCCGGTCACGTTCCGTTTCCGCGGTGTCAGGCCCCTGCTGGATGGCGCACCAGTGCAACTGCAGGGTCGTCGGGACGGTAACGCGGTCAGATTGTGGGCCCTGGATGCAAGCGGTGCGCTGGCCATGGACGCACAGGCGGAGCTGGCTGCTGCCGGCGCGTAATACAGGCCACGAAAAGGATTCAGGGAGAGTGAAATAATGGACCAATGCCTGCCCCTGTGGCGCTCAATGCTGTTTGTCCCGGCCAATGTAAGGAAATTCGTGGACAAGGCTCATCAGCGGGGCGCCGACGCGATCATCCTGGACCTCGAGGACAGTGTTCCCCTGGCGGAAAAAGCACCGGCGCGCCATCACCTGGCCACCGCCGCCAGCCGGGTGTCTGCCAATGGCGCGGATGTGGTGGTGCGGATCAATGCCTCCCTGCACCTCGCAGCGGCGGACCTGGAAGCCGCCGTCAGTGCAGGTGTCCGCGCGATCTGCGTACCCAAGGTAAATGGCGCGTCCCAGTTGCAGTGGATCGACGAGGCTATCGCGGAACTGGAGCTGGAGCGGGGCCTGCCGAGTGGCCACACCGGCCTGATTGCGCTGATAGAGTCCGCCGCAGCGCTGGCCCGGGTCAGCGAGATCGCCGCGAGTACGCCGCGACTGCTTGCGATAACGCTGGGGCCAGAGGATTTTTCGGCCTCTGCGGGGATGGTGCCGGATGCCGACGGCCTGCTGTTCCCTAACCAGCAGATCGTATTTGCGGCCCGTGCAGCCGGCATCCTGCCCCTGGGGTTTATCGGCTCCATCGGCCAGTACCGCGACCTGGAGGCGTTTCGGGAAACGATCCGCCGCTCCCGTCGACTGGGCCTGCGCGGCGGCTTTTGTATTCATCCAGACCAGGTGCAGGTTATGAACACGGAGTTTGCGCCCTCGGCGGAGGAGGTCGCCGAGGCCCGGGGGCTGGTGGATGCCTACGAGCACGCTCTGCGGAGCAACCGCGGCTCGGCCGAGTACCGCGGCAAAATGATCGATGCGCCGGTGGTGGCGCGGGCCATGGAGACACTGGCCAGCCACGAGCAAATACGCGCGCGCAGCGACTGAGTGCGGGTCGGGAGAGACTGCCGGAAACCACCGGGATCCTGATCCCGCCGGGTCGGGGTGGTGGCTGCAGTGCCGGGCCGGCCTGTCAGCCGAACAGGTTTTTCAGTCCGGCCAGGGTTTCCTGGCCCCGCTCCTCATTGGCCTGCGCCGTGTCGGCGTCGCCGCCCTGCCAATGCAGGTCATCCTGGGGCAGCTCCGCGATGAAACGGCTGGCCTCGCAGTTGATGGTCTCGCCGAACTGGCGCCGCTTCAGCGCAAGGGTCATGGCCAGGGTCTGCTGGGCACGGGTGATGCCCACGTAGGCCAGGCGGCGCTCCTCGGCGATATTGTCCTCGTCGATGCTCACCCGGTGCGGGAGCAGTTTTTCCTCCATTCCGATGATAAAGACATGGGGAAATTCCAGGCCCTTGGCGGCGTGCAGTGTCATCAGCTGGACGCTGTCCGGGCCTGTCTCCTCCTCATCCTGCTGCTCCAGCAGGTCCCGCAGCACCATGCGTGAGATGGCTTCGTCCAGAGCCACCTTGTCGTCAGTCATTATCCGCTGCAGGCCATCGACCAGGAAGTGAACGTTGCCCATGCGCCGCTCGGCAACCTCCTCGCTGGAACTGAGTTGGTTGAGCCATTCCTCGTAATCCATGTCGCGGATCATCTGGCGGATGCCGGATACCCCCGAGTCCCCGGTGCACTGGCGGCGTACGCCATCCATCCAGTGGCGGAATTCCCGCAGCCTTTTCAGCCCGGCCTCCGGGATGTGCTCCGATCCTGTCCGGGTGCAGGCCTGGCTCAGGCTGCAGTGGTTGGCGTTGGCGAAATTTCCCAGCGCCTCGAGGGTGGACGCCCCCAGCTTGCGCCGCGGTACGTTGGCGATTCGCAGAAAGGCGTTGTCGTCGTTCTCGTTCAGCACCAGCCGCAGGTAGGCCATGATGTCCTTCACCTCATTGCGGGCGAAGAACGAGGTGCCGCCACTGAGATGGTAGGGTACCTGCTGCTGTTGCAGGGCCAGCTCGATCAGCCGTGACTGGTGATTGCCCCGGTAGAGAATGGCGTAGTCGCCGAAGCGGGTGCGTTTACGCAGCTTGTGGTCGAGAATTTCCGCCACGACCTGGTTGGCCTCCTGCTGTTCGTCGGCGCAGCGGATAACACGCAGGGGCTCGCCATAGCCAAGTTCGCTCCACAGCTGCTTCTCGAATACGTGCTGGTTGTTGGCGATAAGGGTGTTTGCGGCCTTGAGAATGCGGGCGGTGGAACGGTAGTTCTGCTCCAGCATGACGATTTTGAGCCTGGGGTAGTCCTGCTGCAGCAGTGCCAGGTTTTCCGGCCTGGCCCCGCGCCAGGCATAGATGGACTGGTCATCATCTCCCACCACCGTCAGCTGGCCGCGCAGCCCCACCAGCTGCCTCACCAGCAGGTACTGGCTGGTGTTGGTGTCCTGGTACTCATCCACCAGCAGGTAGTGTACCTGGTTCTGCCACTTTTCCAGGATCGCCGGGTGGTGCTCGAACAGGATCGTCGGCAGCAGTATCAGGTCGTCGAAGTCCAGCGCGTTGTAGGCCCGCAGGGCCCGCTTGTAGCGCAGGTAGGCCTGGGCGCAGAGCATATCTGCCGGGCTGGTGGCCGCAGCGACCGCCTGTTCCGGCAATACCCGGTCGTTCTTCCAGTTGGAGATGCGCTGGGCGATGGTGTTGGCCTGGTCGCCGTCGGAGCCGTGCTCCTGTATCAGCAGGTCCCGTATCAGGGTGCGGGTATCTTCCCCGTCAAAGATGGAGAAACCGGACTTCAGGCCGAGCTCCTTGCGCTCGCTGCGGATGATCTTCAGGCCCAGCTGGTGAAATGTACTCACAGTCAGGCCCTCGGCGACGCCGCTGCCCAGCAGCTTACCCACCCGCTCCTTCATCTCCCGGGCCGCCTTGTTGGTAAATGTCACCGCCGCGATGCGGCTGGCGCTGATGCCACAGGAATCCACCAGGTAGGCGATCTTGCGGGTAATCACGCTGGTCTTGCCGCTGCCCGCGCCTGCCAGTACCAGCAGGGGACCGTCTATGTA
>JAHEBL010000140.1 GCA_024642265.1 Haliea sp. | reverse complement strand
GTGACCCAGGCAATGTGGTCAAAACTACCGCCGCCCTCGGTGAGCCAGACGCCCCCGGTGGTGGCCATAGTGATGTAGTCGCTGTCGTTATGCCGGGTGTAATTATAGTAGTGTTCATGCCCGGCAATCATCGTATAGGGCCGGTCCCTGACCAGCTTATCGATCCTGTCGAAGGCCGGGTTTTTGTACTGCCATGCGGGTTTATGCATGAGGAAGATCGTCCAGCGGACATTGGGGTTGTCAGCCAGCACCTGTTCAACCCAGGCGACCTGTTGGTCGCTGATGGCGACCTGGCCCGGAAGCTTCGGTTGCGCCGCGCTCGCTTGGGTGTTGTTGCGCCGCTCCCGCAGTAATTGCCGGACTTTTTCCGGGTCCTCCAGCATCATTTTTTCCAGCCAGGCCTGTCGGGCGAGCGTTTCCTCGGGCAGGATAATCGGCGGATCCTCGGTATTCAGTGAAATAAACAGGACATCCTGGTAGAGGAAGTGATAGTAGTCCCGTCCGTTGCGTTGCAGCCACAGGTCGCGCATCACGTCATTACCCATGTCGTGGTTGCCCACAGTATAGAAAAAGGGCATGTCCAGGGTGCCCACGATAGCGTCGAATTCGTCCCACTCCCGCTTGAGCGCGGCTTCGTCTTCCTTGTAGCCTTCGATCGAGTCACCGACACCTACCACGAACTCGGGTTGCAGCTGGTTCACCCGCTCAATGGCGTGGGCGAAGACGCCGGGGCGATGGCCGCCGGTACGGTCACCTACGATGACGAATTGAAAATTCTCCGGACGGTCGGCGAAGGGCTTGTCGGTGCGCGGCAGGTCACGGGCCGTACTGTTGCCGAGCGAGGCGCAGGCAGAGACCAGGGAGCAAAGAGCCAGCGGCAGTAAAATAGTAAGTGTTTTGTAGAGCGCCATCATGGTCAGTTCCTTCGGGGTGTTAATCTGAGCGGACCGCGGCGGTGGTGAACAGGCTTTGCGGTGAACGCCAGTCGAGCCGGACTCGCCGGTGGGCTACCAGTCATTGGTCTGCGGTCTTGCGGGACTTGTCGAGGTAATACCCACAATGGTCCGCGCCGATACCGGTACAAGCCGTAGAGGTCGCCTGGTTGAACATGCGACAGATTGCAGGGCCATCTACATTACCTGCATTCACCGAAAATCCGATGATGCGTCTAGTGTACTGATACATCATGACCATTACCTGGTGGCTCCTCAATATAATCGATTCTCATCGAAATAAATCGACCGGTCCGGCGCCCCGGCCCCATAAGCTGTCTTTGGCGTGGCTGATTATTGTAAACCAGGATGGCCCACGGTTGCTGGGATCGGGGCGCCAGGTGGCTCGCAGGGATTGGCCGCACGGTGTCTTTGTCGATGGCTAAACCAAAGGCCAGATTGATCTGCTGAGCGATGCGAGGGCTCCGTATCGGGGGTTGTGAAGCCGAGGAGGGCGCGATCCTGAGAGGTCAAATCAGGTGGGCGCTGCCGGATCCTGTTGTGAAATCACTGGATTGCCATGCACGCGTTGGTTGGACCTTATCACTAACTAGGCATTGGTGTACTCTGCCCACTGGTACTGCTCGAAAAAAGGGAAACTCTATGCTGATTTCAGGCAAGCTCAGCAATGGCTTTATATTGATAATTGCACTGGCGCTGCTCGGCGGTTGCACGGAGGAAGCGCGCAACAAAATCAGTCGAACGACGGATAATTTTCTCGGGGAAGATCTGCGCGTCTCCTACATCGATAACGGCCAGGTTGTGAAAAGCTGGACAGTCAAGGATGGCAAAATCACAAGCGGCAAGGACGACTCCGGCAACGCGACCGGGTACTATTTTTTCTGGTCGGTGGAAACAGGGTATGTGCAAGTCCCCATAGAGCGAACCGTAATAGAGGAAATAAAACCGTCCCGATAAAAATCTGAGGTCTGGCAAAACGTGGTACGCAACCTCTCCCGGGGTCAAAAGGACTATTGGTGGCTATTTTTCGCGAGAAGTGTCTCGTGTTACCTGAGCGTGCCGGGTGGAAGAGCCTGACTCAGGCGGGGTGGGTTGCCAGCCAGTGTCGGGCGATATCCTCCCGCCGGCAAATCCAAACCCTGTCACGCGCTTGCAGGTAATCGAGAAAGCGCACCAGAGCCATGGTACGCGCGGGGTGGCCGCTGATCCTGCCGTGCAGTCCTACACTCATCATCTTCGGGCTTTGTGCGCCCTCATTCCACAGCAGGTCGAAAGCGTCTTTGAGTAAAAGCAGGAAGTCCTGCCCGGAAGAGAAACCGTTTGCCAGCAGGTAACGGGCGTCATTGTTGACCAGCGTGTAGGGAATGACCAGGTGCGGGGCCGGGCTTGTCATCCAGTAGGGCAGATCGTCGTTGTAGGCGTCGGAGCTATACAGTATTCCGGTCTGTTCCAGCAGCAGGCGACGGGTATTCGCGCTGACCCGTCCGGTATACCAGCCAACAGGGCGTTTACCGCATATATCCTCAATGACCTCCATGGTCCTGCGGATATGCCGGCGCTCCTCGTCTTCCGCGACGTTGCGATAATCCAGCCAACGGTAGCCGTGCCCTGCCACCTCATGTCCGGCCGCTGAGAGCGCCTGCCCCAATCCGGGGTTGAGTTCCAGCGCCCGCCCGGTGGCGAAAGCAGTCAGTGGCAGCTCGCGGGCGCTGAACAGATCCAGAATACGCCACGCTCCCGCGCGTGAACCGTATTCGTACATACTCTCGACGCTCAGGTCGCGCTCAGCCCTGCGCGGCGGGCGGCCAGGCAGTTCGTGCAGATAGCTCTCGGATTCGGCATCGCCGTTGAGAATGCTCGACTCGGCACCCTCTTCGATATTGAGTACGAACTGGACGGCGACCCGTGCATCGCCGGGCCAACACGGATTGGGCGGAAGACCGCCGTAGCCGATCAGATCTCGCTCGTACATCATCCAAGCTCAAAGGTAGTAACGCCGAATATCCGGTGGTGCGCCAGCTCGGGCGGAGGGCCAAGATACATACGCGCGCAACCGAAAACCTCACTCATTCCCTCACCGTGCACAAGCGCCATTGCTGCAGGGTTGTTCTCCGGAACATCAATAAAAACCGGCCCATCGCCAGCAAATAGGGTGAGCTGCGCATAAATTGCTCGGGCAACCGCGCTATCGTCTGCAAACAGGGGGCCGATCTTGCATCCTTCCCGGCAGCGACGTATGACGCCATAACCTTGCAGCTCGTCGTCGCGCCGATAACCCAGGGCCAGCGCATCGTCCTGTGCTATCCACCCTTTCAGAAAGGTCTTGCGCCCGGCGGAAAAGCAACTGCGGTCATATTCCAGCACCTGATCGAACGGCACGGCGTCCAGCGGAATTATGTGCCCGCTTTTGACCGGCGGGTTTGCCGCGCGCTGCGCAATCTCTGCGCGAAACCGGAGGTTGCGGTGAGAAAAAACAAAACCGCCCCTGGCGTAGTAATCCTGCATTGCAAAAACGCCGTCCATACCGATAGTGGCACCCGGACGGAGACGCTGGATCAGCCTTTCAAGGCGCGCCTGCCAGATAGTGTTCCCCAGTCCACGCCCCCGGTATTCGGGCCGGACGATGAAGAACCCCATAAAACCGTACTCTCCGTTATAAGACGTGATTGCACCGCCCCCAATGAGCTCCCCGTGGAGGTCCGCAGCAATGAAAGCTTCAGCATCCGTCGCCCAGAACAGATCCGCGTCGTGAATACCCGGATTCCAACCCTCGGCCGCCGCCCAGTCAACCAGCTCGTTTACTTCAGGGCGCGTCATATTGCGTATTGAAAGCTCGTTTGTCATGGCGGTGCTCTCACTGGTCTTTGACAGGACGTGCGGCAAGGAGTGCGCCAGCTGCAATCGCTTATCATGGAGATACATTCGCTCGAATGCGGCCGCGGAATCCATGAGCGCCGGAATGCCTGTTGCCATCACTCACATTTGGAGATTAGTACCAATACAAGCGTAGCACCAGAATGGGTACTGCCAAGTTAAACCGTCGCATTTGGTAGAGTCGGCGGATGAATACTTATAAGCGTCATCATCGGAATCTTGGGATCAGTGCGTTCGCAGAATGGAGCAGGGCGGTTGTATGAAGGTCCGGGCCTGATTCTCAACGATTTCAAAACTTAATTTATCAGTACCGGCGAGAGTTGCTGGACAATACCTGGTTCTGGACAGCGACTGATCTTTTGAGCAAGTTGAGCAAACGCTGGATTTACAAGGTCCGGAAGAGTTAACTTGTATGAACCGTTCTGCGGATTGGCGAGAACAGCCTACGAAGCCAGACGCAATCCGCAAATATTCGGGTGACGACACGCACTTCAAAGTCCCTTTCAATCGACTTTTGGAGAGCCGAAGAAACCATTCAATGCATCAAATTTCGAGGTGAGATCGTGGTACAAGCGGATACGCGCAAGTGGCTGCAAGTTTTAGCAGCTTCCATACTCTTTCTGGTTGTGAGGCCGGTGATGGCGAATGCTTCGCCGCCGCCACAAACGGTCGCCAACCCTGAGGTCAGTCTTGAGGAGCTGGGGCTGCTGCTGAAGCCCCTAACTAAATCCCAGCTGCTTGTGGAGGCAGATGCGTGGCAGGCTTTGTTACAGGAGAAGGCGCAGAGGATCGCCGATAAAGAGGTGCAAATCGCTCGCAGCAACCAGGAAATCTCCCGGGCAGAAGAAGCTCGCGACCTCGCGACAGAAGCGGAAGCACAACTTGACAAGGCGATGGAGCGGGCTCGCGCAGTGGCGGAGGGCGTGCAAGAGGCCGCCGTGGAAGCCGAAGCGGCGGCGGCACAGGCACAGGAGAGTATTGATCTGCTCAGCGACTTGGGCGCGGGCGGCGCTGCAGAGGACTCCATTGCATCATTGCACGACGACGCCACTTCCCCCGAAGAAAAATCCCGGATCCTGGAGAGTATCGCCGAGTTTGGGTCGGTGGCGGCCGAGGCGGAAAACGAGACCAAGGTCGAACTGCTGGAGCAGGTGACCTCGCTGCGCGAAACGCTTACTGCGCTGGTCGACCGTCTGCGCGCGGTGCTTGACGAGCTGGAGCGCAAGACGGACGAGGCCGATACAGATACCCTGGCAAGCGTCAAGGATTTGCGTCTCTACACCAGTGCTGTCAGCGGCATCGAGGTTGATGTGGACGATACCACCTCGGCATGGATCGCAGCGAAAGGTTGGCTGCTCTCAGATCAAGGTGGTATGCGCTGGGCATTGAATATCGCCAAATTCCTGGCAATTCTGTTCGCCGCGTGGATCCTCGCCCGGTTGGTAAGCTCAGGCCTCAAGCGCGCGCTGGCGCGCGTACAGGGCACCTCCCGCCTGCTGGAGAACTTCCTGGTCAAGGCTTTGCGCTGGGTTATCATGGGCGTCGGTCTTATCATGGGGCTGTCAGCCCTGGAGGTGAGTATTGGCCCCCTTCTCGCTGTTGTCGGGGCCGCCGGCTTCGTCATTGCCTTTGCCCTGCAGGACAGCCTCAGCAACTTTGCCAGTGGCTTGATGATCCTGTTCTTCCGGCCGTTCGACGAGGGCGACGTGATCGATGCCGGGGGTGTATCCGGCAAAGTGCAGTCGATGAACCTCGTATCCACAACAATACTGGCGTTCGACAACAAGCGTATGGTGGTGCCTAACAACAAGATCTGGAACGATGTAATCACCAACGCCACCGGGGTCTCAGAACGCCGGGTCGACATGGAATTCGGTATCGGCTATGACGACGACATAGACAAGGCGCACGACATACTTGTAGATATCATCACTTCCCATCCGAAAGTACTCAAGGAGCCCGAGCCCACCATTCGGATGCATGCACTGGCCGACTCCTCGGTCAATTTCATCGCCCGACCATGGGCGCGGACCGCTGACTATTGGGACATATACTGGGACGTGACCAAGGCTGTCAAACAACGCTTCGATGCCGAGGGGATCGGGATTCCTTTCCCGCAGCGCGATGTGCATCTGTACCTTGAGGGCGGTGACGGCAAGGCTGCCGCAAGTCTTCAATCGCAGAACAGATCCCGTACTCGACCTGAGGGGCAGGACCCCACTGTTGGGAATGAGGGCAGGCCAGACGGCGAAGATACCCAATAAGGTATCGCCAATTTAACTGCCCATAGTTGACAGGGTCGTCGAACGAGCAAAGACAGCGGACATCAATTCTCCCCCCAGCATCCGCGGCCAGCTCCCTGGCGCCACCGACCTACCGCATATAACGACCCAGGAATGCCAATATCGTATCGTACCAGGCGAGGATATTCGGGGGTTTCTGGATGAAGTGGCATTCCTCGGGGAACAATAGCAGTTCCGACTCTACACCGTGGTACTGCAGACCCTCGAACAACATCAGAGCCTCGCCCACCGGACAGCGATAATCCTTTTCACCGTGAATGATCAGGGTGGGTGTCTTCCAGTTGGCCAGGTACTTCCATGGCGCATAGCGATCGAAGCTGTCCTGGTTCTGGTAGGGGTTCTCGCCCCCCATTTCCAGGTACCACCAGGCGGGGTGGTCGGTCACCCCGGTAAAAGTTGCCATGTTCACGATGCTGGCGTGGGTGATGATGCAGCGGAAGCGGTCCGTCTGGGTGCCGATCCAGTTGCTCATGTAGCCGCCGAAGGATCCCCCCATGGCCATCATCCTGTTACCGTCGATATCCTTGCGAGCGGAAACCGCGTCGGCAACGGCCATCAGATCCTCATAGCACTGCCCGCCCCAGGTATTCCCCCAGATTCCCTGGATAAATTCCTGCCCGAAGCCGGTGGAACCCCTGGGGTTGGGTTGTACGATGGCATAGCCCTGGGCAAGGAAGGGGAGCGGATTCCAGCGCCAGTGCCAGTTGTCGCCACTCATACCCATCGGACCGCCATGTATCCACATCAGCGTGGGCAACCTGCCCTTTGCACCCCGGGGCTTCAACAACCAGCTTTGCACGGATTTGCCATCGGTGGACCGGGTCTGGATGCTTTCGGTCTCAATCCAGTCGGCGCTGTCGAAACCGGAAAGCCTGGCCAGTCGACGCGGAGCGGAGCGCCCGCCGGCCTTGACCAGGAATGGTTCCGGCGCCTGCAGCAGGGTGGAGCGGATGCCCACGGCACCCCCATCCGGCAGGGACAGGCAGGCACTGTGGTGGCCGCCGCTGCCGGCAGTACTCATGCGCGCCACCTTGCCGTTTTTGGCATCCACCCGAAACAGGGGTGTTGTTCCCGCGTCGTCGGCGGTTACCAGCAGAGCTGAACCGTCTGCGCACCACTGCTGCGGTTGCGGCCAGCGGTCCCAGTCTGGCGCCAGACTCCGCCCCCTGCCGGTCTTGACATTGAATAACACCAGACGCGGGCAGGGTGCGCTCGCGGCGGAGCGAAAGGCCTGGACGGCAGCCAGGGTCCTGCCGTCCGGTGCGAACAGCGGGGACTCGAGATTGCAGCAGGCCTCAGCCCCGAACATGCGGTCGGTGCCGGCGTCCAGATCGAATACCCGCAGCGCCGTATCCCGCTCGCGGTCCGGGCCCGGGGTCGACCAGGTAATCGCCGCCTGACGGCCATCGCCGGAGATGTCGAACTGAGGCTCGATGGCAAGTTCCCCGCGCGCAGCCGGTGTCAGGTCAATGCGCTGGTTGCCGTCGCTGCGGCAGGCGATCAGATGGGTGTTCGCCATATCGTCGTTTTCATGCAGCCAATGGTCCCAGTGGCGAACCGGCTGCCGGGTGAAGTGACGCGCATTGGGGCCTTTCTTTACCCGCTGCGCAGCCGTCTCCCGTTGTTTATCGTAGGCAACGTCGGGCAGCACCGGTGCTGTATACACCAGCCGGTCGCCGCGGCGGGCGAAGCGGAAGTCCGATATCCCCAGCGGCTCATCGCTGAGCTGAAGGGGCTCGCCACCGGTGGCGGGCAGTATCCAGATCTGATTGCGTTTGTCGGCACCCTCGTCCGTCTTTATGTCCGTGGGTTTGCGATTGGATAAAAATCCCAGGGCACCATCGTGACGAAAGCAGGGCGCCGAATCGCTGCTGTCCCCGCGGGTCAACTGGACCGGCTCGGAGC
>JAHEBL010000139.1 GCA_024642265.1 Haliea sp. | reverse complement strand
GTGCCGTGAGCGAGTGTTATCGGCTGCGCAGCAGAGGATATTGGGGGCTCACCCCGATGGAATCTGAAGACACAAACGGGTCGGGATCATGTAGAATCCCGCATCGAGGAAAGCAACTGGTAGAAATCCCCGCTGCTTGCTTTTTAACGGGATACATTCCGCCTATATAGCGGTCAGGAGGCGATCACATGTCGCTAAACGACTTACTGTCAGAAGAACCGTTCAGTTACAGAGCGTTAAAAAACGGACTCGTTCAGATATCCTGCCGGGGAAAGATTGTGACTACGCTTAGCGGCCAAAACTCTTCCCGATTCCTGGCAAAGATACGTTCAGCGGACTCTCAATTCGCACAACTGACGATGGCCAAGTTGACGGGCCAGTTCAAGCATGGGTCCGAGCGCATAGCAAAAAATCACATTAGAAACGCTTGAACCAATCGGTGCTGGTTCATTCACGCTGCAAGAGAGACGCTTCTTTTTGTTACTGCTGGCCTGAATCTCCGGGCAAAGCCAGTTCCGCTTTCACCTCTTTGCTGGTATGCAGCCTTAACGTCCGCGCAGCTATACTCGCAGGTCATCACTCAGGTTTACAAAAAATGCGACCACGCCTACGGAAACGATGTACCTCTGCGCGGCACCCAGAATACCCGCGCCCAATTCAGTCTGCCACTGCTGAAACCAGGTCTCGGAGATCAATATGAATACGCCAAACAGCATGGCCAGCATCACCCCGCAACCTGCCATACCGGCTTGCTTGGATCGCTGAAAGGCCAACATGTCGTCATACCTGGAAGACCACATCTGTTTGGCGCAGAGCACACATAACAAACCTGAAATCACTTTCGCTATTGGTATGACTGACCAACAAAGAGTCACCAGCCATGGCGATTCGATTTTTTGCCAGTCGGCAACCCCGACAGCACCTGCACCAGTCACCACCTGTGAAACCAACGCCAGGTCTGAATCCATTTGTATCCAGTTATAGGTGGCGCCTGTTAATCCGAACATACCTGTCATCAGGATCATGACAATTTTTATATATCTTATGGCCATAAACTTTTCCCCTCGCTTTCAGGCAACACCACACCGCAGACGTCCAATCCGGAATAACACTGTTTGACTGCTGGCAACAATCTGTAAGTAGTTGTGCCTCCGCCCCGCAATCAGTTATCAGGCCAGCAGAAAGTTCCCTGCAGACATCGGCCTGGCGCCTTAATCAGCATGATGGCGGATCCTGAAAACGTCAAATGTACCTCCGTGCCAACCATCGGAGGATTGCGGGATTCTGGCGGGGGTTGGCAGGGCTGCCCGGATGACCCGTTGTGTAAGCCATCGAGTACCGATCTCTTCGTCCGGGCACTACTGCCAAATAAAAAACCCCCGCCTGGTGGCGAGGGTTCTTTTGTTTGGTAGGACTACCCAGATTCGAACTGGGGACCTCTACCATGTCAAGGTAGCGCTCTAACCAACTGAGCTATAGTCCTGTAGAGGAAGCGCATTATATGCGGCTACCGGTCTGGGCTCAACCGCATAAAGGCATAATCTTGACCACTGGCAATTGGCCGGAAACCGTTAGCTGTCAGCGCAGGTAAGCGGTCGGGAAATAGCTGCGGCAGTCGGCCAGCACCTCTTCCGCCTTGTGCTGCTCACGCTGTCTGCGGTAGTTGCCAACCAGCAGCTCACAGGCTCCCTTGTGCCAGGGCATGATCTCGCGCACTGCCCCGGCGTAGCGGATTGCATTGGCGAAGTCCCCCGCCCGATTGCTGTTCTCGGCAATTGCGAGGTCGCGCCAGGGGCCGGGCGGCGAGGGCTGTAGTGCCTGCTCCGGCGCCCTGCCTTTTCGGGCCAGCAACCAGGAGACCGCATCGCTATAAACCGGTCGCCAGCGGCCGGTGGCCACCAGCTCCCGCAACTTCTGCCGACCCTGGCCGCGGGCGTGAGGCCACAGGACATAGTCGGCGCCACTGTCTTCCACCAGTTCCAGCCAGCCCGGACCCGAGCCCAGCACGGTGACATAACGCCGGAAGGTTTCATCGTCAAACACCGTGTCGGCGCGGCCGTCCACGTAGACCTTCAGCCTGCCATCGGTGCGCCAGTGGATATACCCGCCCCAGTTCCACAGGGCGAAAACATTGCCGGACATACCATTGGCTTCAATGAAATTCAGCATTTCCACCGGGTAGCTGTACTCCGCCGTCAGGTAGTGAAACGCCGGCCCCGACTGCACCGGGTAAGGCAGCAACCGGTAAAGCGCGTACAAAAGGGCAACCGCAGCCAGCACCGGGCTGAACTTCTCCAGCCTGGACTTTTGCAGGCACAGGCCCAGCAGCGGGGCCAGCATCACCGCCAGGGAGATCCCGAACAGGGGGATAAAGCGGCGGCTGGTCAGTGCCATCGCCAGAGTCAGGGCGGTAAGCGCCAGGCCTTCCCAGGGCACATCGAGTCGGCGCCGCACAGCAGGCACGAGATACAACAGGGCGAGCAGCGGCAGCCACATCAGGTAAAAAAACAGCGGAGAAATGATGCCCCCGGGTTTGAAGGGCGACAGCCATTCACCAATTGTCCGGAAGGGCGAGGCCTCATCGAAAGCATAGCTCAGCGGATACAGAAATACCTTGAATCCGGAGGGGTTGAGCATGCTGGCCAGCAGGCAGATCACCCCGACCACAGCGGCACCGCGCAGGCTGGCGGCAGTGGGCTTGCGCCAGGGAAATAACAGAATGCCAAGGGCCATCAGACCGAAGAAAACACCGCCGTGCAGGTTCACCCAGACCACAAACAGGAGCGCCAGCAGCCAGCTTCTGGATTCGCGCTGCAGCTGCAGCAACAGCAGCAGGCTGAAACCCAGCAGGGAATACAGGTGGGGGCGTACATCCAGGAAGGGTGCGGCATTCGCCAGGGCAAAGCCGGTGCACACCAGCGCTGCCAGGGCACTGCCGCTGGAGCGGGTCAGCGCAAGCAGCAGCGTGCCGAAGATGGCGATGATCACCAGCCATTTCCAGTAAACCAGGCTCTGCACCCCCCAGGCGCTGACCCAGCCGTAATAGATCAGGTCCGCGAGCCATTCGTGATTGAGCCAGTCCACACCATGGGCCGTAAAGGACCAGTCGTCCACCATCCAAAGGCTGCGGGTTTGCAGCAGTTCGCGGCCAGCCGCGATATGCCACCACATATCGGAGCCCGCCATTTCGGTATAGCCATAGGACAGGAACAGCACGCCCGCCGCCAGCAGCACCAGCAGGTTACCCGCGCCAACACTCCTGGCCGCAGCCTGCACTACACCGCCAGCCATTGCACACCCCGCCTGACCAGCCACTTACGCAGTTCCTCGATGCCGAAGATCAGCCAGGGCGCCAGCGCAATGACGACCCATATCCACAGAGGCAGCGGACCGGTGGAAAAGAATCGGTGAAACATCGGTATATAGAGAATCGCCAGAATGAACAGAACTTCCACCAGCAGGCCAGTCCAGATCCACAGGTTGGGGCGCAGCAGGTAGGAAACAGCGCTCTGGCGATTGGTGCGACAGGCCATCACATTGCCGACCTGGCAAAAGATGATAGTGGCCAGTAACGCCCCGGTTGCCTGACCGTAAAGCAGCGTATCGCTGGCCAGGGGCTGGGCCCACTGCCAGCCCCCCGCGTCCAGCACAAGGAAGAAAACCAGGAAGGACAGGGCCGCCTCGGCGGGACCGATGATGCCGTAGCTGCGCACAAACGTGCGATAGCTCACCAGGCGTTCGTCCCGGCGCCGGGGCGGACGCTGCATCACATCCTTTTCAGGCGGCTCGTTGCCCAGGCCGATGGCTGGCAGGATATCGGTAATCAGGTCGATCGCCAGAATCTGCACCACGGTAATCGGCAGTGGAATCGGCAACAGCACGTAGGCGACAAAGGGCAGGATTTCCGGGATATTGCTGGTCAGGATATACGTAATGAACTTCTTGATGTTGTCGTAAACGGCGCGCCCCTCCTCCACCGCTTGCACAATGGTGGCGAAGTTGTCGTCCAGTAAAATGATATCCGACGCCTCCTTGGCCACATCGGTACCGCGCCGGCCCATGGCCACGCCAATATCCGCGCGCTTGAGGGCCGGCGCGTCATTGACCCCATCCCCGGTCACCGCGACCACCTCGCCCAGCTCCTTGAACGCCTCGACGATGGTGAGCTTCTGTTCCGGGGCGATGCGGGCGAACAACAGCTGCTCGTCGCGCAGGGCCTCCAGCAAGTCGGCGCGACTCATGGCGGCCAGTTGCTCACCTTCGATAACCGTGGCGTGCTTGACTATGCCGAGCTTGCGGGCGATGTAGTCGACAGTTTCAGCCTTGTCGCCACTCATGACGACAACCCGGATGCCGGCGCTGTGGCAGGCTGCCACAGCCGCCGCCACCTCTGGTCGCGGGGGATCAACCATAGCCACCAGGGCTACGAATACCAGTTGCTCCTCCGGCGCATCGGGGGCGTCCGCCACCCGGTAGGCCAGCGCCAGCACCCGCAGGCCCTGGGAGGCATAGTGGTCGGCCTGGTCTTTCAGGCCGCGGCGCTCCTCTTCCCCAAGGTCGCGCGCGACGCCCTGGCTGTGCACCTGGCTGCAGCGATCGATAAGCACATCGGGCGCACCCTTCACAGTCATATACAGTGCGCCGTCCGAAGTACGGTGCGTGGCGCTCATATACTTGAGCTCCGCATCGAAAGGGCGGCTGCTCACCGCCTCGAAGCGCCCGCGGATACTGTCGTAACCACCGCGATCATCAACGAATTCTGCCAGCGCCAGCTCGGTCGGGTCGCCGTGAAACCCGTCGTGCTCTTTGCGGCCGTTGCTGATGGCTATCACATCGTTGCACAGGGCCATAATTTCAGTAGCGGGACGGGCAGCGGGCAGCTTCTCGTAACCGCTGGAATCCTCCGAGCCGACTTCGTTGAAATCCAGGTAAAGTGACTCGACGTGGAGCTTGTTGCAGGTGAGAGTCCCGGTCTTGTCAGTGCAGATCACCGTGGTCGATCCGAGTGTCTCCACCGACAGGATATGCTTGACCAGCGCGTTGCGCCGGCCCATGCGCACCGAGGACTGGGTGAGCGCCAGGGTCACCGTGGGCAGCAAGCCTTCAGGCACGTTGGCCACAATAATGCCGATGGCGAAGATCAGGTTGGTCCAGAACGGGTTGCCGATAAAAAAGCCGATAGCGAAGAATGACAGGCCGATACCCAGTGCCAGCCAGGTGATGCGGCGCACAAAATAGCTCAGCTCCCGCTGCATCGGTGTGAGATCCCGGGTGACGCCCTGGGACAGCTCGGAGATCGAGCCGATGGTGGTGGAGCGGCCGGTGCGGGTGGTGATGATGCGTGCGCTGCCCTTGAGTACCGTGGCCCCTGAACTGACCACGTTTTCCGTGACTACCTGGTTGTCCAGCACGGTCCTGATGACCGGCTCCGACTCGCCGGTGAGAATGGACTCGTCCAGCACCAGTTGATCGCCCTCCAGCAGCACCCCGTCCACCGGAATCTTGTCGCCCTCCTGGACAAACAGGATATCGCCCGGCACCACCTCCTTCGCATCCAGTGCCTGCTCGGTGCCGTCCCGCAACAGCACTACCTCTCTGGGAATATAGTCCAGAAAGGAGAGCATCAGCTTCTCCACCTTGTAGTTCTGCAGGAATGAAACCAGGGCGTTCAGCACCACCACACCCAGCAGGGCGGCGCCGATAAGTTCATAGCCCTCGCCCGGGCTGAGGTTGTTGGCGAAAAACGCGAGACCCGCCGCCGCAAGCAGCAGCAGTGGGAACAATGCCAGGAACTCCTGCAACAACATCCGCCAGGGGGAACGGCTGCGATGAAAGCGGATCTGGTTGAGGCCATACTGCCGCTGCCTTTGCGGCACCGCAGACTGGCTCAGGCCCTGTTCACTGCTATCCAGGCGCTGCAACAGTTGCTCGCGGGTCAGGCCGACGACTTCAGTCAAAGAAATAAACCGCCCATTTCAAAGTGCCTCGAGGGTCGCCCAAAGTATACAGCTTGCCGCACAGTGTACAGAGCCAAGCGGAGCTTTAATCTCTTGCTCTGCGCGAAAATGGTAATGAAACACCGGGCACAGGGCAGCGCTCACTTGACTGAAATCAACCCCCGGTCAAATAAAGTATCCCCTCCGGGAACACTCGAACCGAAACCGGGCCACACGGGGTAAAATGGCGAGGCTTGAACCCTCAATCCAAACATCTGTGAGCGTTGCCGTGGACCCTGCAGTTCCGAAAACATCTACTGAAGCGGCAAGCAGTTGATGGTTATGTCGGCTGAAATATCTGCCATCGACAAATTGAAAGAAGACCCGGAACTTCACGATTACCTGGTTCGGCGGGTCGGCAAGTCACACCTGCGACAGCGTATTGGTGTCGAAACAGAGCATGCAGCGGATCGCTTTGGCCAGGGCCGAACCTTTATCCACATTGAAAACTGGCACGCTGCCGCCGCCCTTATACGGTTTGTGTTAAAGATCACCAGGCTGTCCGGACGCGGCAGAGCTAACATCCTGAATTTTCAGGTGCGCCACAACCATGTGGAAATGATCCATCTGCCACCACAATTTGCCGGCTTCAAGATCCTGCATCTAAGCGACTTGCACCTGGACTCTGTTAAGGGTTTTCCCGCTTGTCTCGCGCAAAAGATCCGTGATCTTGACTACGATATATGTGTTCTTACCGGTGACTACCTGTTTCGCACCCACGGGGCTCACGACGAGGCGATGGCAGGACTTGAGCACCTGTGCCGGGACATAGACGGGGAGATTTATGCGGTGCTTGGCAATCATGACAGCATCCTTATGACAAAGCCGATGGAATCCCTGGGGATCCGTCTGCTATTGAATGAAAATACCGCAATTGAACGCGAAGGCGATTCGATTTATCTCGCCGGAATAGACGACCCACACTATTTTTCCGCCGACAACCTGGAAAAGGCCTACGACGGAATCCCTGATAACTCGGTATCGCTGTTGCTTGCACATTCACCGGAGATCTATCGTCACGCCGCCTATGTTGGATTCGATTTCATGATGTGCGGACATACTCATGGCGGCCAGATTTGTCTGCCCGGCGGCTGGGCGCTTGCCTACAACTCATCGGCGCCAAGGTACACCGGCGCGGGCGCGTGGTCATACGACCTGATGCAAGGCTATACCTCGGTCGGTACCGGCAGCTCCGTGGTTCCGGCACGCTTTAACTGCATGCCGGAGATTACTATCCATCACCTGAGCGGGACCACGGCATAGGTAAGGTGCGCGGTACCGGTTTTATCCGGTTGGTTTTCTTCGACATCTCCCGCCCCAGGCCATTCTTCTATCAAACTGCTTTCACTGCCTAGTGCGGGTTTTTGCGGATATGCAGCGAATAGAGCGGCCTGGATACAAGCATCTGGATCAGAGTAAAAGTCAGGCTCAGGAATATTGCCCACCACCACTCGATCCCCAGCACGACAACAGCAAAAATTGACGGGATAAAAGCTTCAGGCACCTGGTCCAGTCCGGGACAGCGATACCCGGGCTTGAGGCCTGTTCTGCGCTTGATGAAACTTGAGCAGAGGTCGCCAGCCATTACCAGCATACCGAAGACCATACCGAACCCCATGCCGTAGCCAAAAAGCATGGATAGCGTGCAGGAGGTGACAAGGGCCACAACCAGGCCCCGCCACGTCTTGGATGTACCGAACAGTGGATACCCATCTGCCAGCCGCTTGCCCAGGTCCAGGGGCGCGTCACCATGCGCTCGCAATAATCGGGCAGCGAGCACGGGCGCTCCATTGGTTGCCAGCAACATAACCAGGACTTCCAGTATTATTTCCAGCATGTCCAATCACACAGGTCTCGACCGGTAAATAAAGAATACACCAGTACAGGGAATGTTCACTGCCCTAAGGCATGCGCACCCGCACCGGTCGCACTTCCAGCTGCTGCGGCGTTCGATCGAAGTGACCCGGCAGTGCGCAGCCGCAGGCAGTGCATTGACCCTTCGGATCAAGCCCCCAACGGCCCAGCCGGTGCCAGTCCCGCTCGATCAGCAGCTCGCCAC
>JAHEBL010000138.1 GCA_024642265.1 Haliea sp. | reverse complement strand
GGCGAAATGCTGACGCTCGAGATGGAGCGCAGCCTCAACTTTATCTACAAGGACAAGGTGACGGGCGAGCGACGCAAGCTCGCCATGGGCGGCCTCATGCAGGCGCTCAAGGTATTGCCCGCCTATCTGGCCCATACCCAGAACTCACGTCAGGATACCGGCCAGGGGCTTGAGCAGCACGTGAACGACCTGCGTCGCTGGCTGGGCGAGCGCCCGCGGCCGCAGGCTTTCTTCTTCCATATGGAGATTGAGCCGGGTGCAGGTATAACCGAGGGGGCAACTCCTGCCTCGGACGAGGAGGTCAGGAGTCGCGCCAACGTCATGCTGGCCCTCTACCTGGAGATGGCCAAAATGGCGCTGCGTCGTCGCAACGTCACTGAGAGCATGAAGACGGTGGCCCGGGTGGCGCGCAAAATGCAACTCCTGTTTGCCGGCACCGAGGCGGAACGTTTCTGGTTTGCAATGATTGGCCTTTGTGAAGGCATTGCCGGTGGATTTATAGTCCCCGATGAATGCATAGCACAGATTTTCAAGACCGGCGCATTCCTGATCAAGTATGCCAGGGAAAACGGCAGTGAGCTCGACCCCTCGGTTGATTACGAGGAAAACCTGCAGCTCATACTTTTCTATATCGCTGCCAGTAAGTCAAAGCCGGTACATATCGCCCAGATCCGTAAGGTCTTTGGCATAGACGACAGCACCGTGGAAACGGCAAGCCGCGGGCTGGTGCATATCGATGCCCTGATCACTGCGCTCAGTGGCGCCATGGACAAACTCAACCGTGCCGTCGATTTCCTCAATAGCAACGACTTGCTGGCTGCGGGTTCCGCGCCCGAGGAGGAGTACGAGACTACTGCCCTGGACGCGATCGAGGCGGCCGAGCATCGCCTGGTGGCGGCTGGCCAGATAAACCATGCCGACTCCCTGCAGCGGACGCGGGCCAAGCTGGCTGAGCTCTACAGGGGGCTTTACAGGGATTCAACGACGCATCACGAACAGGCGGTCAATGACGTTATACGTGGTATCGTCGAGGTCAAGCTTGATATCGAGCACAAACTCGACCACGGCCTTTCCAGTTCGTTTTCCAGCAAGGAATACGAACTGCGCGAGTGTGTTGTGACAGCCACCTTTGCCCACATGGGCATGGTTGAAAACTACCTGCACAAGATTCTTCGCCGTAAGGCCCTTGCCAGCGCAGTGGCCAAAAAGCCCTTTGATGAAGAGAGCCTTACGCGCCTCACGGTTGCCCTCAATCGCCATCTGAACAAAACGGACCAGGGACATGAAGAGTTGCGGCGCGCGGTTCGCGATGCCGATGATGGCCATCCGGATCTCGACCTGCTTTACAGCCTCTCACGGGAATACCTCGATGAGCAGGAGGATATACCCGATCGCAAGGCGATCGAGCTGTCACTGGAGTTGTTGGGCGAGATAGCGGGTGCCCTGTCTTTTGCGGGCATGGACCGTGAAGGCCGGGTAATCGAGCAGTGTCTCACATGGCTGGCCGCCGCCAGCAGGGTGGGTAGCGTACGTGAGGATGATGCCTTTCGCTGCTTCGCTGATGCTTTCGCCCAGATCGAGCTGCATTTGCAGCGGTCCCTGATCGACCCGCTGGACGATACTTCGCACATGATTGCCTACGCAGAGCAGCGCGCGGCCGAACTGGATAAATGGCGCGAGCAGGTATCCGCAGGAGTGGATGTAATCAACCCTGTGCGTGCCGAGACATTGAAAGTCATTCAGGACGCAGAAATATCGCCAGAGTTCCGGGAAGTGTTCATCGAGGAAGCGGACGAGATCGCTATCGAACTGACGCGACTGGGGCAGGAATGGTCCGTTGAGCCGGAGGCAAATCAGGTGTTGCGGGATATAAGACGACATTTCCATACTTTTAAAGGGAATGGACGTGCCGTTGGCGCTAACATTCTGGGTGAGTTGGGATGGGCCGCACAGGATATGCTCGACCGGGTACTCGACGGGGAGCTGGCGCCGACAAGCGGGGTGCAGGAGCTTGTGCAGCAGGTAATAGCAACTCTGCCTGACCTGGTGGACTCGTATCGGGAAGCGGGAGAGCTGGATGTGATGAAAGCCCGTCAACTGACCAACCGCTGTTTCGTGATGGCAAAATCCGGTGGCAGGGATCTGGCCGAGGAGATAATCCAGGCCGAACCCGCGCTGCAGGGGCCCGCTACCCTTGTAAGCCCGGTGCCGGTTACCGGAACTGTAAGCCACTAGGCTTACAGCCGACGCAGTCGATTGCCGAAAAGGATATTGGAGGTACACCGTGCACACAGATAAGAATACAGACAAGCTCACCGGCAGTGACCGGGCCGAAGTGACCTCAGAGTCACAGCCGGGCAACCTCAATTGGTTGCTGGACATTGATCTTTCCGAGCCGGAGGAGCGACTGTTTACCGTTGACCGTGCGGCACAGGCTGACACTGATCTTACGGATTACGAGCTGGAAGTGGCACAACGCCCCATGACCCGCGGTTCCATTGGTGCCGATGATATGGAGACCTATATCGACGAGGAGATCGTTATGTCCTCGGAATCATCGAGTGGCGATATATACGCCAGCCAGCCTGCCGCTTCGAGCTCAATGAAGAGCCGCAGGGGCGAATCGGCCGCGGAGCCTATGGCCATCGACTATTCGAGGCAGTCGGGAGCGGGTGCTGCCGGGGCGGAACACCTGGTGTCTGAAGGTACCGATATTCTGGGCCTTGCCGACGACGATGACATCGGCGAAAAGTATCTGGTAGTCAAACGTGTCAAATCCGCGCAGCCGGCTGCAGAGTCTGAACAGCAGGCGCCGGTCTGCGAGCCGACGGCGGCCGCAGCGGATGCTTCCTGCGAAGCGCTTGTACAGGCTGATTCGAAAGCGGCTGGCGACGGGGAAGCAATAAGCCCTGCTGCCGGGATAACAGAGCAGGACACGCCGGCCTCTCCCGTAATGCTGAGCGAGGCGCCGGTCCTCCGCCTGGTCAGCCCCGGTGGCCCGCTTACGGTTGCCAATGATGATGCAGCTGCGGACAGCACTGCAGCCAGCCTCGAACCAGAAGGCGACGAAGCGGCCATGGCGGCCTCACTGTCAGCAGAAGACCAGGGTGTACTCGACTATATCGCCGCAGCACCCCCGCCTTCCGACGAGCAGGCATTTGACGACTACCTGTTAAATGGCAAGCAGCTCGACGATGTCGATGCGGATATCCATGGTCTGGCGTTCGAGCCGATTGAGGGCGCGACCGGCTACGACGCCAACCCGGACGAAGCTATCGATTACCATGAGGATTTCCACCGCCTGAGCGCGATAAGTGACCAGACGATGGCGAGTGTCACCCGGCTGATCCCGCAGCTGATGGAGGAACTGTCGGTAGTGCTTGAGGGCCGCCTCGCGGCGCTCGGCCTGGCGGCCGGTTCCGTGGTGCCTGAGTTGATGCTGGGAGCAGACCCCGCCGCTGCAGAGCAGTTGCTTGCCGAGGGTTATGAGCCGGCTATTGCTATTTGCTCCTCAGCCTTGACGTCCCTGCAGCAACTGCGGCAGGCCGAGGTGGATGCCCTATACATGCGCCTCGTGCACGGCGAGTCGGGCAAGCTCTGCAACCGTCTGTTCGATGAGGGCTTTGTTGCGCCCGGCGCCCCTGTTGACGCGCTTGAATTCAACGATGATGGGCAGCAGGTGCTGGAGAACTCGGCGGATGATGCCAGTGGGTGGTCTGATCCGGCCTGCTTCCCGGGTGATATGTCGTCAACGGGTGAACTGGCCGGGTTCGCCAATGACGATCTGCTGTCTGAAGAAGCGCTGTTCAACGATCTGGTAGCGGATCCCGGCCTGCCCGATGATGAAGTTACAGGTCATGAGACTCTTGAAGCGGCCGAAGACAAGGGTGAGGCTCCGGGCGTTGCAGCGGAGGATGACTTCCGGATATTTGCCGAGGATATCTTCGCCCAGGACATTGATTCAGACGTCGACGTGAGCAATGAACCCCAGGCTGATATTGATGCCCTGTTTGAAAGTCTTGGCTTTGTGCAAACTGAGGCCGACGAAATATGCGGCATCGATGTCGGCGAGTTTTCTGCAGCCGGGGGTGCCTTGCAGCTTGTTACCGAGTCTGTAGAGCCGGCGGAAGTGGCCGGACCGGAGCCGGGTTGCCCCAGCGAATTCTCCTGTATACCTGCGGGAATTAACTTCAGCCACGCGAGCCCCGGTGGCGGTGAGATTTTCTCCGACTTCCTTGACGCATTTGTGGAGGAGGGCTCCTCTGAGCTTGAGAAGCTTGAAGACGCAGTGGCCGCGTGGGAACGAGACGTATCTTCGGAGAACGCCTATGTTGTAGTGACCCGCATCCTGCATACCATCAAGGGTATTGCCAAGGGCGTTGGACTGCATTTTTATGGCACGCTTATTCACAATTTCGAAACGCTGCTGACTGCGCTGCCGCGCCCCGAGGCAGGAGCCGAGAGTCACTACTTCCGCATCGTCAACGCCTGGCTGGATGCCTGCGTGCGCGGGCTTGATCATATCCAGGATGCGCGCGCGGATATTGCACACGAGCTGCCACAGCCTGCGGGCCAGGCTGCGACGCAGGCGCAGCAGCCCGAGGCCGCGCAGGAGCCCGAGGTGGCTGCTGCCAGCACGGTGGTTGCATTGCCGACGCAGCAGGCCGCAGCTGCGGCCAGCCCAAGCGATGCCAGGGCGCGGCAGTTGGCCAAGAAAATTGCCGATGACGGCGCAAGGGCTCTGGCGGCACAACAATCGGTGCGCATTACCTCGGAGAAGCTCGACGACCTGCTTAATCTCAGCAACCAGGCACAGCAACTCAGTGTGCGCACAGCCCAGAGCGTTACCAGGGGAAAGCGGGCTTCGACCGAAATGCAAAGCCGACTCGCTTCTGTCAGGGCGCATATCTCTGCCATTGCAGATCGCGCCCTGCGCAGTGTCGCTGCCCAGGGAGTGCAGCCAGGTGCCCCGATGGACGCGCTGGAAATGGACCAGTACTCCGAGCTGCAGGAAGCGGCAAACATTCTGCGCGAAGGTGTCGAGGACCTGGCTGACCTTGTGGATTTCGCCACGCGCCAGAACACCCAGGTGGAGGCCCTGCTCAAGCAACAAACCAAGGTCATCTCCTCGATCGGTTCCTCCATCCGCGGCGCCAGGGTAGTGCCGGTGTCCCGCCTCGTTCCGGGACTTCGCCGCCTGGTTCGTACTGTTAGTGCGGACCTCGACAAGACTGTCTCGTTCCAGGTACTCAATGAACTCGGTACGCTGGACCGGGACGATTACGCACGCTGCCAGACCATCCTCGACCACATGGTCCGCAACGCGCTGGACCATGGCATCGAGAGTGTCGAGGAGCGCCGCGCCGCGGGCAAACCCGAAGAGGGGCAGGTAAGCATCGATATCCGCAAGGCGGGGGCTGATTCGATCATTACCCTGTCCGACGATGGTCGCGGTATCGACCCGGAGAAAATGCGCGAGTCAGCCTTGAAAAAGGGGCTGGACGTGGACGTGGATAAGCTGAGCGATGCAGACGCAGCGCGCCTGATATTTCACAAGGGCTTTTCCACTGCCAGCTCCATCAGCCAGATCTCGGGTCGGGGCGTCGGTATGGATATTGTCCTGAGCGAACTGCAGGAGATGGGAGGGGATATCCAGATCGACTCGGTGCCGGGCCGCGGAACCTCGTTCCATATACGGGTGCCTTCCTCGGTGACTGTAAACGGCGCATTGCTGGTCAGTGCGGGAGAGCAGTCTTACGCGATTCCCCTGGGTGGCCTGATAGCTGTTGAACAGGTGCCGGTTAACGACTTTTTCGCCGCGGTGCAGAGCCACAGCTCCCTGACCTTTGGCGGCATGGATTGCGAGCCGGCCTACCTGGCTACCCTGTGCCAGAATGGGCACGCCCTGGATGCCAAGACCTGGCGAACTGATGTCCCGGTGATTATCGCCGGCTCCCCCGAGCGCTATATGGCGATTGCCATCGACGATGTCGAGGAGGCGCTGGAGCTGGTCATCCGTTCACTCGGGCCACAGTTTTCCTCAGTTCCCGGTGTTGCCGGCGCCGCTACGACCGCAGCGGGGGAGGCTATCGTCGCTCTCGATCTCAACCTGCTGGTTGCCAGCGTGGGCGCGGGTGATCACTCAACACTGCAGCTTGAAGCGCGCAAGGATGAGTCACTGCTGGTGATGGTAGTGGATGATTCACGTACCCAGCGCATGGTCGCCACCAGCCAGCTTGAAACCGTTGGCGTGGAGACGATTACCGCTGAAAACGGTGCCGTGGCGATAGACCTGCTCAATACAGCTGACCGCCTGCCCGATATCATTCTCATGGATGTCGAGATGCCGGCCAAGGACGGCATACAGGCCCTGCGGGAGATTCGCAAGTCTGTACGCTACAGTCACGTCCCGGTCATCATGATTACCTCGCGCACTGGCCTGAAGCACCGCGCCATGGCACAGGCGGCTGGTTGTAATGGCTACATGGGCAAGCCTTTCAACTTCCGTATGCTGATTGGCCAGATCAATGAACTGACCGGGCACAGACTGCAGCTTTCCTGAGGACAGGTTATGACTGAGACACTTAACGGGTGCTGCGTGCTGCTGCCGTGTGCCCCCGACTTTTCATGGGTGGTTCCGCAGGGTTGCCTGGGAGAGATCGTCACAGTGCCCGCCGAAGAGGACCTGCCCCCGACGCTGATAAACTGGCGCGGAGAGGCGGTGCCGGTGTTCGATTTTGGCAACAAGGACGCGGCGCCCTGGCGGGATCAGCGCGGCGGCGCAGGACTGGTAGCCGTGGTGCTGGGGCGGCGGGATGAACCCTGCCAGTACTTTGGCCTGGCCGTGCGTGGGATCAAGCTCGGGGTCGCCAACCTGGCGCAGGAGCAGATCGAGGATCTGCCGGAGCCGGTCAGCGATTTCGCCACAGCGGCTTTCCGCATGAATGACGACACTTACCAGATACCCGACCTGCTTGAGCTGCAGCGAGTTCTGGCAGCCCGCGAAGCAGTTACGCAATGACGTTACCGGCGAATGCCGGATGGATGGAGTAGAGTTTTGGAACAATTGCATTTGGATCGCCTTGTGGAGCATCTCGAGACCGCTTTCGGGGCAGAACTGCCTTTCTCTGCAGGCGAGCTGTCCTCGGGCCAGGTGGAAGTGCTGCAGCAGGTGTTCGGCGATGATGGTTACCATTCCTACCTGCAGGACCAGGTCAATCGGCAGATTATCAGGGATTTCCTGGTCAACGCGGTGCTGCTGGGTTTCCTGCAGGAGCAGGAAATTTCCGGCATAGCGGGGCAGATTGACACCAGGGAGGGGCGTGCCGCCCTGTCCCTGCATATGCTGATGAGTTCGGTCGAGCAGGCGGCAGAGCTGGTTTCGGCGGCGGAACCCGCGCAGTTGCGCAAGCTGAAACCGGGTTTGCAGCTTCCCCCGTACATCAAGTTAATACAGAGCTGAAATTAAAAAATGGCATTGAAGTGCCAATAATAGGCCAATAATCCAGTTAAAAATAAAAATATGGCTCTAAAATAGACTAAAACATAAATAATAAAAAAATATGGCACGCCAAGCGTTGCTGTGTCATGCCTCCCCGTCCTATAAAAGGGTCGTCACCTCGCGGTGATAAAGAGAAGGGGAGCGCGACATTATCTGAGTCCAGCCCCCCCAAACCGGCGCAGCAAACCATGAGCTGCGCCTAACGGATCGGAGAGCAGGCCATGTTGACAATAACCCCTACCGCAGTGATGGACATCAATCCAGGCGACCAGCTTGAGGTATTTGCCGTAATAGAAGGCAAGAAAGTATTCCTCCCGCCAGAGGCGAACTACGTAATGCAGGACAAGCGGGGCATCTGGTATTACAGCGCCCGTAAGCCGCGGCCCAAAGAGGGTGACTGGACACCGAACAAGACCAGCATTGCCTGTCGCCACGATGGCGGTTTTGTGCGGGCGCTGCAAACCCCGACCAAAACGCCCTGGCTCGATACATGCCAGAGAACCGTGCGCATGGTCTGTGGCGCAAAGGGCGAAACCCGGCGGCCGGCGGACAGCTGATACGGTCCCGA
>JAHEBL010000038.1:14271-31683 GCA_024642265.1 Haliea sp. | reverse complement strand
TGCTGCGGCGTTCGATCGAAGTGACCCGGCAGTGCGCAGCCGCAGGCAGTGCATTGACCCTTCGGATCAAGCCCCCAACGGCCCAGCCGGTGCCAGTCCCGCTCGATCAGCAGCTCGCCACAATTGTGGCACCAGGTACTGGCGCCGGCGGGGTCGTGCACGTTGCCGGTATAGGCGTGCCTGACGCCGTTGGCCCGTGCGATAGCACGGGCCATTTGCAGGGTGGCCGCCGGAGTCCGCTCGATATCGCGCATCTTCCAGTCGGGGTGAAACGCGGTGAAATGCATGGGCACATCAGGCCCGAGGTGCTCCACTACCCAGCGGGTCATATCATTCAGCTCAGCCTCGGAATCGTTTTCCCCGGGAATGAGCAGCGTGGTCAGCTCCAGCCAGCAGTCGGTCTCATGCCGTATATATTCAAGTGTCTCGAGCACCGGCGCGAGGTGCCCGCCACAGATCTTGTAGTAGAAGCGGTCGGTAAACGCCTTCAGGTCGACATTGGCCGCATCCATCGCCCGGAAAAACTCCACCCTTGGTTCGGGATCCACATAACCGGCAGTCACGGCAATGGTTTTGATACCGCGCTCCCGGCAGGCGGCGGCGACGTCCACCGCGTACTCGAGGAAAATAATCGGGTCATTGTAGGTGAAGGCCACACTGTGACAGCCAAGTTCCTGCGCCGCCTGGGCCAACTGTTCCGGACTGGCTTTATCAGCAAGGGTATCCATCTCCCGTGACTTGCTCATGTCCCAGTTCTGGCAGAATTTGCAGGCCAGGTTGCAACCCGCCGTCCCGAAGGACAGGACTCCACTGCCGGGGTAAAAATGGTTCAGCGGTTTTTTCTCAACAGGGTCCACGCAAAAGCCGCTGGACCGACCGTAGCTGACAAGTTTGACCTCGTTGTCCAGGCGCTGGCGGACATAGCACAAACCCCGCTGCCCCTCCTGTAAATGGCAGTGACGCGGGCACAGATCGCACTGCAGCTGGCCATTGGCCAGCTGGTGCCAGTAACGGGTAGATACTATTGTTTCATCCATATCCTTGTATTTATGGGCAATATACCCATATTACAAGTATGGATTTAACACAGCAGACACCAGGGGAGTCGACGACTGCGATGACCGTGCGCACAGCGGCGGTGGCGGGCCTGTTTTATGAGGCCGATGCCAAGCGCCTCGCCCGCCATATCAATATTCTGATGGGAGCCGCCGGTGGAGAAGCCGGGGACACGCCCAGGGCACTGATCGTGCCGCATGCCGGATACGTGTACTCGGGGCAAACCGCCGCCCGGGCCTACCGCCGCCTGCTGCCGTACAGGGATACGATCGAGCGGGTGGTGCTGCTGGGGCCAGCTCACCGGGTCTACCTGCGCGGCATGGCCGTACCGTCGGTAGACGCGTTCGCCACGCCGCTCGGGGAGGTGGCACTGGACAGTGCCGGTATCGAGCAGGTCAGAAACATGCAGGGCGTATGCGTGTCCGACGAGGCTCATCGGGCCGAACACAGCCTGGAGGTCCAGCTGCCATTCCTGCAAACCGTGCTCGAACACTTTACGCTGGTACCGGTGGTGGTGGGTGACTGCGACCCCGACCGTGTCGCGGCCGTCGTGGACGCACTGTGGAGCGGCCCCGAGACGCTGCTGGTGGTCAGCACGGACCTGTCCCACTTCCACAGTTACGAGGAAGCCCGCAGGCTGGACGCACAGACATGTGAACGCCTGCTGGCCAGGGACAGCTCACTCACCGGCGAGAATGCCTGCGGCGCACATGCGCTCAATGGCCTGATGCGCAGCCGCTGCAGCCGCCGGCTCAGCATCGATTTGCTGGACCTGTGCAACTCCGGTGACACCGCCGGCGACACATCCCGGGTGGTAGGTTATGGCGCTTTCGTACTGCACTGACCTGACCGCGGCCGAGCAACGGCGGCTGTTGGTAATCGCTCGCAGCAGCATTTACGCAGGCCCGGAGGATTACCAGGCCGGAGGGCGGGTCGTTGACGGCCTGACACCTGCACTGCGTGAAATGCGGGCCGTATTTGTCACCCTGACCCAGCGCTCGAGGCTGCGTGGCTGCATCGGCACCATCGAGCCCGTTGCAGCGCTGGCCACGGCCGTAGCCGACTCCGCCCACAGTGCCGCTTACCGCGATCCGCGCTTCCCGCAAATGCGGACGGAAGAACTGGCGCAAACCGCTGTTGAGATCTCGGTGCTGACGGCAAAGGAGCCGCTGGCCGCGACGAGTCGGGACGCATTGCTCGCCGAGCTGCGACCGGGCGTCGATGGCTTGCTGCTGGAGGACGGGCGGCACCGCTCGACCTTTTTGCCAAAAGTGTGGGAGCAATTACCCGACGCCAGGGAATTTCTTGATCATCTGCTGGCCAAGGCCGGCCTTCCCGCCAGCCACTGGTCGCCCACCCTGCGCGTGCACCGCTACCAGGCACTGACATTTGGCGATGCCGGCTGAGCCGGCTCAATCAACCACACGAAAGATCCGCAGGTCGCCAACAAACAACTGGAAGGTGCCATAGAAGCGCCTGTGCAGCAGCAACTCCGGCATGAAATTCTCCACCGGAATGAGCCGCTCCTCTGCCAGGTGCGGGTGCTGGCCAGCCAGCGCCTCGCGGTAGAAACGCACATATTCCGGCCTGGTCTTGACCAGGCGCCCGGGGTCATCGACCAGCGGGCCATTCAGCTCATTGGCAAACGCCGTGTCGTACCAGTTCTCACTGAGGATCAGGTACCGGGCCTGGCGCAATGCGGCGGCGTCACCGGCGGCATACTCGGGCCTGAACAGACGGCCGCGGGTGCCGACGGGGGGATTGACATAGAAACTCTGGAACACCCGGGCATCCGGGTGCTCGCTGTACCACTGGCGCAGGGCAATGCGCGGATCCTGGTGGTAGTCGCCCACCAGGTCCACTGCCAGCAGGGCCGGCCACAGGAAGAACAGCAACATGAACCAGCCCCGCTGTGCCCAGCGGGTGGCGAACAGGCCAAGGGCTGCCAGCAGCGCGGCCGCCGGCAGCAGCGGGAGGTAGTGGCGGTAATAGGTCACCGGGGCAACGAATGCCATGTACAGGGCAAACACCAGCACAGGCGCCAGGCAAAGCCAGGCCCGCGCCCGATCACGCTCCCCGGCCAGGGCGCGCAGGCCGGTGGGGATAAACAGGCAGGCCGGTAAGCCAAGGCCCACCAGTAATACGAGGGGCAGGTTCAGCAGGTTGCGCAACCACTTGTGCCAGCCGATGGCTGCGTAAGCTGTGCCGAAGGAGCCCGCCATGCCGCCAGTGGTGTAACTGGCGATGAGATCAATGCGGCACAGCAGGTACGCCAGCGGTGGCACAAGTAAGCAGAAAATCGCCATGGGCCGACGGATCGACCGCCAGGGTATGACCAGATACCACAGTGCCAGCAGGGGGTAGAGACGCGCCTGCCGGAAATCCGCATTGCTGAGCAGGCCGAACACCAGCGCCGTCGCCACGATCACCAGGGCGACGCGCCGTGCACTCATGCCGTGACTGAGGTATCGCCAGGCGCGCAGCGGCAGCCACGCGACACCGCCGAACAGCGCAAACACCCAGTATTTCGTCCAGATGGCAGGCACCAGCAGCAGCGGACTGGCGAGTAGCAAACTGCGTCGGCCACGGGTGGCGCAATACACCAACCACGCGAGCAAGGCGTAGATAAAAAACACCGAGGGTGCATCCACGGTCCCGCTGTGGGACTCACTGATATGGAATCCCGACAGGGCGACCAGCGCACCCGCACTCCACCCCACACCGGGGCGGTCCGGCACCAGCAGCAGTCCGATCAGTGCAATCATGACCGCGGTCAATGCCCCGGTAACTGCTGAATAATAGCGGGCCACCCGGATATGTTCGGCACTGTGGCAGTAGGCTTTTACCGCGCGCGCATCACCCGTGATGCCCGCCGGCGGTGCGGCGCCGACAAGGCTGGCCAGCGCAATGGTCTGGCGGCCGACAAACGTCGAATAACTGAAACCCCCCAGGGCCGCCCTGCAGGAGCCAGCTTCGTCAAAATTGACCAGGGTAAAACTGCCCGGCCTGTCCCAGTGCCAGCCCAGGAAGTGGACACTGTACAGGCGCGGCGCCAGCGCCAGCAGCAACAGTACGCCCAGGTACAGGAGTCGGCGCCCGCCGAGCAGGGGCAACGGGGCGGGCCGGGGATCTTGTGGGGCGGCTACGGGCGACATGGCAGCCAGTATTGCCCGCCACGCCACAGAAATAAATCGGCAAGCGAGTTTTTACTGCATCGGGAGCGCGCAACCTAAATCCGGTGACAGGCCCACTGCAAACAACACCCGATAAGCCGGGAACATCTAACAGCATTTCCGCTAGAAGTTAAAAGGTCTATCAAAAGCTGCTAATCACTGCCCGGCGCCGTTGTCCAACGCTCTACACTCTATCGAGTGCGATAACGCTGCTCACTCCCGGGGTTGTACCTGCGGGGTGACAACAAGGAGAACCGGAAATGAAACGCCACTATTTTATCAGTCAGGATCTCGACGACCTGGCCGCAATGGAGCGGGACCTGCACGCCGCGGGCATCACGCCGCCACAGATCCACGTGCTCAGCAACGACGACGCCAGCGTCACGCTGAAACAACTGCACCAGGTGGAGGCGGTACTGCGCAAAGACGTGGTGCATGGCACCGAGCTGGGGGCTGCGGTGGGCATCGCCTGCGCGGGCGCCATACTGCTGCTGTTCTGGATATCAGGCCTGGCCGACAGCTATACCTGGGTGCCGCCGATATTCCTGGCCATCGTGGTCCTGGGCTTCTGCACCTGGGAGGGCGGGCTGATCGGCATCCAGGAACCGCATGTCAACTTCCGTCGCTTTCAGGATGAGCTGGAACTGGGCAGGCACATATTGCTGGTAGATATCGACGAACACCAGGAACAGGCGTTGCGCCACCTTGCGGTGGCTCACCCGGCGCTGGAGGCGGCGGGGGTGGGCGAATCGACACCCGGCTGGGTGATCGGGGCGCAGCAGAAGTGGTCCCGGTTCATGGAACTGGCGCCCTGACGGACGGGCCCTTGCCGCCGGTTTACTCTGGCGGCGTCTCTGACGGTGGTCCCGAAGAGTTGGTCTCCGGGCCGCGCGGGTCGAGGTCAAAACTGGCGGGGGCCACTTCGGAAGCGGCCGCCGAGAACGGTACCTGCTCCGAAACGGGGACAGCGCGCACATCGCGCAACTGCAGCGCGATATAAGCCATGAACAGCAGGCACAGCACGGCGAAAGCCCAGAACAGTACCGGCGCGCCCAGCACACTCATCAGCTGGCCCAGGGCCAGGGGGGCGGATACCGCCCCGACGGCATTCAACAACAGTACCGATGTGCCGATTTCCACAAACTCCGAGCCCTGCGCTACGTCTGCGGCCGTCGCCAGCGAGATGGCGTAGATGGGCATGACCATAGCGCCGAACAGGAAAACCATACCCAGGTGCCAGGACTGCCCCGTGCTGCTGGCGACAGCGACGGAAGCGAGCGCGCCGCCCAGGCACAACAGCAGCATTACCTTGCGCCGGTCTATGCGGTCGGACAGCAGCCCTATCGGGTACTGCAACAGTGCTCCGCCGAGAATGGCGGCACTGATAAACCAGCTGATATCGGCCTGGGACTCGCTGTAGCCGCGGGCAAATACTGCCCCAAGTGACCAGAAGCTGCCCACCACCAGCCCGGAAAGCAGGGCGCCGGCGAAAGCGGACCTGGAGCGCCGGTACAGCAGGCCGAAGCGAATCCGGGTGGTTTCCAGCGGCGCCGGGGCCAGGCGCCTGGTGAGGCCCACCGGCACAATTGCGAGCACCAGGAAAACCGCTGCCAGGGTGAAAGGGGTTGCCGACTCCACCGGACCGACGTTGATAAGGGCCTGCCCGAGTGCCATGGACATCAGCAGGATGAAGGTGTAGACCGACAGGATTCTGCCACGGGATTCCGTCGTGGCCTGGCTGTTCAGCCAGCTTTCGATCACTGTGTAAAGACTGGATATAGCCACCCCGGTGAGAAAGCGCAGGACCAGCAGGAACTGCCAACCATCCAGCATTTCCGCGCAGAGAATGGCGCTGGTCATTACCGCAGTCAGTACTGCGAAGCTGCGGATATGCCCGGCCCTGGCAATAGTCGCAGGCACCGCTATACAGCCGACGATGAAACCGAGAAAGTAGCAGGACGCGCTCAGTCCTATCATGAAATCCGAGAGGCCGTTGGCGCTGGCCCGCAGTGGCAGCAGGGTGAGTTGCATGCCGTGGCCGATGAGCAACAGGGCTGTCGACAGGAGCAGTGACGTGACAGTGGCAAGGGCTTTCATGAAAAATCGCTGCCGGGAAAGGAGGAGCAACCAGCATAAGGTTTTTTCCCGAGCTGGCAAGCGATCCGATCAGCTACCAGCCGGACAGGGGCGCCCCGCTACGCCATAACACCTATATTTACAGTGCCGGAGGGGCCACCGCTTGCGCCGGTGCGACATATCAGCCCTGCCAGTGTGTTGACCTCCGGTAAAAACTTGTACAATCGTTCCACACCGGGCATCAAGCCCTGTCGGGAGACTATCACCATGTTTGAAGATGAACACCCCGCCCGCCGCGCGGCCTTGCTCTCGAGGGAGTACGTGCACAGCAAAAACCGTGAGGGATGGCTGGGCCTGTACGCGGAAAACGCCATTATCGAGGACCCCATCGGGGTGTCGGTTATCGACCCCGAAGGCAAGGGACATCGCGGTCCCGCGGCCCGGGAGGCGTTCTGGGATAATTTTATTGCCCCCGCCAATATACACATCGACATACTGGACTCCTACGCCGCCGGTAAAGAGGTCGCCAACCACGTGGTGCTCACGGTGACCATCGACCTGGGCGAGGGCAAGGCCATGCAACAGAAGGTTCACGGGGTTTTCACCTACGAGGTAGACGGTGATGGCAAACTGCTGGCCCTGCGCGGTTACTGGGAAACAGCGGATCCCCGCAACCAGATGGCAGAGGTAAGCAGCGACGAGACCGGTCGCGAGGCAGGTTGATCATCTACACCCGCCCACGGGGCCGGTAATAATTATTTCAAGGAGTTTGTCATGGTAAAAAAGACTACCTGGATTCTGGTGCTCGGTCTGCTGGCCGCCGGTAGCCTGCAGGCAGCGGACAACGCGGACAATGAAGCCGCCCTGCGCCAGGCCATTGAGTCGCGCACTGCCGAGGAGCGGACCCGGGACAGCGCCCGTCACCCGGCGGAAACCCTCGCATTTTTCCAGGTGGCTCCCGGGATGACAGTCGCAGAAGCCCTGCCGGGAGGCGGCTGGTATACCCATATCCTCGCCAACTACCTGGGACCCAAAGGCTCTCTATACGGCATCAACTATGCCGACCGCATGTGGTCACTGTTCCCCAATGCCACCGACGAATGGATTGCCGGTAGAAAAGAGGCCACGGGAAATTTCCCCGGCATGGTGAAAGGATTTACCGATAACGGCATCAAGGCCAGGGGCTTCACCTTCAGCACGGTACCGGCGGATATCGCCGGCACTGTGGACAGGGTCCTGATGATTCGCGCCCTGCACAACCTGAATCGCTTTGAAGACCAGGCGGGCACTCGCAGCCAGGCCCTTGCAAGCATCAGGAATATTCTCAAGCCAGACGGGCTGGTAGGTGTCGTACAACACCGGTCGCCAGTCGCCGAAGCCGCCTCTGGTAGCGACGGCAGCCGCGGTTACCTCGTGGAAGCCGAAGTGATCCAGATGTTCGAGGAGGCCGGGTTTGAACTGGTTGCCACCAGCGACATCAATGCCAATCCGCTGGACCAGCCCGGACCGGAAGACACGGTCTGGCGCCTGCCACCCTCACTCAGGACCAGCAGTGACGATCCGGAACTGCGTGCAAAAATGCAGGCCATCGGTGAATCCGACCGCATGACACTGCTGTTTCGCAAGGCACCATAGGAAATCAGCTCACCCCAGGTAGCCCTTTGTCATTCCCTGCGCCTCTGACCAGAGGCGCTGTGCCATGGCGCGATCGAACATATGGTGATCGCCGCTGACCGTCACCGGGTTGCAGTCCTCGAAATAAGCCCCGTTCACCCCGTCCAGCAAGGGACTGGTCGCCACATATACCTGGGTGGCTGCCCCCTGGGCCGGCGTTTTCGCGAACAGCGGGCCCAGCCACTCCAGGCCAAGTCGCAAAGGGGCCGGCGCAGTTCGCGCGATATCGGTCATGACCAGGCCGGGGTGGACCACATTGGAGGTCACGCCGGTGCCCTCCAAGCGCTCTGCGAGGGCCAGGGAGAACAGTGCGTTGGCCAGCTTCGAGCGGCCGTAGGCCTCGCCGGAGTCGAAGGCCTGCTCGCCGCGCAGGTTGTCAAAATCAATTCCCACCGCGGGCGCCTGGCGGTAGCCTGAACGGCTGCCGACATTCACTATCCGCCCGGAGTCCGCGGCAAGCATCATCGGCAACAGCTGGTTGACCAGGACAAAGTGCCCGAGGTAATTGACCACGAAAATCTTCTCGATGCCGTTGACGAGCTCCAGCTCCCCAAAGGTATTGATCCCCGCATTGCAGATCAGCATGTCCAGCCTGATCCCCATGTCCCGCACGGATTCGGCGCAGGCTACCACCGAGTTGAAGTCGGACAATTCCAGCCCCAGTGGCGTGGTCTTACCGGCGACAGAGGAGCAGGCGGTGGCGGCCTTTTCCAGGGTGCGCCCGGTGCCGATGACATGGGCTCCGCGCAGGGCGAGCACCCGCATGGTCTCGTAACCCAGGCCAGAATTACAGCCGGTGACCAGTGCAGTACTGCCGCTGAGATCAAGGTCCGCGGTGACCTCTTCGGCGGTGGAATCAGCTCCAAACGGTCCGATGGGAAAGCGGCGATCCGGTGACACCGTCGGCTCATCACCGTCACAGCCCGCCAGCAGCGGCGCAGCCGCTCCCGCACCAGCCAGCCCAAGGAATTGCCTGCGCCCTATTGCCATACGATACCCACCGTCTCTGATCAATCCGATGGCGCAGTGTAACCCTGGAACGAGCTCCCTGAGAGGCCCATGCCACGAAATAACATTTAGTTATGGCATATTATAATAAAATATCATGAAGTTATTTCTTGTGCATGGCGGCTTACTGCCTATACTGAGGGTGTGGCGATAGATGGCCCACCAACAGGATGGTGAGTCGGCACAAGTTATCACCACATTGCTTAGGGGAAGCACACAAACATTTGTCAGAGATGTTTGGGGGCCAGGGGACGTGTTCCGGTAGCGGGCCGGAAAAAAACACCTGGGTAAAAAACAAGAAGGCTTTACCCCTGAAACACCGTCGTGGTCTTTGGCCCGGCGGTTTTTTTTTGCCGGCACAAGCCGCGGGAAGAACTGACGCAAGCCTGTCCCCTCCACACAAGTATTGCGCTATGCTCTGTGGATAATCCAGGGAGCAGCCATGACAACACTAAAAAAACTCCTGCAAGACATCGACGAATCACCCGCAGGCCCGCACATTGCCGCAATCTTTGATTTCGACGGCACCATCATCGCGGGCTACTCCGCTACCTCTTTCATCCGGGAACAGGTCCGGCGCGGCGACCTGTCGCCACGCCAGCTTACGGAAATCCTGGCGGCGATGACCAGTTTCGGCCTGGGTAACCTCGGCTTCTCCGGCATGATGGCAATCAATGCCCAGTTCATGCGGGGCATCGAGGAAGACACCTACAAGGAGGTAGGGGAAAAACTGTACACCAAACAGATAGCAAGACTGATCTATCCCGAGTCGCGCGCGCTTGTAGAAGCCCACGTGGCCAGGGGGCACACGGTTGCAATCATATCCTCGGCCACCCCATACCAGGTGGAGCCCGCCGCCGCCGACCTTGGCATCAAGCACGTGCTGTGCAGTCACCTGGAGGTGAGCAAGGGTAAATTCACGGGCAAGGCTATAACGCCACTTTGCTTCGGCCAGGGCAAGGTGGACGCGGCCGAAGACCTGGCGCGCCGCACCGGCGCCGACCTGGAGCGCAGTTTTTTTTACTCCGACAGCACCGACGATCTGCTGCTGCTGGAGCGCGTCGGCCAGGCGAGGGCGCTCAATCCCAACAACAAACTCGAAAAGATAGCCGACCAGCGGGGCTGGCCGGTGGCCCGCTTCGGCAGTCGTGGCCGCCCTCGCGTCAGCCAGTACATCCGTTCGGTCGCCGCCACCAGCAGCCTGGTGGCCTCGTTTGTAGCGGGACTGCCCATACTCGCGCTCACCGGCTCCCGCCGTGAATCACAGAACTTTTCCTTCTCACTGTTCGCGGATACCGCCAGCGCGCTGATAGGCCTGAACCTGGATGTGAGGGGGGAGAAGCACCTGTGGTCGCAGCGCCCCGCGGTGTTTGTCTTCAACCACCAGAGCAAGGCGGACGTGATCATCATCGCCAGGCTGTTGCGCCGCGATATTGCCGGCGTCGGCAAACAGGAAATCAAGTCCGAGACACCCATTCTCGGCAAGGTGCTCGAGCTGGGCGGCGTGGTCTTTATCGACCGGGCCAATGCGAAAAGCGCCATCGATTCGATGACGCCGCTGGTGGATGCCATGAAGAACGAAGGCAAGTCCGTGGTGCTGGCGCCGGAGGGCACCCGCACCGTTTCACCCAGACTGGCGCCCTTCAAGAAAGGTGCTTTCCACCTGGCGATGCAGGCCGGGGTTCCGATCGTGCCTATCGTCATCCGCAATGCGGGCGATGTCGCACCCAAGGGCGACTTTGTGTTCCGCTCCGCCACAGTGGAAGTACAGGTGCTGCCGCCAGTGGACACCAGCGACTGGCGCGTTGCCACGATCGAAGAGCATGTGCGGGAAGTGCGCAACATGTTTGCCCGCACCCTGGGCCAGCCCGAAGAGATGGCGCCGGGCAGCGGAACCGGCGCGGGGAAAGCGGGAGCCAAAATCAAATCGAAGGCAAAGGTGAAGCCAAAGACCAAAACCTCGGCCAAGGCCAAACCAAAGGCCAAGGCTAAACCAAAAGCCAAGGCCAAACCGAAGCCCAAGGCCAAACCAAAAACCAAGGCGAAACCAAAGGCCAAGGCGAAACCTGCGGTCAAATCAGGCGCAAAGCCGCCCCGGGGGAAAACGGCCGCCAGGCGAGCGGCGACCAGGAAGAAAGTCGCAGGAAAAAAACCAGTGGGCAAGGCAAAGCCAAAATCGCCTAAAGCAAGAACCAGGAACTGATTCCTGTGGATCTTACCGCCAAATACCAGCAGAACAATCCCTGGCCCGCCAGGAACGGACAACGGGTACTGTTCATCCTGGACGGTCGCAACAGCTTCGAGACCGACTTGCTCAAGCAGTGGATACACCATCACCGCACCAGCGGTAACGAAGAGTTCGACGCGCCACAGGTGATCCTGGAACTAGGCGACGACCGCAAAAAGATAGACAGCGCCAAGCTGGTGATCGCCCTTGCGCTGCCGGCCGATACGCTGGTGGCGCCACTGCGGGTCGCCTGGCTGCCGTCGCAGGAGGACATCGACTCCGGCCCGCAGCTGCGCAACCTGTTCTTCGGCGACCCGCGTCATCCAAGTGCCCGTCGCGGCCGCCGGATATTCAGTGAGTCACCCGAGCGAATGCGACTGATTGCCGGCGCCCCCGACTCCGTCGCGAACCTGCGCCAGCGCTTTGAACAGCATCACAACATCGAGGAAGGCGACGCCCAGCAGGCTTTTGCCGAGTTTGTGGGCCGCCAGGCAGCGCTGGTGCTCGACATCGCCGAACGCCGCCTGCAGGGCGGACGCTACAAGGTTCCGCGTCACGTTGCCGCCAGCCTGAGGTCCAGCCCGGCCTTCAACGAGGCGGTGGAAGCGCTCGCCCTGGCATCCGGCAAACCCAAATCCGAGCTCATGACGGAAGCCGCCGGCTATATGGCCGAAATGGTGTCGCGTCCCAGTACTTTCTGGCTGGACTTCTACGCCCGCTTCAACAAGTTCTGCCTCGGCCTGGGCTACGAGGAAAAAATTGTCTACGACCAGGCGGCGGTGGAAAAAATGCGCCAGGTGGTCAGGGACAATCCCGCGATGCTGCTGTGGACGCACAAGACCTATCTCGACGGTATGGTTGTGCCCAAGGTGTTATACGACAACGACTTCCCAATGCCGCATATGTTCGGCGGCGCCAATATGAACTTCCCCGGGCTGGGCTTCCTGCTGCACCGGGCGGGCGCCATTTTTATCAAGCGCAGTTTCCAGGACAATGAGCTGTACAAAATCACGCTGCGCCACTACATCGGCTACCTGATGGAAAAGCGCTTCCCGATGAACTGGGCCTTTGAAGGCACACGCTCGCGCATGGGCAAACTCATGCCGCCGCGCTACGGGCTGCTGAAATATGTACTGGAGGCCTGTCACGCCACCGACGCGACCAATATCCACATCATTCCCATTTCGATCAGTTACGACCTGATCCGGGACGTCGAGGAATACGCCACGGAGCAGACCGGTCGCGGCAAGGGCGCCGAGTCGCTGCGCTGGTTCGTCGGCTATATCCGCAGCCTCGCCCGGCCCATGGGCAAGGTGTACATGGATATCGGCGAACCGGTGGTACTGGCGGAAGCCCCACACCCGGACGACAAGCTCGCGCTCTCAAAAATCGCCTTTGAAGTGGCAGTGGAAGCCAACCATGTCACTCCCATCACCTTCCCGTCACTGGTCACCATGAGTTTGCTGGGGGCCTCCCCCGGCGCCCTTACCGAGGCAGAGGTGGTGCAAGACCTGGACGTGTTGCTCGCCTGGGCAGAAGCGCGCCAGCTGCGTATTTCCGCCGACTTTGACCGGGCCTATGCAGACCAGATGGCGGGCTTGCTGGGTATCATGATCGACGAGGGTATGGTAACCCGCTACGACGAGGGGCCCGATGTGGTGTACGCGATCGAGCAGGAACAGCATGCGGTCGCCAGTTACTACCGCAATACCATCATCCACTTCTTCGTCAACAAGGCCATCATCGAGCTGGCCCTGCTGAAAACCAGCGAAACCGAGGGTGCGACCGCGCCGGATGTCTTCTGGACCGAGGTGGACAAGCTGCGCGACCTGTTCAAGTTCGAGTTCTTTTACGCGCCCACCGAACAGTTCCACCAGCAGATACGCGAAGAGCTGGCCCGCTACGCCGATAACTGGGAAGAGTTGCTGCAACAGGGGGCGTCCGGCTTCCTGCAGATACAGACCAATATGTTACTGCTGGTATCCCATGCGACCCTGCTCACGTTTGCCGAGGCCTACTCCGTGGTAGCTGATCTGCTCGCGCGCATGGATGCCTCCGAGTCACTGGGCGAGGAGCAGTGTGTCACAAAGTCACTCAAGCTGGGGCACCAGGCGTATTTACAGCGTCGCATCAGCAGCCCCGCCTCGATCGGCAAACTGCTGTTCAAGAACGGCTTTAAAGTCGCGGAGCACAGGAAACTGACCGCCGGGGGCGGCAAGGAAGTAGCCAGCGGGCGCAAGGCGCTCGCCATGGAGATACGCGATGTACTGCGTCGCCTGGAACTCATCCGGGCGCTGGGCGTCGCCACCCGCGGCACCACAATGGAGAAACAACAATGACAAATCTCAAAGTCGGCGTTCTCGGGGGCGGCTCCTGGGGAACCACCGTGGCTTCCCTGGTCACGCGCAACGTACCCGTCACACTCTGGGCCCGCAACCCGGAGACGGTGAAGGAAATCAACACAAAGCATACCAATGCCACTTACCTGCCGGGTGCAGACATACCCGAAAAACTGGTGGCGACCAACGACATCGCCGAGGCGGTAAGCGGTGCGGATGTCGTGATTATGGGCATCCCCTCGCAAAATTTCCGCCAGGTACTGACGGAGGTAAAGCAACACATACGCGCATGGGTCCCGGTGATCAGTCTCACCAAGGGGCTGGAGCTGGACAGCCATATGCGCATGACCGAAATCATCACCCAGGTCATGCCGGGCCACCCGGTGGGAGTGCTGACCGGCCCCAACCTGGCCCGGGAGATCATGGCCGGGCAGGCAGCCGCCAGCGTGATTGCCATGGAGGACGACATCATCGTGCGGGAGCTGCAGTCGATATTCAAAAGTGGCCTGTTCCGGGTTTACACCAATAACGACGTGATCGGCTGCGAACTGGGCGGGGTGCTGAAGAATATCATCGCGATCGCCGTCGGCATGGGCGACGGCCAGGGCGCGGGAGACAATACCCGCTCCGCGTTGATAACCCGGGGCCTGGCGGAGGTGACCCGGCTGGGGGTGGCGATGGGCGGACGGGCAGAAACCTTTGCCGGCCTGGCCGGCATGGGCGACATGATTGCCACCTGCACCAGCCCCCAGAGCCGCAACCGCCACGTGGGAGTGGAACTCGGCAAGGGGCGCAGCATGCAGGAAATTATCAACGAGATGGTCATGGTCGCCGAGGGCGCCAAGAGCGCGCCGGCGGTAATGGCACTGGCGCAGAAGTACGGTGTGGAAATGCCGATCGCCAGTGACGTCTACCGGGTCCTGTCGGGCGATTCCAACGCGAGCAGGGCCTTTCGGGGCCTGCTCAGAGTCTCCGCAGGCGCCGAGTGCGAACCTGGCTAGCGTAAAACCGGATATTCACACTCTCAACTCTGGAAGAAAATTATTGGCTGGTGCACACTGGCCGTAAGCGAATAGAGCCCGGGGCAGTGGCCGTCGCATAAGAATTGCAACATAAGAACAGGGGACTTTACGGGCATGCGCATCACTCGAGTGCTTTCATTAGCGCTGGTGCTTGCGGTCGTTCTTCCGGCCGGGGCATTCGCCGCCAATTCAAAATTCGTCGGCCTGCCGGGTCATCCCGACCTTCGCTCGGCTTCCGCCATCGTGCTGGACAGCGACGGTAACGTCATCTTCGGCAAGGACGTCGACACGGTGCGCTCAATCGCATCCATTACCAAGCTGATGACTGCCATGGTCGTGCTGGACGCCGGGCTCGACCTGGATGAAAAACTGACCATCACCAACGCGGATCGCGACCTGATCCGGATGACCGGCTCGCGGCTGGGTGTGGGCGCCAGCCTGACCCGCCGGGAACTGATCCTGCTGGCCCTCATGTCCTCGGAGAACCGGGCCGCGACAGCGCTGGGCCGCACCTACCCGGGCGGGATGGACGCGTTTGTCGCGCAGATGAACAACAAGGCAAAGTCGCTGGGCATGAACAACAGCCGGTTCTCGGATCCCGCGGGCCTGCGCACGGAAAACCTGTCCACCGCCAGAGACCTGTCCAGGATGATAGCCGCGGCCAAAACCTACCCGCTGATCACCCAGTCGACCACCACGGTGAAAGAGGAATTCCAGCCCTACTCCCGGCGCGGCCCGCTGAGCTACGGCAACACCAATCGCCTGCTGAAAAGCGCCAACTGGCATATCGAACTCAGCAAGACCGGCTTTATTCGCGACGCCGGCCGCTGCCTGGTCATGCTGGCCAATATCGAGGGCGAGGAAGTATCTATCGTGCTGCTAAACTCCTTCGGCAAGCTGACACCCTTCGGCGACTCCAACCGCCTGCGGCAGTGGATGCTGGCCAGCAGCTAGTTCGTGCTCGCATTGCGAGGCCGTTAGCTGCGCCGCGCAGGCAACCCAGGGAACAAACATGCACTGGACCGTACTCTCACAGACCATGGCACTCACCGCCGGTGTCACCCTGGCACTGGTACTCACCTTGTGGTTGCTGAGCATTGCGCTGCGCGACGTCAGCATTATCGATATGGCCTTCTCGGGCATGATCGCCATATTGCTGTTGGTGGCATACCGGACGGGAGGCGCGGGCGGCCTGATCCCCGGACTTATTCTTGGCCTGGCAATAGTCTGGGCCGTTCGCATGAGCGTGTATCTGGTGCATCGTAACTGGGGGCACGGCGAGGACCCGCGTTACACGCGCCTGCGCAAGTGGACGGAGCCGGGATGGCCGTTTCACTGGCTCAGCCTGCGCCAGGTCTTCCTGCTGCAGGGTGCGGTCATCTGGGTTCTGACCGCGCCCCAGCAAATCGCCATGGTGACCGGCGAGCGGGCCGGATTCGGCGTATTAGCCGCGGGAGGCCTGCTGCTGTGGTGCCTGGGCTTTTTCTTCGAGACCGTAGGGGACTACCAACTCAGCCGATTCAAGGCGGATCCCGCACGGCGCGGGCAGGTGCTCGACACCGGCCTGTGGCGCTATACACGCCACCCCAATTACTTCGGTGAACTGTGCCAGTGGTGGGGTCTGTTCATCATCGCACTGGAGGCACCCTGGGCATGGTGCGGCATTATCGGCCCACTGGTGTACAGCTGGCTGGTAATCAATGTCACCGGCCAGGCTACCCTGGACAAGAAGCTGGCCCGGGAGAAACCGCTGTACGCCGCCTACATGCGACGCACCAGTGGCCTGATACCCCGCTCACCGCGACGCGAGTAACTCGCAGGGCCAATCAGGCGGAGGCTGCCGCCGGGCTGGTGCGCCCGGGACTGTCCGCCCCCAGTCCAAACTCCACTTCATGGGCCTTCAGCACACCCCCGCAGGCACTGCACTCAACCTGGCCCACGAGACTTTTCCCGCAGGCATCGTGAATCAGGCGCATGGGCTTGCCGCGTTTGTCCTGGCTGCACCATTTATCACCCCACTGCAGCAGGGCCAGGAACCAGGGGTAGAGAGCCTGGCCTTTCTGCGTTAACTGGTACTCGTGGCGCAGCGGGCGCTGCCGGTAGGCAACCTGGCGAAATACGCCCTCTTCCACCAGGAACCTGAGCCGATCAGAGAGAATATTGGTGGCCACCGGCAACTCCTGGTGAAACTGGTCGAAGCGGGTCAGACCGTGAAAGGACAGTGCGATCACATTGGCAGTCCAGCGGTCACCAACGATATTAATGAGGTTTTTGTATAGGCTGCGACCGCTGGGCACATCCTGCACCGACAGCGACGAGCGCCGCCGGACCTTCTTGTCCCGCTCATCCCGGGTGGCGCCCGGTCCGGGCTTGTAACTGACATCCTGCACCCGCACCTCATCACCGCAGGCGCGGCAACGCAAGCGGGGCTGGAAGGGCCGGCCGCACTTGCGGTGCCGCAAAATCACCTGATCCAGTTCCTCAGTGCGAAAAAATTGTCGCTCCCAGGCCACCGCCATCAGGGCACAGTCGTAAAGCTCTATCGACTTGCGTGTGAGGTGGTAGCGCATGCGCTTGCCGCCATCTCCGTCTGCCTTCTTGTGCAGGCAGTCCACCGCCTGCAGCCAGCGCAAGCGATCTGCCAGCACACCCTTTGACACCCCGGTCGCCGCCAGCATCTCGTTGAAAGAGTTAATGCCCCAGAACACTTCCTGCAGAATCAGCAGGCACCACTTGTCCCCGATCTGGTCAAGCGCACGATTTATGGAACTGGCCCGCGTAAGCAACTTACTCATTCAGTATTTCCGATCAACGCCGGGTAATCAGTAGCGATGGTA
>JAHEBL010000038.1:0-14171 GCA_024642265.1 Haliea sp. | reverse complement strand
TCCTCAAAACCCGCTTCACTGATCATTTCAGCATACCCCGGCGCCGCCAGATAGCCGACGATGGCCCGCAATAACTGCTGTATGGACGCCGGGTCAGGATCGACGGCACAGGTCAGCCACACCGCCACCCGCGGAACGGCTCTTCCCACCTCTGCCGCTGCCGCACCCATGTTTTCCCGCAGCCGGGCGAGGCTGTCTGGTGTCACCATATTCAGCAGCATGCGATCTGCCCGGCGCCCCGCCACGCGCACGGCGGCGGGCCCGAAGGCCGCTACCGTGAGCGGGCCCGGTACCGCATCGAGACGCAGGCGATAGCCCCTGCAACTGGCCAGTTCGCCGTTGAAATCGACTTTTTCCCCGGCCAGCAGTCCGCGCACGATCTGCGCTGTCTCCTCCATGTGTCTGGCGGTGCGCGCCCGCGCCCTGCCGTGCCATTCCTCTACAACCACGTTGCTGGACGCCCCCAGCGCGAGCCCCACCGGGCGTCCTGTCAGTGTGGCGACCGAGGCTGCGCCCATGGCCATGTTCATGGGGGTGCGCACCGACACTGCCAGCGGGCCGATACTGAGACCGATCCTGGTGGTTGCCAGGCCCGCAGCGGTGGCGAAGGCAAAGGCGTCGAAGGTGGCCATTTCACCTATCCACAGCTCGCCGAAGCCAAGCCGGTCCGCGTTCACCGCGACCTCGAGGTTTTCCGCGGCCGGACGATCCTGCCACAGGGGGGTGACGACACTCAGTTGCATTGACTACACCTCATTGCGCTTGTCAGCGGGGCGCGGGGGGCATAAAATTTAGTCTTTTTATAAAAGCAATAATATCGACAATTACACGGGCGGCGTCAACCGTTGGGCAGGTGAAAACATGATTACCTCTAGCGCGCAGCGAATACAGGCACTGACCAGCGACGGCCGATGGGGGACACAGACCCTGCACGGGCTGCTGTCAAAGCACGCCCGGGATCGTCCCTCATGCCTGGCTTTGAAGGACCAGCCAAACCGCGAGGATCTCACCGGTGATCGGCCCCTGTCACTCACCTGGGGCGAACTGGAGAGGGCCAGCGAAAATCTGGCAATCGAGCTGCAGGGCCTGGGAGTGCGCGCCCAGGACAGGCTGATAGTCCAACTGCCCAACGTGGTCGAACTGGCAGTGACCTATTACGCGGTGAGCAAGCTGGGTGCGATTATTTCGCCCATCCCGGTGCAGTACGGCAGCCACGAATTGCAGATGATTGCTCAGACCCTGAACCCGGCAGCGGTGATCACACTGGAGCGCTGGGGCGAGATACGACTGGCGGAGCAGGTACACGACGCACTCCCCAAACTGCGGCTCATGGCCTTCGGCGGGGACCTGCACCTCGACACCAGGCCCGGCACCCCGCGTTGCGCCCGCGGACCGGACGACGCCAACAGCGTATTGAGCGTCTGCTGGACCTCAGGCACCACCGGTACCCCCAAGGGCGTGCCCCGCTCCCACAACATGTGGCTGGCCACCGGGCGCTGCTCCATGGAAGCGGGCAGCTATACGCCCGAGGACGTGCTACTGAACCCGTTTCCGCTGGTCAATATGGCCGCCCTGGGTGGCTTCCTGTTTCCAGCGGCCCTGCTGGGCTGCGCCATTGTGCTTCACCACCCGCTGGACCCGGCCCTGTTTCTGCGGCAGATGCAGGACGAAAAAATTACGTTCACTATCGCCCCACCCGCCCTCCTGAACCAGTTGGCCAAGTCCCCGGACATGTGGCGCCAGTTTGATTTTTCCGCCCTGCGCAGTGTCGGCTCCGGCTCCGCGCCGCTGGCGCCCTGGATGATCGAGACCTTCGACAGGGACTACGGCGTGGATGTGGTCAACTTCTACGGTTCCAACGAGGGCATCAGCTTGTTCGCCACCCCGAAAACGGCAGCCGAGCCCGCGGTGCGCGCCGCCATGTTCCCGCGCCCGCCCGCCGGGGCGGCTATCGCCACCAGGGTGGCCGACCCCGATTCCGGCGAGGAAATAGTCGATGCCGGCGCACGCGGCGAGCTGCTGATCAGCGGCGCCACCGTGTTCGACGGCTACCTGGATCACGACAACGCCGGGGTATTCAGCGAGGACGGTTATTTTCGTACCGGCGACCTGGTAGAAATCTGCGGCGAGGGCGGCAACTACTACCGCATCGTGGGTCGCTGCAAGGACATCATAAACCGCGGCGGGATGAAGATCTCCCCGGCGGAAATCGACGTGGCGCTGGAGCAGCACCCGGCGGTGATCGAGGCCGCCGTCTGCGCCTACCCCGACGAGCGTCTGGGCGAGAAAATCTGCGCCTGCCTGGTGCTGCCCGAGGGGGGCAAGGCCCCAACCGTGGAGACCCTGCAGGCCTACCTGTTGCAGCAGGGCTTCGCCAAATTCAAGTTGCCCGAACGCATAGAGCTGTTTGCGCAACTCCCGCGCAACCCGCTGGGCAAGGTGCAGCGCTTTGCGTTACAGGACATGGTTATCACAAGACTGGAGGAACAGGGCCTATGAAACCGTCAGCACCCATCTACATACTGGGCGGCAGCCAGACCGACTTCGCCCGCAACTGGGCTCGTCAGGGCCTCGGGCTGTTCGACATGTTTGCAGAAACGCTGCGCGAGGCGGTGAGCAATGCCGGGGTCGAGCCCGCCATGATCGAGGTTGGCCACGTGGGCAACTTTGTCGGCGAATTGTTCGCCGGACAGGGCCTGATTGGCGGTTTTTTCGGCCACGTTTTTCCTGAACTGGCCACACTGCCCACATCGCGTCACGAGGCAGCCTGTGCTTCCGGCTCCATTGCCATCATGTCCGCCATGCGCGATATCGAGGCGGGCCACTACGACGTCGCCTGCGTCCTTGGGCTGGAGTTGATGCGCAACGTGGACGGCAAAACCGGCGCGCAATACCTCGGGGCAGCGGCCTGGCAAGGCCGGGAGGCTACCGACTGCGACTTCCCCTGGCCCTTCCTGTTCGACCGCATTACCAGGGAATACGACCATCGCCATGGCATAAACAGTGAGCATCTCAACAGCATCGCCAAGATCAATTTCAGCAACGCACGCAGCAACAGTCGCGCCCAGACGCGCCAGTGGGAATTTCCCGAGGGCGCTTTCAGTTGTGACGATGCGCTCAACCCGGTCATCGAGGGTCGGGTTCGCAAACAGGACTGCGGCCAGATCACCGACGGCGCGGCCTGTATTATTCTCGCCAGTGAGGCCGCCGCCCGGGAGCACGCCGCGAGGCAAGGTATGAAGCTGGCCGATATCCCCCGCATCAAGGGCTGGGGTCACCACAGTGCACCCATCCTGCTCGAGCAGAAGCTGGCCGCCAGTGCCGGGCAACCCCTCATCTTCCCCCACGCCCATGCCACCATGATCGACGCAATTCACCGTGCCGGTTTCAGACGGGTGGCAGAGCTGGACGGCCTGGAAACCCACGACTGCTTTTCCGTGACCGAATACATGGCGATCGACCACAGCGGCCTGACTGCACCGGGCGAGAGCTGGAAGGCGATCGAGGAGGGGCGCATCACCCGCGACGGCGATTTCCCGATCAATCCCAGTGGTGGCTTAATTGGCCTGGGCCACCCCGTGGGCGCCACAGGAGTGCGCATGGTACTGGACTGCGCGCGCCAGGTGACGGGAGCCGCCGGTGGCTACCAGATACCCAAAGCTGAAAATATGCTTACCTTCAATGTGGGCGGCAGCACCACCACCTGCGCCAGCTTTGTGGTTGGGGTCGGCTGATGCGTGCAGCTTACATCTATGAGGCTGTTCGCACACCGCGGGGCCGGGCCAGGCCAGACGGTGGCCTGCACGACCTGCTTCCCCATGAGCTGCTGAAATGCCTCTATAGCGCACTCGAAGATCGTGTGGGCCTGGATCCGGCCGGGGTCGGCGAAGTCATATTGGGCTGCGTTACCCAGCACGGCGAGCAGGCGGGTAACATCGCCAAGACCTCGACGCTGTATGCAGGATGGCCGGGCAGTGTTGGCGGGCTCACTGTCAACCGCTTCTGTTCGTCCGGCATCGACGCCATCAGTATTGCCGCCCTCAAGATTGCCGCCGGACAAGAGCGGGCAGTGGTCGCCGGCGGCATTGAAATGATGTCGCGGGTTCCCATGCTGGCGGACGAGGCCACTGCTTTCGTCGATCCGGAATTTGCTGCCCGCTGCAGGATGCTGATGATGGGGAGTGGCGCCGACCTGATCGCCACACTGTGCGGCGTGTCCCGCGAACAGGCCGATGCGGTCGCGCTACTGTCCCAGCAGCGGGCCGATCACGCCCGCCGCGAGGGTTATTTTGCTTCCATAATCCCGGTGGAAAATCGGGTCAGGGGTATCACGGTGGCGCAGGACGAATGCATCAGGGCAAATACCACCCCCGAATCACTGGCCGGCTTGCCCGCCGCATTCGCCGCGATTGGCAGCAAGGGCGTGGATGCCATGCAGCTGGCCGCACATGCCGGGCTGACGCGCATCAATCACATACACACCGCGGGCAATTCACCGGCAATGGCCGACGCAGCCGCGCTGTTGTTACTGGGTGATGAGAAGCTGGGCGAGGAGCTCGGTATCAAACCGCGTGCGCGCATCGTCGACGCGGCGACAGCCAGCGACGACCCACTGCAGGTCCTGTCCGGTTGCGTGGCTGCCACCCGCAAGCTGATGCAGAGGCAGCAATTGAGTTCTGCGGACCTGGACTTGTTCGAGCTACACGAGGCATTCGCGGCCACAGTGGTGAAATGCCAGCAAGACCTGGATATTCCGCAGGACAAGCTGAATGTAAACGGCGGCGTCATCGCCCTGGGACACCCGATGGGCGCAACGGGCGCAATAATGGCCGGCACACTGCTCGATGAACTCGAGCGCCGCGGACAGCGCAGGGGGATCGTTGCGGCCAGTGGCGCCGCCGGGGCCGGCAGCGCCCTGCTGATCGAGCGCCTTTAACGCCGGCCGCTTGACCGCTGTTCACGGGCCTGAAACACTGGCAACCAAACAACCACAGGTACCAGAACATGATCAAGCGCCGACATATTCTGCAAATAAGCGCCGGCCTGCTGGCCGGCCAGTCACTGGGCCTGCGCGCCGGGGAGTCCCCTGCGATGAACGGGGAACTCAAACTGATTCAGCGCCCTGTTCCCTCTACCGGCGAGCTTCTGCCGGTCATGGGCATGGGCACCTCACGCACCTTCGACACCGCCGCAGATGCAGAATCGCTGGCCAACCTCACCCAGGTCTTGCAGGCGTTTTTCAGTGCGGGCGGGACAGTCATCGACTCTTCCCCCATGTACGGCAACGCGGAATCCCGGGTGGGAGACGTCCTGCGCGCCATGCCCGAGCAGCCCAAACTGTTTGCCGCCACCAAGGTATGGACGACCGGACGACAGCAGGGCATCGCCCAGATGGAAGAGTCCGCCCGCCGCATGAACGTGGAGCGCTTCGACCTGATCGCGGTGCACAACCTGCAGGACTGGAAAACGCACCTGGACACACTCAAGACATGGAAAGCCGAGGGCAAGGTGCGCTACATCGGCATCACCACCTCCCACGGTCGCGACCACGAGGAGTTTCTGAAGGTTATGCGCAGCGAACCCCTGGACTTCGCCCAGTTCAGCTATAACATCGAGGATCGCACCGCGGAGCGCGAATTGCTGCCAGTGGCAGCAGAGCGCGGCATTGCGACGATGATCAATCGTCCCTACCAGCGCGGCGCGCTGTTCAGCAAATCCCGCGGCCAGGAACTTCCAGCCCTGGCGGCGGAACTCGATTGCAGCAGCTGGGGCCAGTTCTACCTCAAGTTCATCCTCGCCCACCCGGCCGTCACCTGCATCATCCCCGCCACCGCCAGCCTGAATCACATGGTGGATAATATGCGCGCCAATTTCGGCCGGGTGCCCGACGAACAACAGCGCGCCGAGATGCTGCGCCTGTTCGAACAGTTGTAGAGCGGATGTCACATTCACTGCAACGCATCCTGTCCCGGGCCTGCGACATAGAGGCACACGAGGTGCGGGCGACCCTGGCGTCGTTCTCCCTGGTGCTGATACTGATGGGCTCCTATTACATCCTGCGCCCCGTACGGGACGCCATGGCGAGCAACTGGACCGATGCCGAGGTGAGCTGGCTGTGGACCCTCACTTTCATCCTCAGTGCCGTTGCAGTATCCGTCTACGGCGCGGCGGTGGCACGCGTCAGCATCCGCCGGCTGGTGCCGTCGGTATACGGCCTGTTCGCCGCCAGTTTCGCCCTGTTCTACCTGGGCACCCAGACCCTGGCTCACCCGGTGCTGCTGGATAAGTGCTTTTACGTCTGGGTAAGCCTGTTCAGCCTGTTCCATATCTCCGTGTTCTGGAGTTTTATGGCGGACACCTTTTCCAGGCCCCAGGCTACCCGGCTGTTCGGTTTTATCGGCGCCGGCGCCAGTATCGGCGGCATCGGTGGGCCGGCCCTGGCCACGCTGCTGGTAGGGGACATCGGTACGGACCCGCTGCTGCTGGTGGCCGCCGGGCTGATCGCCCTGGCCCCGCCGCTTATCATCTGGCTGCAGAAGCTCAAGGATAGCGACCTGCACAACCAGGCCGTGAGCGCGGACCGCAGTGCCTTCGATAACATCGGTGGCGGTGCTCTGGCGGGCTTCAGCGAATTTCTCAACAGCCGCTACCTGCTGGTGATAGGCCTGTTCATCTTCTTCTATACCTTTATCGGCTCCTTCGTCTATTTCGAGTTGAAGAACCTGCTGGTTGATTACGATGAGGAGGCGCGCGCAAGGATCTGGGCCAGCATGGACCTGGTGGTCAATATATTCACGGTGGTGGTGGGCGCCTTCGCCACCGGCCGCATCGCAAAACACCTGGGCCTGCCCTTCACCCTGGCCAGCATACCGGTGCTGATGGTCGGCGGCATGCTGCTGCTGGCGGCGACCCCGGTGGTCGCGGTAGCGGTCGGGGTGCAAATAGCCCGCCGCATCGGCAATTACGCCATATCCCGCCCGGCCCGCGAAATTCTCTTCACAGCCGTCGACCGGGAGACCCGGTTCAAGGCCAAACCGGTCATCGACATTGTGATTTACCGGGGCGGCGACATGCTCAACGCCTGGGCTTTCACCGCGCTCACCCAGGGCCTGGGCCTGGGGCTCGCGGCGGTGGCGATGGTCGGCGCGGGGGTGGCCGCGCTGTGGGCGCTTACCGGCGTGTACCTCGGCCGCCAGTTCAACGCGATGCAAGGCGATGAAAACCCGGTAAATTCATTGGCGGAAGTTAAATAGTTAAGCCGCGGGGCACTCCTTGCCCACCGCAACCTGACGGACAATACCCCCGGGGCGCGAGAGGACTATACTGGCCCCCGATGACACTCGGAGGTATCTCACCATGGCAACAGCTGCTGATTACGGGCTAGGACCCAACACATTCCCGCGGGGCTGGTTTATCGTCGCCGAGAGCAGCGAGCTGGACGAGGGCCCCATGGCCGTCCGGTTCTTCGGCCAGGACCTGGCGCTGTACCGGGGTGAAAGCGGCAAGCCCGTCATGCTGGACGCCTACTGCGCCCACATGGGCACCCACCTGACCGCCAGCACCAGCGCCATGATCGTCAAGAACGGTCAGCAGATCGAGGGCGACTCCATCCGCTGCCCCTACCACGGCTGGCGTTACAATGCCGCAGGAGACGTCGACGACATCCCCTACTCGGACGGTCCCTGCCCGAAATCTGCCTCAATTCGCTCCTACCCCGTGGTCGATAACATGGGTTGCGTCATGGCCTGGTTCGACCCGGACGGGCGAGCGCCCGACTACGATGCACCGTTCCTGCCCGAGTGGGATGACCCCCAATGGGTAAACTGGAAACTCGACCATCTCGGAGAACTGAATATCCACCCCCAGGAAATTCTCGACAACATGGCTGACGTGCGCCACCTGGGACCCACTCACGGTGCCCCCAGCGAGTATTTCGAGAACGAGTACAAGGACCATGTCTGCATCCAGCGCCAGGGCGGGCCGATGCAGCTGTACAACACTTACCTGTACACCTCCACCTGGTACACCGGGCCAGGCATCCTCCTGTCCAAGCAGGTGTTTGGCGGCAACGAGATCTACGAGCTGATCGCCAACACGCCGGTGGACGACGGCGTGGTGAAGTGCTGGCATGGCTGCCTGTTTCGCGGCAGCGCCAGCGAGGCCAGCGATGCGGACCGGGCGGCGGCGAAAGAGGCCCAGGCCGGCGCCCTGGTCGCCTTCGGCGCCGATTTCAATGTCTGGAAATACAAGCGGCCCGCAATCAAGATCATGCAGCTGAAAACCGATGGCCCGTTCCGTCTCGGCCGCAAGTGGTATTCCCAGTTCTACCAGACACCGGAGGCCGCCAGGGCTATCCAGGCCGAGGTCAATGGCATTCACCACACCCAGGAAATGGCGACGCCCGCCGAGGCCAATCATAATATCGACGCGGGGCTGCCATTCTAGAACGGACACCCGGTTTGTAGGATAATCCGGCGGGCCGCAACAGGGCCAGGCCCCGGATTATCCCATGCTATCGCGCAAACCCCTCGAGACCTCACCCCGCCTTCGCGGACTGGTACTCCTGCTGCTCATCTGCTGCTTTCCCGGCGCCCGCGCCGGGACCGCTGCTGTCGCCATGCCCGACAGTTACAGCGCCGCGGTGGCGCAGGATGTCATCGCTTCCGGCGGTAACGCGGTCGATGCCGCCGTTGCGGCCGCCCTCGTGCTGGCTGTCACCTACCCCGAGGCGGGGAATATCGGCGGCGGCGGATTCATGCTCAGCTATATGGGGGGCGAGGCCGCCTTCCTCGACTTCCGGGAGCGCGCCCCGCTCGCAGCCACCCGGGACATGTACCTCGACGAGGCGGGCAATGTCATCGAGGACAAGACACTCACCGGCGGCCTGGCCTCGGGCGTACCGGGCACCGTGCGCGGCCTGCAGGAAGCCCATAAGCGCTACGGAACCCTACCCTGGTCACAGCTGATACAGCCGGCCATTGCACTGGCCCAGGAGGGGTTCCTGGTGGACAGCAGGCTGGCGGCGATGGCCCGGGCCAAAATCGCGGAGACCGCCGGCCAGACCAATTTCGCCGAGCACTTCGCCGGCCTGGCCGCCAGCCGCTCCTTCGCCCAGCCCCGGCTGGCGCGCACATTGCGGCGCATAGCTGCGGACCCGGAGGACTTTTACCGGGGCGAGATCGCCGGCCAGATCGTGGCCCAGATGCAGGCCAGCGGCGGCATCATCACCGCCCGGGACCTGGCGGACTACCGCGCGGTATGGCGCACGCCGCTGCAATACTACTGGCGGGGCTACCAGGTGTTGACGGCGCCTCCACCCAGCTCGGGCGGTGTCGCGCTGCTGCAACTGCTGGGGATCACGGATTTTGCCGGGGCGCTGTTCCGGAATGTACCCCACAATTCCCCCAGGTATATTCACCTGATGGCGGAGCTCGAAAAACGGGTGTTCGCGGACCGGGCGGAATACCTGGGCGACGCGGATTATGTTGATGTTCCGCTCGGAAAACTGCTGGACCCCCGATACCTGCAGGGGCGCGCGCAAACGCTCAACCCGGCGGCCATCTCGGGCGCCGCAGACACAGCGCCCGGACTGGAGTCGCACCAGACCACTCATTTCTCGATCCTCGACCCGGCGGGAAACGCGGTCGCACTTACCTACACGCTCAACTGGGAGTTTGGCTCCGGCGTGGTGGTGAGCGGCGCCGGCTTCCTGATGAACAACGAGATGGACGACTTCAGCGCCAAGGCCGGCGCGCCCAACAAGTTCGGTGTCGTAGGCAGCGACAGGAACGCCATCGAGCCCGGCAAACGGATGCTGTCATCGATGACGCCGACCATATTCCTGGAAAATAGCGATACCGCCCTGGTCATAGGCACCCCCGGGGGCAGTACCATATTCACGTCCATTTTCCAGGTGATTCTGAACCTGTATGAATACCGGATGCCGCTGCAGCAGGCGGTGGATGCCACCCGGTTTCACCATCAGCTCCCGGATGCCACGCTGATCCGCCACGACCAGCGCACGATTCCGGAGGCAACTGCCACGGACCTGCGGGCCATCGGTTACGCGGTCGAGGCCAACAGCTGGGGTGACCTGGGGGACGTGCAGGCGATACAGCGCAACGGTTCGGGGATACTGGCCGCATCGGACGCGCGCGGACGGGGCGTATCCCGTGTTTTTGAAACGGCCACACATGAGCTGGGCACGCAAAAGAAATCTTCAGTAAAATAGGCTGTCCAACAGCTTGAACTTCACCAGGATTGCACCGGGTTGATTATGAAAAAAGTATTTATCATCGCGCTGGCCCTCAGCCTCCTCACCGCCTGCGCCACCAGCCCGACCGGGCGCCGCCAGCTGATGCTGATTTCACCGGACGCGGCGATCGTCCAGTCAAAACAGGCCTATCTCAGCACGGTCAGCGACCTGGACAAGGAGAACAAGCTCCTCGATGACCCCAGGGTGGCAGACCGGGTAGCCACTATCACCGGCCGGCTGGTCACCGAGGCCATCGCCCTGTACCCCAACACGGCCAACTGGGAGTGGAGCGTGGCGATTATCGATGACCCGGAAACCGTCAACGCCTGGTGTATGGCGGGTGGGCGCATGGCGGTGTACACCGGCCTGTTCGACAAGCTGAAGCTCACCGACGCGGAATTCGCCCAGATCATGGGCCACGAGATTTCCCACGCCCTGGCCAACCACACGGCGGAACGCATGTCCCGCGCCATGGCCACCTCCATTGGAGTTCTCGCGATCGGCGTAGCCTCGGACAAGCCGATGGCCACCATGGCTGGCGGCGCCATGGCGGCTAAACTGGCACTGGAGCTGCCCAACAGCCGCACCGCGGAGTCGGAGGCGGACCGCATCGGCATGGAGCTGGCAGTACGCGCGGGCTACGACCCGGATGCGGCCGTGACCCTGTGGCAGAAGATGGGCGCCCTGGGTGGTTCCGCCCCGCCCCAGTTCCTCAGCACCCACCCCGCCCCGGGTAACCGGGAGGCGGAGCTGGCGGCGATGATTCCCGAGATGCGCAAACTCAACCCCACAGGCAAGCTCGCCAGGCCGACAGCCATCGAGATCATTCGGGACCTGACCCCCTGACACCGGCAACCGGTCGGAATGGCCTGATCCGTCCGGCCGGCATCACACCATTCGCTTGCTCTGCACGATGCGAAAACGGCCGGCGACAAACGCCAGGTCGGTCAGGCAGGCGTTGCCGGCGGGGTTGAGGCCGGTTACGTGATAATCAGAGTAGGCCGCCGCGAAATTGATCGGCATACCCACCAGGTTGCAGGCTACCGAAGCGCCCGCGTCGTGGTAGGCATTCACCGCCCGCTCCAGAAATGTATCGTTCACTGAGTACACGTGAGAGGTAATTGCCCCGCGCTCCCGGGCATTGGTGGTGGCGTCCCGCAGGCAGTCTTCAATGGTGTCACCCCTGATCAGGAATGACACGGGGCCGAATATCTCAGCCCGATAAAGATCCCGGGCGGCCTCTGTCACCTCCAGGATAAGAGGCGATGCGGTACGCGCGCGAGGAAAGTCCGGGTAATCCAGCGGGGCTGAATCCCGCAGCAGCCTCCCGCTGTGCTTCGCGAGACCGCGGTAGCGCTCAATCGTTTTCAGGATCGCCTCATCCACCAGGGTGCCGCACAGCACCTGCGGATTTTCCAGGTGTTTCTCCACAGCCGCGACGATCGCCGCGGCCACCTCGTCGAAACTGACCCGCTCTCCCGCGGCCAGGATGCCGCCCGCGGGGATATGGATATTCTGCACGCTGGTGCACATCTGGGCCGAGGCCTGGCACAGCGAATGGGCGATGGCGGCGGCCATCGCCGGCAGGTCGTCGGTGGATTCGATCACCACCGAGTTGCAGCCGGCAGTCTCCGTGTACACCAGTTTGTCGCTACAGTGCCGCTCTATCCATTGGCCGAAAGACGGGCTGCCGGTGAAATCGACGATGGCCGTTGCCGGGTGCTCCAGCAGGCCCATGGTGGCGGGCTCCTCGCGGGTATCGGCCACCATGCTGACGAGGTTGGGATCGAAGCCCGCCTCTGCCAGCACCTCGCGGCAGACGTCGGTCACCATCGCCACCGGCAGGATGGCGCTGGGATGGGGCTTGAACACCACCGGATTGCCGGTGGCGAGGCTGGCGCAGAGGGCCGGATAGCCGTTCCACAGGGGGAAAGTAGCGCAGCAAATAACCACGCCGATACCGCGCGGAATCAGATGATACTGTTTCTCCAGCCTGGCGGCGCCGCCCTTGCCGAACTGGCGTTCCCACTGGGCAGAGGTGGGCACATCGGCCATTGCCTTGTGGGCGTAGGCCAGCGCCTCCAGGCCCCGGTCCAGGGCGTTGGCGCCACTGCCGGCGAAGGCCATGATATAGCTCTGGCCGCTGGTGTGCATGGTGGCGTGGGCGTTTTCGAACAGCTGGCCCGCACAGCGGTCCAGGATTTCCAGGCAGATGCCGATACGGGTATCGGCTGGCGCGGCGCGCCAGGTGGGCATGGCCTGCGCGATCGCCTCATATAGAACGCCCACATCCATTTTCGGGTAGCTGATCCCCAGAGGCTCCCCCGTGTAGGGGGACAGCTCCGCCCCCGTGCGGCCAATCTCGCCCGGTTGCTGCAGTGGATAAGCGGTGCCCAGCATGGCCTCGAAGCGGGCCCGGCCCGCGGCGGGTTTTTCCTCACCGTGGATCTTGCTGCTGGGGCTCTCGGGGTAGGCGGTCCAGGAGTGACGGCGGGCGCAGGCGTCCAGTGCCTTGTCCAGCGTCGCCCGGTGACGTGCTAAAAAGTCGGTCATGCCAGATCCTGTTCAGGCTAACTGAGTTGGCCCTGGTTATACAGATCCTCGCCACGCGCCCAGGTGGCGTGGAAACCGGAGGGCACCCTGTGGGGCAGTTGTATCCGGCAGATTGGGCCGGGGGTGATATCGGTGGCAGCGAACACCAGGCACTCGGATTTCCAGTTGCGGCTGTCGGTCACCATGGTGATCACGTAGCCGTCATCCTCGCCGGAGCTGCGGTCGGCCCCGGGCCTGGGTGCGAACACCGCCTCGCTGCCGAAGACGCCCGGGCCGTAGTTCCACTGGCTGTGCTGGCCGGTGTCGTTGTTGTATTTCACCAGGCCGGTAAAGCGCAGCGTATGGCCGCCCTCATGCAGCAGGGGGATGCGCTGGTGGTAGGAATACCTGCTTTTAACGCCGTGGAAAACCGGGTTGGATTTGTTGAACTCCGTATTGAGGTCGTCGATGTCGCCCTCTCGCACCTCGCCTGTTTTCAGGTTGAAGCGCCAGCGATAGGCGTTCGCCTCCAGCCGCATGTATGCCAGCATGGACGCCAGCTCCCCCTCCCCGGGCTGCGAATCCGGCATCGGGTTGAGTGACCGACAGCCATCCATCACCACCCAGTCACCCTCTTCCCAGCAATTGGTCACATGCAGAATGTAACAGGGTTCACACTCGAACCAGCGCACCTCGCTGCCCTGACCCCGGCGGGGGATGATGCCAAAGCGGGTGGGGATGTCGCGATGGAAAGTCAGCACCCGGAATTTGTGCTGGCGCAGCACATCCATGTCGTGGAAAAACGGCAGGTCATGGAGGATGGCGTAGTTGCTGGTGAAGCCGATATCGTGGGGCAGGCGCGGACCGGGCAGGTCGATGGCCACCTCGTGCAGCAACTTCCCAGCGGGGTCCGCCACCCCATAGGTCATAAATGGTGGCTCGTCGCCGTAGTCGAAGAACAGCAGCTCTCCCGTGCTCCAATCCACCTTGGAATGGGCCGACATACGCCGCTGCTGCCTGCCCTGCAGGTCGAAGTAACCCTTTGTCTCCAGAGTTTGGCTGTCCAGGCGGTAGGGGTGACCGGCGTTGTACCAAAGGGTCATCAGATCGCCGTTGTAACAGAAGACGTCCGTATTGGAGGTATCCTTGATGCCAAAGGGGGATATGCTGTAATCAAAGGGCCCCATCACCCCGGGGGAGACCGACCTGCCATCAGCCCGCTCCTGCTGCCGGGCACGTGTCTCGACATAGCGATTGCGATAAGCAGCCTTGCCATCGCGAAAATACACGCCGTGAACCATGCCGTCCCCGTCAAACGGGTGGTACCGGTTTTTCGGCTGGTACACCGGGTTTGGTCCATTGCGGAAATAGCCACCCGACAGGT